>SYOX01000078.1 GCA_005804885.1 Pseudomonadota bacterium
ACGCCGTGGCGCTGGCCACCGGCACCGACTGGCGCGCCATCGAGGCCGGCGCCCACGCCTTCTGCGCCCAGGCCGGCGGCTACGGCCCCATGGCCACCTGGCGGCTCGATGAGGGCGGCGCCCTGCTCGGCAGCCTGGAGATCCCTATCCAGGCCGGCGTCGTCGGCGGCCCCATCCGCCTGCACCCCATGCTGGAGATCGTCTACAAGATCCTCGACGTCACCACGGCCAGCGAGCTGAGCGCCGTCATGGGCGCCGTCGGCCTCGCGCAGAACTTCGCCGCCCTCAAGGCCCTGGCCACCGAGGGCATCCAGCGCGGCCACATGACCCTGCACGCCCGCAGCGTCGCGGCCACCGCCGGCGCCACCGGCGACCAGATCGACCAGATCGCCGGGCAGCTCGTCCGCGAGGGCGACGTCAAGGTCGACCGCGCCCGACAGCTCCTCGCCGCCCTCAAGCGCTGAGCGCCGCAGATGGCCCGACCCAAGCCCAGGCTCAAGCCCGCAGCGCCCGCGCCCCAGGGACCCCTCGGCCTCGTCGTCGAGATGCTGGGCATCGAGGCGATGGTCCGCTTCGACGACGACACTCAAGCAGCCGGCGGGCCGGGCTTGCCGGACGAGCCGACCTCCCCCGGCGCCTCGGCGCCCTCCTTCAGAGCCCTCCTGTCCCGCTCCGTCTCCAAGCGCTCCGGCGTGGTGGTCGGCGACAAGGTGCGCTGCGAGGCGATCGCCGAGCCGGGTGAGGGCCCCGCTTGGGCGATCCTCTCGGTCGAGCCCCGCGAGCGCTCCCTGGTCAAGCCCGACTTCAGCGGCCGGCTCCAGGTGGTGGCCTCCAACCTCGATCACGTCGTCATCGTCGTGACGCCGAACGATCCGCCGCTGCGCCTCGGCCTCGTCGACCGCTACCTCGCGGCGGCCCACGCCGCCGGGATCGCCCCGATGATCTGCCTCAACAAGGCCGATCTGGACCAGGACGGCGAGGCCCTCAAGGCCCTGTCCCCCTATCCCTCGCTGGGGATCCCGGTCTTCCCTACAATCTCGCGCGGGCCGGTTGCTGGGATGGAGGCCATCCAGGCGGCGCTGGCGGGCCGCCGCAGCGTCCTGGTCGGGCACTCGGGCGTCGGCAAGTCCTCGCTGGCCTGCGCGCTCATCCCCGGCCTGGAGCGCCGCATCGGCGACGTCAACGAGACCATAGGCCGGGGCCGCCACACGACGACCGCCTCTCGCCTGCTGGAGCTGGTCGGGGGCGGAGAGCTGGTCGACACCCCCGGCGTGCGGGCCTTCGGCCTCTTCGGGGTCGAGGCCGCCGAGCTGTCGACCCTCTACCCCGAGTTCGTTGAGCGCGCCGCGTCTTGCCGCTTCAGAGAGTGCACTCACATCCACGAGATCCGCTGCGCGGTCCAGGCCGCGGTCCAGGCCGGCGAGATCGATCAAGGGCGTTATGAGCGGTACATCAGCATCCACGAGTCGCTGCTCAAGGGCGATTGAGAAGCGATTGAGACATGAAAGTACGATTTGTGGTAGTGAAAAAGTTGACAAATGTGTATTAGGTGATGGAGGGCTGGAGCAGCGCCCCGCCCGACTGAGCCCGAGCCGCAGATGGCTGCTTTGGACCCCCACAACGACGGCCTGGAGTTTCTCAACCGCTTCTGAGCGCCGCTCCGCCAAGGCGGCCCCGAGCCCCCTCCACCAAGGCCCCGCTCAAGGCGCCACGCTGCTCCTGGCCCTGCTCCTGCTCGCCCTGGCCGCAGGGCCAGCGTGCGGCCATCGCGGCGACTCCTACCCCCAGGACCGGCCCGACCCCGCCTCCGCCGTCGATCTGGAGACCTGCCGCCCCTGTCACGCCTCGGCCTCGCCGGTCGCCCCCTGGGACGCGCTGGCCGTCTACCCCGACATCCCCATCGAGGCGCTGCGGCGCGGCTCCGGCGAGGGCCTGAAGCGCGGCTTCGCAGACCTGCTGCCCATCGACAGCACCGCGCTTGAGTTCGCGGAGTGGCAGCGCATCATCCCGCAGGAGGATGAGGGCCACGGGCGCACCTGCCTGACCTGCCACCTCCAGCAGGAGCGCCGCAACCCCGCGCCCGCCCTCGCCGCGCCACCAGGGGTTCTTGCGTCTGCTGTCGCGAGCCCAGATCTCGTGTCGATGCACGCGTGGCTCGACACCCCCCCCAAGACAGCCCGCGAGAACACGATGGGCCTCTGGGTCGACGTCGACACCTACCGCTCAATGCTGGTGGCCACCGTCAAGATCCTCAATTACGGCGCGGGCCACCGATCCCCCTCGGGCGCGGCGGGCAGGAACATCGTGCTGGAGGTCGGCGCCGAGGACGGCTGGGGCCAGCCGCTCCAGTTCGTGCGCGGGCCGACGCTGCCCGACTTCGCCGGCGCAGATCAGGCCGGCAAGCCGGGCATCATCTACGCGCGCGTCCTGGCCGACGCCTCGGGTCAGATCGTCGCCGCGCCCGGAGATGCGACCCGAGTGCTCCTCGACACCCGCCTTCAGGCCGGCGAGCACGACGAGATCGCCTTCGCCTTCATGTTGCCCGAGGACGCCCCAGAGGGCAGCCCGGCCTGGAGCGTCGACACCCGGCTGGTGCTGCGCGAGGCCCTCGGCCAGGGCCAGGGGGAGGTCATGGAGCGGGCCACCGCCGTCCAGGGCAAGGCGCAATAGCGCCGAGCGCCCTCGGCCGCTCAGGGACAGAGAGCCCGCTCGCCTCGGGCGCGAGCCTGGGGCGGCCTGGCCTGGGCGGCGATCCTGGGGTCAAGCGCCTGGGGTCATCAGGGCAGGAAGCAGATGGGATCGCCCTTGGCGTTGAAGAGGCGAAGCCGGACGCGCTCGGCGGCGCTTGTTTCGGGCTTGCTGTCGGCGGCGACGGCGAACCACTTGAAGGTCGGCGAGGTGGTGGCGGGGCCGGGGGAGACGGCGAGGGGCTGGGGGGACATGTCGCGGAAGGCGCCGAGGTTCTTGAAGGAGTTGGGGTCGATCAAGGGATCCTCGCCCAACTCGACGACGACCAGCTTCAGGGTGCTCCGTTCGCCCTCGGTGGTGATCCAGGCCAGGGCGGCGCGGCGGTCGCCGACGGGGAAGGCGACCAGCTCGCGGCCCAGGGCCGTGGGGTAGGTCAGGGGTATGCCGACGGGCTGCCCCTGGTTGTCGAGCACGAGGATCTTGATGACGTCGGTGTCGAAGAAGGCCAGGAGGTATTGGTCGGCGTGGGTCAGGAGGGCCGGCGAGGGGGCGGGGATCTGGGCGCTCATGCGGATGCGCTCGGGGGGAGTCTCGTCGACATTGACCTCCTGGCCGTCGTAGAAGAGCCATTGGATGAGGGCGTTGGTGGCGTCGTGCCAGGCGACCAGCGCGCGGTGGGGATCGAGGCCGACGGTGGCGCGCAGCGACTTCGGGTTGATGGGCAGGCCGATGAAGGGTTGGCGGCCGTTGCCGCCGCCCTCGCCGAACTCCTCGGCGGTGATGGTGTGGGTGTTGATCTGGTCGAAGCTGGACCAGAGGGCGAGGGCCTTGTTGAGGTCGCCCAGCGAGGTGATGGTGGCGTCCAGAGTGTTGTCGGGCAGGCCGGTGGGGTTTCGTCGCATGCCCTCCGAGTCGAGGAAGGCCCAGACGAGCCTGCCGGACTTCTTGTAGAGCAGGTGGAAGCCGGGCGGCTGGTTCGAGGTGACGATCTGGACGTTGGAGGTGTCGCCCTGGTCGAGTCGAGTGCGGAGCTTGAGCAGCGCGCCCTGGGGGCTGAGGCTGGCGGTGAAGAGGTCGCCGAGCTCGTGCCAGACCAGCACGGCGTCGCCGTTGGGAGTGAGCGCCATGGCTGGCGAGGTCTGGGGATGGGTGGGGTCGTTGGGGGCCGGGACGAGGAAGGCGTCCTGGTCCGGCGGGCAGCAGTTTTCATCGGTGAGCCCGTCGCAGTCGTTGTCGCGGTCATCGCACTTCACCTCGTCGTCCCCTTCGAATCCGCCGTTGAGCGTCCTGTAGAGGGTGTCGTCGCAGGTGAGGTCGTTCGAGTTGCAGGGGACCCTTGAGCCGAGGCAGACGCCGAGCTGGAGCGGGCAGCTGTTGAAATCATCGGTGGAGCCGTCGCAGTCGTTGTCGAGGCTGTTGCAGCGCTGTGGGGCGCCGGGGTGGCGATCCGGGTCGCCGTCGTTGCAGTCGCCCAGCTCCTGCGCGGTGTAATTGGCCTCTGGGGCGTCGCCCTCGCATTGCTCGATGAAGTCGTCGGGGTCAGCGCCGAAGCCGTCGTTGTCGCCATCGAAGAAGAAGGTGGTGGTCTCCTCGATGCACAGCAGATCGAGGTTCGGCTGGCACCTGGCGATCCCGCAGATGCCGCAGGCCTCGTCGGGGACGAAGTCGACGAGGTCGCAGCCGCCGCAGCCGTTGACGCCCTCGCCCTGGCAGACGATCAGGTCCTGGCCGCGGCAGGCCCAGATGCCGGGGTTGTCGCACTGTTGGCCGCAGATTTCACCCGGCGCGCCATTGAGGAGTTCGCAGCCGCCGCAGCCGTTCTTGACGCCCTCGTCGACGGCGCCGTCGCAGTTGTTGTCCACGCCGTCGCAGGTCTCGATGCCGCCGTTGGTCTTGGCGCACTCGCAGCCGTCGCCCTGGTTCCCGAGGGCCTGGTCGCCGTTGGGGTCGCCGAAGTCGCCCAGGCAGCCGTAGGCGCATTGCCCGTCGAGGCACTGCGCGGCGCTGTTGGGGCCGGGGGCCGGGCAGATGGCGCAGGTCGAGCCGCAGTGATCGATGGCGTCCTGGACGCAGGCGCCGCCGCAGGCGTTCAGGCCGTCGGGGCAGACGAAGGCGGCGCTGTCGAAGCCTTCGATCTCGTGACAGGCGGCCATGCCTCCGATGAGGAGGGCGAGCAGGGTGAGCTCAAGGCAGGTTCTGGACATGATGACGGTCGCCTCGGGGCAGGTATTGGCGGCGTCGCGCCGGTCAGCCGGTGTAGTCAGGGGGGGCGCCCCAGCAGCGGGTTGACGTCGAGGGCGACAGGCTGTCGGGCGAGCCACGCGCTGGCGCGCTCGACGGCAGGCCCCCAGTCGGCGGCGCGCTCGATCACGTCGGTGGTCAGCAGCGAGATCAGGACCTGGGTCATCACGAGGGCGTCGCCGTGGCGCTGGCACGCGTCGATGATCGCGTCGAGGTGGGGCCCGAGCCAGCGCAGCAGGGCGTCGCTGCGGGGGAAGCTGCCGTCGGGCTGCTGGGTGGCCAGGAGCAGATGGAGCCAGTCCCCCTGGATCCCAGCTGCGGGGCTGTAGAGGGAGGTTGTGGAGCCGTCGAGGTCCTCGAAGAGCCCGCCGTCGAGGTCGAGCTGGAGCTCCTGCTCGGCGAGGGCCTGGGAGGCGTCCCAGCGCTGGATGGAGCGCTTGAGGTCGTCGATCAGCAGCCCCATGGAGTCGCGCTCCTGGCGGGTCAGGGCCAGGTCGCGCTGGAGGTTGTCGATGGCGTGGGCGTCGTGGCCCTGGCGCAGCGCGCTCTGGGCCTGGTGGAGCTCCACGATCAGCCTGCGGTGCTCGTCGCGGCTGCGCTCAAGCTCGGCCTCGGCGGTCTTGAGGCGCCCGGCGTCCTCGCGCTGCTGATCCCAGGACTTCTTGAGCAGGGCCTTGAGCTCGTGGGCGTCGATCTGGCTCTCGGGCGAGATCAGCATGGGGTTCTCGTCGGTCAGGGCGGGGAGCCCTTCGCCCCTGCCCATCGCGTCCACTTCGAAGCTCAGGTCCAGGTCGCCGCAGCGGATGTGGTCGCCGGGGTGGATCTCCTGGCTGGTGATCCGCTGGCCGTTGACGAAGGAGCCGTGGGAGCTGTTGAGGTCAAAGAGGGTGAAGGTGTTGCCGATGAGCAGGAATCGGGCGTGGGCGCGCGAGACGGTGAGGTTGTTGACGCGGATGACGCTGCCGGGGTTGCGCCCGAGGGTCACCTCGGGGAAGTCCTTGGAGATGTGGACCACGCGCTGCTCGCCGCCGCTGTCGGTGTAGGAGAGTCGGGCCTTGAAGCCCAGGTCGGCGATGGCCTTGCGCGGGAGCGGGCCGGTGGTCATGACCGGGGCCTGGCGCTGGGCGGCGGGCGGGGGGCCGTCGAGGGTGAGCACGGGCTGCTGGCGCTCGGGTTCGGAGCGCGCGTCATGGACCTCGGGGCTCCACCTGTCCCAGCGGCGCGTCAGCGTGATGGGGCGGTTCGAGGCCGTGCCCAGCTCGGTCTGGTTCGAGAGGACGCCGTGGTGGACGGACAGGCGCATGATCCGGTCGTCCGGGGAGGCGGCGCGCTGCGCGGTGGCTCGGGACTCCAGATCGTGGATGGTCGCGCTGGCCCACAGCGCGCTGAAGGGGTTGTTGTCGGGCAGCACGACGGGCAGCACCGGCACCTCCCAGGAGCGCTTCGAGGCCAGGACCGTCACCGCGCTGGGCGTGGCGCCGTGCATCTTGCCCAGGACGACCATGTGGCCGCCGCCGCGCAAGGGCGGGCAAGCGCTGGGCGCCTGCTCGACGCTCGCCGCGCCCCAGGCGACGCGCACGTCCGTCAGGGGCTCGCCGCCGACCCAGCCCATCACGCGGGCGGCGGCGTCCTCCGGCCGCTCGCCCTTGTCGAGGAAGGCGGCGTGCCCGTCGGCGACCTCGGCCATGTCCAGCAGGAGGTGGGCGTTGGCGCGCGCGTGGACGCCGAGGATCGCCAGCTGGATGTGGCCCCGGCAGTGGCCGCACAGCGCCAGCGAGCGCTCGGCGTCGCGGGCGCCCCCGCTGGTCAACAGGACCAGCGCGCTGCGCCGACCCTGCTGGGACATCGAGAGCGCCTGCTGGATCGCCGAGGCCAGGTCATTGCCCCCCATCGACGGGGTGGCCTTCTCGATGGCCTGCTGGGCGTCGGCCTTGTTGGAGGCGTCGGCGGGGACGCCCGAGGCCCACAGCGAGGCGAAGTGTCCGCCAAACCAGAGGATGTTGAAGGTGTCCTGGGGGCCGAGGGTGTCGAGGCAGGCGCTCAGCGCCCGCTGGGCGTTTTCGAAGGGCTCGCCCAGGAGCGCGTCCGAGCAGTCCAGCATGAAGAGGACGTCGACGGGCCTGGCGCGCGGCTCGACCGGCGGGGCGAAGTGGACGATCGCGATCTCCTCGCCCTTGGCGCCGCGCGCGGCCCAGGCCGCCGGCTGGTGGGCCTCGCGGGGGGTCATGAGCAGGGCCACCTCGTCGTCCAGCCCGGGTCGATCGCGCGCGAAGGTCGCCACCATGCGCTCGGGATCGCACTGAAACGAGAAGGGCAGGCCCGAGGGCGAGGTCAGGGTGCGCAGCCATTGGGGGGCGTGGATGTGGATCTCGGCCAGGAAGCCCGGCTCGGTGCCTCGGCGAGGGTTTACCGGGGGGGGCGCCAGGGCAGCGGGCAGCGAGAGGCGCAGCGCGCCCTGGTGCCAGCGCAGCGCGCAGACGTAGCGCACGCTGACCTCGACCACCTCGTCGGTGTCGAGGTGGCCGAGGCTTGAGGCCAGCAGGCCGGGGCGGCGCTGGGCGAAGTCGAAGGGGGACGCGTCCGAGGTGGCCTGGATGCGGCTGTCGATGAGCCTGTCGCTCAGGCGCGCCTGGAAGCCCGTCAGCACGTCGCCGCGCCCCATCGGCAGCACGTAGGTGGCGCTCTGGCAGCGGCGGCGGGGGGCCTCGAAGCGCTGGGTGAGGTGGACGCTGACGCAGGGGCCGACGACGTGGGCCTCGACGCGCACGTGCTGGGGCGCGAGGGTGTCCATCTGGGTGAAGATGCCGCCTCGCCGCATGAGGGCGACGGGGAGGCGCTGGGCGTCCAGGCCGGCGGGAGGGGCCGCGTCCAGGCTCAAGGTGAAGTTGCCGACCTGGATGGCGTCGTTCGGGCCGACGACCTGGGCCTGGTCGAGCTTGTGGCCGTTGACCAGGGTCCCGTTGGTGCTGCCCAGGTCCAGCGCGACGAAGACGCCCGAGGACAGGCGGATGCGGCAGTGCTGGTGGGAGACATTGCCCAGCGGCAGGACGATGTCGTTGCTGTCGCCTCGACCGATGTTGACCTCCTGAACAACGTCGTCGAAGGTGTGGGTCTTGACGTGTCCAGCGCTGTCCTTGACGGTGATCGTGAACATGTCGGTGCCGCCGCGTTGGATGCTCAGGTTCCGAGGGTGTAGCCGACCAGCGTCGCCACGCCGACGCCGCTGGCGCCCTTTTGACCGATGGGGGAGTCGTTCTCCAGGAAGGCCGGCCCGGCAATGTCGAGGTGGGTCCAGCGCTTGTCGCCGATCCACTCCTTCAAGAAGAGCGCGGCGGTGATGGCGCCGCCCCAGCGATCCGTGCAGGCGTTCTTCATGTCGGCCACCGGCGACTTGAGCTTGTCGCGCAGCTTCGCGTCCAGCGGCATGTGCCACATCCGCTCGCCGGCCGCCTTCGAGGCCGCCGTGATCCGCCCGGCCATCGCGTCGTCGTTGCTGAAGAGCCCCGAGTACTGCTCGCCCAGAGCGACCACGCAGGCCCCCGTCAGCGTCGCCAGGTCCACGATCTCGTCCACCCCCAGCTCGCTGGCGTAGGCCAGCGCGTCGGCCAGCAGCAGCCGCCCCTCGGCGTCCGTGTTGGTGATCTCGACCGTCTTGCCCCCGTAGCCCCGGATGATCTCGTTGACCGTGAAGGCCCCGGCGCTGACCATGTTCGAGGCCGTCGGGACGATGAAGTGGATCTCCACCCCGGCGGGCGCCAGCCGCCCGATCGTCTCGGCGGCGCCGAACACCGCCGCCGCGCCGCACATGTCCAGGTGCATCCCCACCATCGAGCCCGAGATCTTCAGGCTGTAGCCGCCCGTGTCGAAGGTGACGCCCTTGCCGACAAAGGCCAGCCGCCGCCCGATCTCCCCGGCCCCCGTGTACTTCAGGTGGATGAAGCGCGGCCCGATGTCGCTGCCGCGGCCCACCGCCGAGAGCAGGTTCATCCCCTTGGCGTCGATCTGCGCCCGATCAAGGATCACCGCCTCGAAGCCGTGCGCCTCGGCCAGCCGACGACCCGCGTCGGCCAGGTAGTCCGGCGTGCAGACCTGCGGCGGCTCATTACCAAGATCGCGGGCCAGCAACACGCCGGCCACCAACGCCTCGGTCCGCGCCACCACGCCGTCGAGCGCAGCGCCGTGATCGCCGGCCAGCAGCGCGAACGACGTGAGCCGCCTCGGCGTCTCTCCCTCCTTGACCGACATGTACCGATCGAAGCGGTAGGCCCCGAGCGCCATCCCCTCGCCGACCAGCGCCGCTGCACGCGCGGCATCTGCCCCGAGCGCCCCGCCCTCCCAGGCCGCCCACACCGCCAGGCTCGTCGCCCGCGTTGAAGCAGCGGCCTTGGCCGCCCGCCCGCCCACATCCTTGATCATGTCGTGAGGCAGCGCCTCGTCGCCGATGCCCAGCAACAGCACGCGGCGGGCCGACAGCGCGCCGAAGCTCGGCGCCGTGAACTGCTGGCCGGGCCGACCCTCGAAGCCCTCGGCCTGCGCCAGCTCCACCAGCCCGACGCCAAAATCACCCCCGAGCTGGGCCTGGGCTTGCGCCGCCCAACCCTCGTGGCTCACCAGCAATGCAAGCACGTCGGCCTCGGCCGCCTTCGGCGCCGCGGCGCTCAACTTCAGACTCATCGCTCCCCCCATGACCGCTGATACAGATGGCCTCTACCCTCAAGGGAGCCGACACTAACAAAACACCCCCGCGCTCACAAGCGCCGCGCCCGACCCCTCAAGCTGCCGGAGGCTTGTCCGGCGCGTCTTCGACCGCCTTGCGCGGCGCGAAGGCCCAGGCGCAGCCGACCGAGATCATGTAGAGGAACATCATGGGGATGGCCAGCAGCAGCTGGCTGACGACGTCCGGCGGCGTCAGGATCGCCCCGATGATGAAGCAGCCCACCAGCGCGTAGCGCCACACATCGAGCATCTGGCGGTGCGTCACCAGCCCCAGCCTCGCCAGCATGGTCGTCACCAGCGGCATCTCGAAGATCGCCCCGAAGGCCAGGATCATCTTCGTCGTCAAACTCAGGTACTCCTCCATCATCAGCTCGGGCGTCGAGACCTCCTGGCCGAAGCTCAGCAGCGCGCTGTAGCCGAAGGGCAGGATGATGAAGTAGCAGAAGGCGCCCCCGATCAGGAAGGAGGTCGTGCCCGTAATCACGAAGGGCAGCGCGACCTTGCGCTCGTCGGGATAGAGCCCCGGCGCGACGAACTTCCAGATCTGGTGCAGGATCACGGGGATGGCCAGCATCACGCCGGTGAAGATGGCCGTCTTGAGCAACACGAAGAAGGGCTCGGTCAAGCCCCGGTGGTGGATGTTGGCCATCTCCGGGCTCGACGCCGCCTGCCGCAGCGGCTCAAGCAGGAAGTTGAAGATCTGCTCCACCCACGTCCACGACAGCCCGAAGCCGACCCCGATGGCGACGATGCAGATGATGACGCGCTTGCGAAGCTCCGAGAGGTGCTCGACGAAGGGCGCCCGGCTCTCCTCGATGTTCTCTTGACCCTTCTTCACCATCAGCGCGCTCGCTCCTCGACGACCGCCGCATGGACGGCGACCTCAGGCTCCTCGAACCCCGCGTCGACGAAGGGATCGCCGTCGACCTCCGGCAGCGGCCCGCCTGCCGCCGCCTCGACAGGCGACTCCAAGGGCGCGCCCTCAAGCGGCGAGGCCTCGACGGGCTCCTCCTCGGTCGGCCCCTCGATCGACCCTTCGATCGCCGCGTGGGTCGCCAGGAGGCCCTCGGGGATCTTGAGCGCGACCGCCTTGACGCCGCCGAGGAGCGCCAGCGGAGGCGCCACGATCGCGGCGCGGCGGATCTGCGCGCCCTCGACGCCCGAGGCCTCGACCGGCGCCATCGCCACGGCCTTGATCTTCGGCGTGGCGGCCCTGCGCCGCTCGGCCTCCAGCTCGGCCAGCCGCGCCGCGATCCCACCCTGAACCGGCACCTCGCGGACGCCGCCGAGCAGGTGCAGCGCGGGCGTGTTGACGGCGGCGACGTGCACGGCGTGCGGATCCAGCGCCAGATCCGCGATCGGCACCGCCTCGATCGCGCCCGTGATCGCCCGCCGCTGGCCCTGGACGCCGTAACCTGCGGCCGCCGGGCTGCGGCGAGCCGCCTCCAGCGACGCAGGGGGGGTGTAGAGATCGCCGTGGTGCCTGTGGACCGGGAAGCTGCCCTCGAAGCTGTCCTCGTCGGGATCGTGGCCATCCATCGAGGCCTTCAGATCCGAGTCCTTCGAGCGGGCGCTCCAGGAGGACTCCTCATCGGCCAGCCCCGCGTAAGGGTCCCGCCCGCGCGGCCGCTCCAGCGCCAGATCCCCGCGCATCCCCTCCAGATCGATGGCCTGGCGCAGATCCGAGGTCGCTCGGCGGAGCTGCCGCATCATCTTGCCCGCCGTCCGCGCGATCCCTGGCAGCTTCTCCGGGCCAAGCACCACCAGCGCCAGCACCAGGATCACCAGGATCTCGAACCAACCCATCCCAAACATGAACTCTGCTCCCCTCCTCTTCCCCCCGCCGAGATACCACCGCCCTTCAGGTGCCTGCAACAGCGACGCGGCCGATCCCATGCCTCAAGGTCGCCTGCGCCCACGCCCTGAGCGGCCGATGTCGGCGGTCACAAGCCGCATGGCGGCGGGAGCGCGCGCTCGGGCGGGCGCTCAATCGATGTCCACCAGCACCTCGTAGTCCCGGGTTGGCCCCGAGGGGTCGCTGGTGCCCACCCTCAGCAGGAGGGTGCGGGCCTCTCGAACCTCGAAGATCGACGACAGGATCGCCCCCTCGCGCGCCAGCCGCTGGACGACCGTCCGGCCGTCCTCGGCCAGGACCACCGCCTCAAGCCCCTCGATGTTGGGGGCGTCGATGTCGACGATGACCACCGCGCCGGCCGGGGCGCGCAGCGCGTACCAGTCCTGCTCGCCCAGGCACAGCCGGCGCTCGAAGGCGCCGTTGACCATCGGCGAGGCCAGCTCCGGCAGATCGTTGGGATCGTCCTGGTCGTTGTCGCAGGTCCTGACCGACAGGTCGTAGTCGCCCTCGTCGCCCTCAAAGCCGATCACCGTCGCAAAATGGTTGCCCGCCTCGAGGGCCGTCCACCGCACCACCTCCGTCCCGTCCACGCCCTCCGAGCTCGTCAAGGTCTCCGCGCCGTCCGGCGCCAGGAAGAAGAGATCGAGATCCGAGGTGGCGTCAAAGGCGATCGACACCTCCGCCCGCTCGCCCTCGTCGAGGGCCAGCACGAAAAAGTCCTGCTCGTTGGCGCAGATGCGCAACGAGCGCGCGTCCCCGTTGACGATCCGGGTGGCCTGGGCCACGGAGTCGTTCGGCTCGCTGGCGTCGGGCGAGCACTGGTCGCCGTTGCCGCCGCTGACCTCGACGAGCAGATCGTAGGGCGCCGCGTCCGTGCCAAAGCCGGTGATCTCGACGATCGCGTCCCCGGCGCGCTCGAAGAGGCGGTGGCTGACCACCTCGTTGTCCGTCACCGACACCGAGCGGCTCAACACCCGACCGTCGCCGGGCGCGTAGAGCACCATGTCCAGGTCGCCGACGGCGTGCTCGAAGAAGATCGTCGCGCTCAGCTCGTCGCCGGGCCGCACCGCCACCGCGAAGACGTCCCTGTCGCCCTCGCAGATCGACAGCCCCTCGTAGGCGTCCGGCTCCAGAGGCACGGCCTGCTGGGCGCTCTCGTTGGGTTCGAAGGCGTCGTCGCACGGGCCGACGTCGGCGCGGACGACGTCCAGCAGCAGGTCGTAGCTGTTCTGCGCCCCGGAGACCTCCAGCAGGTAGGTCCCGGCGCTCGGCAGCGGGCCGCTGGCGATGAACTCTTCGTCCCCTGGCGCGTCCTGCTCCTCGATGAGGGTCTGCCCGTCAGGGGCCAGGAGCCTGAGCTTGAGGTTGCCGTTGGCCGCCGTGTAGGTGATCAGCGCCTCGACGCTGTCCCCGGCCTGCACCGGGACGCCAAAGAGATCCTTGTCGCCCGCGCAGATCGTCAGGTTGCTGGCAAAGCCCCCCACCACGAAGCTCGCCTGGCTCGGCGCGTCGTTGGGCTCTCGCATGTCGGCGCGGCACGAGTCCGCGTCGCCCGGCGCGAAGGCCGTAAAGCCGAACTTCCGATCCTGCGGCACGCACACGACGTTGTCGCAGGTCTCCCCGTTGGGATCGTCGTTGTCCCGCGCGCAGATGAAATAGGAGAAGAGCCTGGATTGACCCTGCGCCAGCAGCGGGTTCGGGATCGGGGCCGAGAAGCGCGCCCCCTCCTGGGCCATCTCCAGCGAGGTGTAGCCGTCCAGATCCTCCGGATCGCCGTCGGTGTAGAAGAGGGTCGCCTCGACCACCTTGCTCTCGCTGTCGGTGATGTTGGACACGACCGTGTAATCCTCGATCCGGCGCTGATCCGGCAGCGGCTCGTGGCTGATGAGCGGCGGCGCGCAGCCGCACTGGCCCTGCTGATCCTGGCTGCAGTCCTCCTTCGCGATCAGGATCACGCTCAGGGTCTGCGTCGCCCGCCCGCCCGTGCCGTCGTCGGCCACCAGCGTCGCCGTCCACACCGACTGCGTGGCGATCTGCTCCGGGCTCGGCGTCCAGGTCAGCTCCCCGTCCTTGTCGCTCGTCTGCACCAGCACCATCCCCTTGGGCGGCTGATCCAGGCTCAGGGCGACCTCCGTCGAGTCGTCGTCCTTGACCTGGATCTGCGCCACCAGCGTGTCCGAGCGCGCCAGATCCAGCACCCGCTGCGGCGGGCTCACGAAGCGCGGCGAGCCGTCGGCCGCCTCCACCTCGATCAACAGCCGCGCCGTCGAGCGACCCCCGCTGGCGTCCCGCGCCGCAAAGACCACCTCGTGGCTCCTGGCCGCGTCGCTCGCCAGCGGCGCCCAGTGGAAGCGCCCAAGCCCCGAAGGCGCGATGAACTCGGCACCCTCCGGCGCCACCTCCAGCGACAGCGTCACCGAACCCCCGTCCGGATCCTCCGCCGTCACCGTCAGATCCACCGCCTCGCCGACCTGGACCAGCACCTCCCCCGGCAGCCTCGTGAACACCGGCAGCTGGTTGGCCCCCTTCTCATCGGCGCAAGCCACCAGGGAGGCCGCCAGCCCGAGCAGGAGCGCCAGCGCCAGCGCGCGGCGCGCGGTACACAGGTGATTGTCGCGCTCCATCATCCAGCTCCCCATGGCTTCGACGTCCGACCTTCTCTCTAACAACATTCAAGGTGCGGCGCCAGTAGACCCGCGCGCCTGGCTCCAGCATACAGGATTGTTGCGCTCTCGCGGCCCGTTGACTCCCGATCTCGACCCGAACCACCACGGAGCACCCATGCACCAGGAAATCCCCCTGACCCCCGCGATCCTCGACCGCGCCCGCGGCGCCCTCCTCGGACAGGCCTGCGGCGACGCCCTCGGCACCACCGTCGAATTCCAGACCCGCGCCCGCATCGCCCGCGACTTCCCCAACGGCGTCCTCGACCTCATCGGCGGCGGACCCTTCGACCTGCTCCCAGGCCAGATCACCGACGACACCGAGCTGGCCCTCGCCCTGGCCCGGACGCTGGCCCGTGACGGCCGCTTCGACGACGACGCCGTCGCCGCCGCCTACGTCGGCTGGTATCACAGCCGCCCCTTCGACATCGGCACCACCACCGCCGCCGCCTTCGGCCGCCCCGCCGCCGCCGGCCCTGGCCTGGCCGCCTCCGTCCGCGCCCGCGCCTCCTCCTCCAGCCAGGCCAACGGCTCGCTGATGCGGCAGAGCCCGCTGGCCGTCTTCGGCTGGCGGCTCTCCCCCGACGACCTCGCCGATCTGGCCTGCCGCGACTCGACCCTGAGCCACCCCAACCCCACCTGCCAGGAGGCCTGCGTCGCCTTCACCTTCGCGATCGCCCTGGCCCTGCGCACCGGCGCCCACCCCGCCCAGCTCCACGCCGAGACGCTCGCCTTCGCCGCCAGCCGGCCCGCCGCCCACGCCTCCGGCGTCCTGGGCGCGATCGCCGCGGCCGCCGAGGGCAACCACCCCGACGACTTCCACGCGCAGATGGGGTGGGTGATCAAGGCCCTCCAGAACGCCTTCTTCCAACTCCTCCACGCCCCCAGCGTCGAGGCCGGCATCATCGAGACGGTGCGCCTCGGCGGCGACACCGACACCAACGCCTGCATCGCCGGGGCGCTGCTCGGCGCCGCCCACGGCGCCGCCGCCTTCCCCGAGCGCTGGATCAAGGTCCTGCTCAACTGCCGGACCCCCAGGCCCGAGGCCTTCTGGTGCGTGGACTTGCCGGCGCTGGCCGAGACGCTCGCCGGCGCCTGACCCTCGACGCGCCACCAGGGAGCCCGCCCGACAACCGCCTCGAAGACAACAGGGCCGAAGCCTCGACGCGCGACCGGGGAGGCCGTCCGAGGCCGGCGGCGAGCGGGCCGCGCGAAGCTCAGGAGGCCGCGCGGCGCCTCGCCGCGCTGTCCATGAGGGCCAGCAGCTCCTCGGGATCGACGGGCTTGAGCATGTAATAGAAGACCCCAAGACGCCTGATGGCGAACTCCGTCTCCCGGTGGCTGTCCCCGACGAGCGGGACGAGCAGGAGGTCGCCGTCGACCTCCTTGATCAACTCAAGCAGCTCCACGCCAGACAGCGGCCCGAGGTCCATGTCGACGAGCGCCAGCCCCACCTCGCCTCGAAGGCAGCGGCGCAGCAGGTCCGCGGAGGTCGAGGCCGTCGTGACCTTGTGCCCCCTGCTCGACAGCGCCTCGGTGAGCCGCTGGCAGGTCCTGAGGTGCCCTGTGGCGATGACAACTTCCATAAGCGCGCTCCCGGGTCGATTCAAATCTGGCCGCCGGGGTCTGGGTGGACCCCGAGCCGATGCCACATCACAAAGAGCAAGGTCTGTTCCACTTGAAAACAGGGCTGCGAGGGGGCGCGATCGCTCAGAAGGTGTTGAGGGCGACAACGGGGAAGGGGGAGGCGTTGCTTTTCACAGCAGCGGGGCGAGCGCTGCGGTCAGGGCGACGAAGCGGGGGAGGTCGATCTGCTCGGGGCGAAGACCAGGGGGGATGCCGGCGGCGTCGAGGGCGGCGACTATCTGGTCGGCGGGCGCGCGGGGCAGGGCGCCCTTGAGGGCGTTGAGGACGGTCTTTCGGCGGGTGGAGAAGGCGGCGCGGCAGACGCGGTCGAAGGGGGCGCGCAGGTCTGGAGGGACGGGGGGCAGGCTCGGCGTGGAGAGGCGGACGACGCTGGAGTGGACGCGAGGGGGGGGCGAGAAGCTCATCGGGGAGAGCGTGTCGATGATCTCGGCGTCGACGACGGCCTGGACGGCCAGCGAGAGGCTCCCGTAGGCTCTCGATCCGGCGGCCGCGACGAGGCGCTGGGCCACCTCGCGCTGGAACATGAGGACGGCGCGGGACCACATCGGCGCGCGGTCGAGCAGGCCCATGAGGATGGCGGTGCCGACGTTGTAGGGGAGGTTGCCGACGGCGACGTAAGGGGGAGGGGCCAGCGCGGCGAGGGCCTCGGTGGGGTCCAGATGGAGGGCGTCGCCTTCGAGGAGGGTCAGGCGGGACGCGGCCTCGACCCCGATGAGCGCGGGCAGCTCGTCGCGCAAAAAGGCAACGGCGCGGCGGTCTTTCTCGATCGCGACGACCCGCGCGCCGGTGGCCAGCAGGCGGCAGGTCAGGACGCCAGGCCCCGGACCTACCTCAAGGGCGACATCCAAAGGGGTCAGACCGGCGGCGGCCACGATCCTCCCAAGGGCGCCCTCATCCGTGAGGAAGTGCTGCCCGAGGGTCTTGGTGGGGCGGTGCCCGAAGGCCTTGATGAGCTGATGGGGTGATATCATTGCTCTGGAAGAAGGCCGCTCGGGGTGTTGTTGGAAGGCACATCGCCTGGCCAGGGGGTTTGGGGCTCCCGAGGCGCAGGGCGGACATTGTCTGCCTCGCAAGGCGCTGTCAACACCGTCAACGGGACGGCGCGGGGTCCTGCGCGGTGAAGGTGCTGGTTGACAGCATCGCACCAAGGGGTCTAGAAAGGCGGAGTATTCGTCGGGCCGAAGACAAGGAGAGGATCCTCTCCAAGACCTTTTTGAGAAGGCCACCTCATTTTGTAATGGGGGGCCAGCCAGAAGTCGTCGAGGTCCAGTAAAGGCTTCGGGAGCCCAGTTCCTATTCAGGGGAGGTGTGGTGGCCACTTGAAGCATGGCCAGGCACCTTACCAACGGAGGGGAGAGAGATGACGCGACTGAACTTGTGGTTGGTGGCGATGTTGGCTGCCTTCGGTTTTGTGTTGAGCGCTTGTCCCGGCGGCAGCAAGGACGAAGAGAAGGCCGACAACACATCCGACGAGAAGAAGGCCGAAGGCGACGAGAAGGCCGACGATGAGAAGAAGGCCGACGACGAGAAGGCCGACGACGAGAAGGCCGACGACGACGACGAGAAGGCCGACGACGACGAGAAGGCCGACGATGACGATGACGACGATGAGAAGGCCGACGACGACGATGACGACGACGAGAAGGCCGACGACGACGATGACGACGACGAGAAGGCCGACGACGACGACGACGACGAGAAGGCCGACGACGACGACGACGACGACGA
>SYOX01000079.1 GCA_005804885.1 Pseudomonadota bacterium
CCCGTCGGTCATCGGTCCGACAGAGCCGATGCCGTCGTCGTCGATGCTCGACGGGCCAAAGGCCCGCCTGCGCTCTCCTCCTTGGCCTCGACCCTGTCGGCCTCGACGACCTCGGTCCCTCAAACCAATCAGCGCTCTCGGACTCGGTCGGACGGGGCGCTGCCCCAGTCCTTCCTCGTCCAATCCACATCTGACCCCTTTCGCCCTCCCACAACTCGGCCTTTCATTTCCAAATGGCTTCTGAGGCACTCGGGGACGCATCGCGCCGTGGGCGCCCTGGCGCTGTGGGCTGGCCTGATGGTGGGCTCGCTGGGGTCGTCGGTGGCGCTGGCCGAGCCGCCGGTGGCGCTGGCGCCGGAGCTGCTCAAGGGGGAGGGGGGGCCGGCGGCGGAGGCCTTCGGGCGTGGAGACCCGGCCGAGGCGGCCCGCCGCTATGAGGTGCTCTTGAGCACGCGGGGGCCTTCGGCCGATCTGCTCTACAACCTCGGGACGGCCTGGGCTCAGGCGGGCGAGCCCGGTCGGGCGATCTGGGCGCTGGAGCGCGCGCGGCTGCTGGCGCCGCGCGACGCGGCCATCGGGCACAACCTGGAGGTGACGCGCCAGCGGGTCCGGGTGGCGCGGCTCAAGCAGAAGACCCACGGGAAGCTGACCGAGGGCGATCCCGATGGGCTCTTCTGGAGGCGGCAGCTGACGCGCTGGACGCAGCGGGAGCTGGCTGCGCCCCTGGTGATCTTCAACGTGATCTTCTTCGCGCTGCTGGCGCTGATCCGGAGGATGGGGCGCGGGAGCCGCCGCGACGTCGTGGTGGTGCTGGCGGGGGTCGCTGGGCTGGCGCTGCTGGCGCTGGGCGGGGCCTTGGCGGGGCGGACGGCGGCGCTGGCGAGGATCGAGGTCGGGGTGGTGCTCGACGCGAGGGTGTCGATGAGCGAGACGCCGACGTCGGCGTCTGCGTCGCGCCAGCACGCCGACCTCTACCGCGGGGCGCAGGTCCGGGTGCTGGAGCGCCGCGCGGACGGCTGGGTGCGGATCAGGCTGGTGGAGGAGACGGTCGGGTGGGTCAGGGGCAAGCACATCGGGCTGATCCCGTAGCGCCTCGCCGCGCGCAGCGGGCCAGGGCGCCGTCAAGGGGGGTCGGCCTGCGGGCCTCTGGATTGATCGCCTCCGCCTGTATGTTGCATCAGCGGCCCTTGGGCTTGCCGGCCTCCCTGGACCGGTTTAACATGGGTATTGGCGCAGTGGACGCGGCGTGGGGATCCAGGGCCACCTTGGGCACCAGGGATCCAGCGCGCCGTTCAGCCGTGAGGGCGCTCGATGGATATCTTCAAGATGTTCTTTGGCAACATATTCGAGCGCAAGGGGGCTGAGTACCGGCGCAACCTGGAGGCCGGCATCCGCCGCAACACGATCGGGCGCGTCCAGTCCAAGGCGACAGACGCAATGTCACAGGCTGACAGGAAGGTCTTCGCCGCTCAGAACAAGGCGATCAACGGCGCCTTCAGGAACGGCAAGAGCGACGACAAGGCCAGCCCCGCCGCCTCCTCCTCTCAGCAGCAAGCCCCGGCCAACAAAAGTGCGCCCCAGAGCGGCGCAGGCCAGAGTGTCGCGCCTCAAGGGGGCGCCGCTCAGGCCAACGCGCCCAAGGTCAACTCCAAGTGGCTCACCCAGCCGCCCAGCGCCGGCGGTGGCGGTGGCGGTGGTGGCGGGCAGTGGTCCGCTCAGGCGCCCGCCGCGGCGCAGGCGCCGACGGGCGGGGGGATGCAGGCGGCGGGTGGGATGGCGAACTACGGCAGCGCGGGCGGAGGCCAGGAGCGGACGCAGGCGATCGACATCCGGGCGCTGGAGCAGGAGACGCGGCGGTCGGTGGTCGGCTGGATCGTGGCGCAGAACGGGAATCACCAGGGGATGGACTTCCGGCTCTTCGAGGGCAAGAACGTCATCGGGACCGCGGCCAACTGCGACATCGTCGTGACGGACTCATACCTGTCGGCCCGGCACTGCACGATCCGCTATGACAACGGCAACTTCGTCATCATCGACCTCGACAGCCGCAACGGCACCTACGTCAACCAGAAGCGCATCTCCAAGGAGGACCTCATCGACAACGATACCGTCCGACTTGGGAAGGCCGATTTCAAGTTCAAGTCCCTCTTCTGAGCTTGAAGGGGTGGCCCACCGGTGATGTGAGGAGCTCATGGGCCTCTTTGGCAGCGGGAACAAGAATCAGACCAAGCGGCTGCCTCCAGCGCAAGCCCTCTATTGCCCCAACGGGCACCCCGTTGACGCCAGCTGGGACGTCTGCCCCGAGTGCATGCGCCTCGGCCTGCCGCCCAACGGAGGGGCGCCGACGGGCGGAGGGATGCAAGCGGCGGGTGGGATGGCGAACTACGGCAGCGCGGGCGGAGGCCAGGAGCGGACGCAGGCGATCGACATCCGGGCGCTGGAGCAGGAGACGCGGCGGTCGGTGGTCGGTTGGATCGTGGCGCAGAACGGGAATCACCAGGGGATGGACTTTCGGCTCTTCGAGGGCAAGAACGTCATCGGGACCGCGGCCAACTGCGACATCGTCGTGACGGACTCATACCTGTCGGCCCGGCACTGCACGATCCGCTACGACAACGGCAACTTCGTCATCATCGACCTCGACAGCCGCAACGGCACCTACGTCAACCAGAAGCGCATCTCCAAGGAGGACCTCATCGACAACGACACCGTTCGACTTGGGAAGGCCGATTTCAAGTTCAAGTCCCTCTTCTGACCGGGCCTGCCGCGCGCCTCGACCTGCGGCCAGGCGAGCGCGCGCAGGGCCTGCGGAACTTGTGAAGCCCGCCGTTTGTGGCTAGAGTGGGCCCGTTGTGACAGGACCAGAGCGCACGCGCGGGCCGCGTCTCGCGGCCCCGGCGCGCTCGGCCAGAGGGTCAGGGGATCGGCGATGCGCAGGCCTATTCAACAAGGGGCACACCGGCACGGACCAGGGCGGGCGCTGGCGCGGATGGCGCTGGCGGGCGTCGCCGCCATGGCGCTGACGCTCTGCCTGGCCTCGACGGCCATGGCGCAGTCGACCACCTACCGCCTCGAGATCCGCAAGACGGCCGTCGTCGAGGAGAACTACACGATCTTCTTCTCCCTGCTGGGCTCGCAGCAGCAGGCCATCAAGAAGGTCAACAAGGCCGACATCAAGCTCCTGAGCGGCGACAAGCAGGACGAGATCCCCGTCGGCGACCTCGACATCAAGCTGCTGGCCGATACCCCCCGCACCGTCGCGGTCATGTTCGTCGTGGCCAACACCCGCGCCTTCAACGAGAAGAACAGCTCCTCGCGGGCCGCCTCCCAGGAGTTCATCTCCAAGATGCGGCAGATCGACGTGGCCGGCTTCATCCACTACGGCACCCGCTACCGGGACCTGGAGTTCACCCAGGACACCAAGGCCCTCTCCTCCCAGATCGACCTGATCAAGGACAGCGACGACGGCGAGCCGCGCATCTTCGCCGCGCTCTCCCAGGCCGTGCGCCTCTTCAACAAGGACCTCGACCAGCAGGCCATCGACCTGCGCTACCTCATCGTCATCTCCGACGGCGCCGGGGACTGGTCCGGGCTGGCCGACCAGACCCTCGTCGACAAGAAGATCAGCAACTTCTCCACCCGCCTCAAGGAGCTCAAGGTCATGCCCATCATCGTCGGCTACGCCCCCCTGCTGGGCCCCGACGAGGAGGGCCTGACCATGATGCGGCAGCTGGCCTCCCGCAGCGGCGGCACCTACCGCGAGGCCACCGACAAGGAAGGCGTCTTCGGCGGCGTCGACGCCGCCTACAACGAGATCTACGGCGCTCACGTCATGACCTTCACCACCAGCGCCTTCGAACAGGGGCAGAACCACAAGATCCGCCTGGCCGCCACCGTCGACTCCCTCAAGCTCAAGAGCCCCCCCGAGACCGTCTACGTCCCCGAGTCCGGCTCCAACATCGGCCTCTACCTCGGCATCGGCGGCGGCCTCTGCCTGCTGCTGGCCTTCATCGCCGCCATCGGCGCCGGCATCGCCTTCATCGTCAAGAAGCGCCGCGAGAAGCAGGATCAGGGCGACGTGGACGAGTACGCCAAGCCGGTCGCCGCCGGCGCCGCGGTCGGCGGCATGGCCGTCGCCGGCGCCATCGCACCGGCCATGGCCCAGAAGTACGACGACACCCCCCCGGCCCAGTTCCACGGCAAGCTCAAGGCCAGGACCGGCCCCCTGCACGGCCGCACCTTCTACATCGTCGAGGAGACCACCACCCTCGGCTCGGCCGACAGCAACACCATCGTCCTTCAGGACGGCACCGTCTCCAAGAAGCACGCCGGCGTCCGCGTCCGCGAGGGCAACCGCTTCGAACTCCACGACTTCGGCTCCACCAACGGCCTCTTCATCAACGGCCGCCGCATCTCCAAGCAGTTCCTCAAGGACGGCGACGTCATCAAGATCGGCGACACCGAGCTCATCTTCTCCGTCGAGTAAGGCCCGCGAGGCCCCCCCCATGCACCACCCCCCCCGGCGCCCCTTGCTCTTCTGTCTGGCGCTCGCCGCCGGGTGCTCTTCCACCCTCTCCGAGCCCCCCTCGCCTCACAACCCCCCCGAGGCCAGCGCCCCCTCGTCGCCCGATCGCGCACCCCGATCGCCCTTCCTCGGCCGCCACGACCTCACCCTGTCCCCCGACTCGAGCTGGCACCGCCACGCCCTCGAGATCACCGCGGTCAGCGACGCCGTCGTTGAGGGCGTCGTCACCATCGACCTCGGCATCGGCCCCGAGGGCCGGGCGCCGGGGCCGGACGAGATCGTCCACCAGGCCGCCTTCAAGGCACCTCGCGGCCCAGATCCCCACCGCCTTCGCCTCTCGGTCACGATCGGCGATCTCGACCCCACCCTCGTCACCCTCGACCTGTGGGCCTGCCCCGAGGCCGGCGCGGTGACCTGCGGCCAAGGAGGCGACGGCGCGCGCCTGACGGGGACGGCGACCTTCGAATCCCAGCGCGCCGGATCGTCGAGCCTCGACGCCCTCGCCCGACCGACGCGCCCCGGAGATAAATGATGAATCGGCGTATGTATTTGATATTGTTTGTATTTTTTCTTGGTGTCGCGGCCTGCTCCGACGACCCCGCCGCCCCCGCGCCCGGCGACCCTGACGCAGGCGCCCCCGACGCGGGCGACGGCGGCTCAGAGCCCGACGCGGGCGCATCCGACGTGGGTGAACCCGACGCCTCCCCCGAGCCCGACGCGCCCGAGACCCCCCCGGATCGCGACGGCGACGGCGTCTCCGACGCCGACGAGCTGGCCGCAGGCACCGACCCCGACGCGCAGGACACCGACAGCGACGGCTTCTGGGACGGCTGGGAGCTGGCCGCAGGCACGGACCCCAACGACCCCAACTCAAGGCCCGTCGCCGCGCTGCCGGCCGGCTCGCCCTATCTGCTGGCCTTCACCGACCTGATCGAGCCCAGCCTGCTCCGACCCCTGCTGCGATCGCGGCTCGGCTCGCTGCCCCCCATCCTCGTCTTCGTCGAGGGCCTCGGCGAGGGCGTCGATGACGCCGTGTCGCTCCGAGGCGGCATCGGCGAGTTCGTCAACAAGGGCGTCGACGAGGTCCCCGGCACGCCCGACGACGTCTACGGGATGCGCCCCTCGTCCATCAGCCAGCTCAACGGCCAGTACCTCATCCAGTTCGACGGCCGCGTCCAGCGCGACGCCCTGAGCGCCTCCGCCGACCACATCACCATCGACCTGACCGGCATCAGCGAGATCACCGAGGGCGTCCGCCTCCAGGTCGAGCAGGTGCAGATCGACGCCCTGCTGCGCGCCATGCAGGTCGAGCTGGCCGACGGCGACCTCCGCGGGGTCTTCACGCGCGCCGGCGTCGTGGTGCTGGCCGAGCAGTTCAGCGACATCATCCCCGTCGACCCGGATCTGATCGTCGAGCAGCTCGACAGCGACGGCGACGGGACCATCCCCGTCCACTTCACCTTCGCGGGCCGCAAGGTCACCGTCGAGGGCTTCGCCGAGCCCCAGCGCGAGGTCGAGCCCCTGCCGCGCCCTGGCGGCGCCTGCTGCCCCGAGGGCGCGCGCTCGGGCGACTCCATCGACCCGATCCTGGCCGCCCGCGGCGGCGAGCAGGGCATCCAGCTCGACGAGGAGGCGATGGCCGAGGTCGCCATCGACGCGCTGATCGGCGACCCCGAGGTGCAGTTCGTCACCACCGCGCGCCTGATCGACGGCCAGCAGCATTACTTCGCCTACGGCGCCGAGGGGATGATCGCCTTCGTGCGCCAGCGCGGCCCGGAAGGCACCACCTACCCCGTCGTCCAGCAGGAGGGGCGCAACCCCCTGGCCAACACCGACCCGGACACCTGGGGCACGCTGGAGGCCCTGACGGGCCTGGGCGGCGCCAACCCCGAGGGCACGATCTACCCCCAGCAGGGCTACACGGCCAACGACCCGCGCCTTCACTTCCTGAGCCGCGACGAGATGACCTTCCCCTTCGCCTTCGAGCGCATCGCGGCCTACTACGACGACCCGCGCGCCAGCGATCTGACCGTCACTGAGGTCTCCTACACGGGAGGGGGCTTCTCCAGCCACGGCCAGCTCGGCGCCCTCCAGTCTCGCTCGCCCCTGATCATGGCGGGGCCGGGCGTGCGCTCCGCGCTCGACCCGCCGACCGAGGTCGACTTCGTCGTGGCTCAGTTCCCCGGCGACCGCGTCGACCCCGAGGCCCGCGCCATGCTCATGATCCAGCGGACCGCGCGCGGCGTGGACATCGCCCCGACGCTGGCGGCGGCGCTCGGCGTCGCCCCGCACGCGCTGGCCGTGCGCGACGGTCGCTTCACCGACGACGCGCTGCTGTCCTGGCAGGACGGCCGGGTGCTGCGCGAGGTCTTCACCGACGAGGCGCTGGAGCGGATCGACCGCGGCGAGCCCGTGGCCGAGTACGCGCTGATCGTCATCAACGACGGCCTGACCGCCCTGGAGATCAACCACGAGGCCGTCAACCTCGGCTTCGACGTGGCCCCCTACCGCCGCCTCTTCGGCCAGGGGCTCGCCTTCCAGTTCGGCGCCATCACCAACTGGCCCAGCAACACCTTCCCGAGCCACAACATGATCGGCTGCGGCGCGTACAGCGGCCACCACGGCGTCCTGGACAACACCTTCTACGAGCGCGGGGTCGCCCGCAGCTTCTCGCCCATCACCGACCTCTTCGAAACCGAGCGCTTCTTCGGCTCGGTCCACCCCGACCTGCCCGTCGAGACGCTCTTCGAGGCGGTGCACCGCACCTTCGGCCCCTGGGATGGGACGCCCTCGGGGGTCTTCACCGCCAGCTTCAACGACCCCTCCAGCCGCGGCGCCACCCTCTCCACACTGGAGCGCCGCAAGCCCGAGGTGCTCACCAGCCCCGTCCCTGGCGCCTCGATCGCCGTCGGCGGGCGAACCTTCGAACTGCCCGAGGCCAGCCCCGAGGACTTCGAAGCGGTCATCGACAACGCCACCCTCTTCAACGTCAAGGTGGCCTATCTGTCCGGCGAGGTCCCCGCGCCGCGCTTCGCCATCGTGAACTTCTCGTCGACGGACGGGGCCGGCCACGCCTTCGGACCTCACGGCGACTTCGAGCGCGAGGTCGTCATCCCCGCCACCGGTCGCCGCCTGGAGATCGTCCTGGCCATCCTGGAGGAGGCCGGTATCCTCGACCGCACCTTGATCCTGCTGACCAGCGATCACGGCATGGAGCTGCGCGATCTGGCCCGGCAGGGCAGCGACGGCGACAGGCTCGCGGCCACCGGCCTGCGCTACGCCACCGCCGGCAAGGGGATCTTCTTCAAGCGCCTGGCCGTCGACGTCGAGGGCGCCGAGGCGCTCGCGGGCGGGCAGGCCGGCGATCTCCGGCTCAGGGTCCTTGATCGCTACACCCTCGGCGGCCCCGAGGTGCTCGCCATCGAGGGCGCGATCATCCGCGTCGTCGAGGGCGCAGAGGCCGTCGAGGCCGTCACTGACGATCTCGGTGAGGTGATCTTGAGGGTGTCTCCCCTGGAGGGGGCCGGCGAGGTCATCCTGTCCATCGAGCACGACGCCTACAACCCCGAGCGGATCGGGTTGAGCCTTTGAGCCAGAGCGCCTAGAGTGCTGATTGGTTTGAGGGACCGAGGTCGGCGAGGCCGACAGCGGCGAGGCCAAGGAGGAGCACCCAGCGGGTGACGCGCAGGCGGGCCTTTGGCCCGTCGAGCATCGACGACGACGGCGTCGGCGCTGTCGGACCGACGACCGACGGGAGTCAAACCCATCAGCACTCCAGGCTGTATATCTGCCTGGAGGCGACGCCCGGTCGGCTGACGAGGAGCCTGGAGATGATGATCAGACGGACGATTTTACTCTTGGTGATGGCGCTGGCGCTGATCGCCGCGCAGGCCTGCGGCGACGACGAGAACCCTGGCGGCGCCCCGGCCAACAACGACCTCCCCGACGTCTCCGAGCCCGAGCCGCAGCCCGAGCCGCAACCCGAGCCCGAGCCGCAGCCCGACGCCTCCCCGGACCCCGAGGACGTGGTCGAGCCCGAGCCTGAGCCCGAGCCCGTCGAGGACGTCGGGGTGCCCGACGTGCCTGACGAGCCCGACGCCTTCGAGGGGCTGGCCTGCGTCGCGGACGAGGAGTGCCCCGAGGATCACCTGTGCCTCGGCGCGATCTGCACGGTCAACCCCGTCGGGCGCGCCTACGTGGAGTTCAACTACGTCCTGGAGGAGCCTGCGGCGCTCAGCAATGCCTTCAGCGTCCTGAAGGGCTTCTTCGGCGACGTGGGCTTCTTCCTGATCGAGTTCGGCCCGCTGGACGACGAGGGCGTCAGCGAGATGGTCTACGGCGGCGCCGACAGGCTCATCGACGTCAACGATGGCCCGGACACCTGGCGCTGGCAGCTCCCCGACGAGCTGCCCTCCACCGCGGTCCACCCGCTCCGAGAGGAGGGCGACCCCCTCAACGGCCGCCGCTGGCAGTCCGATACCTTCGACTATCAGCTCGTGGCCCTCTTCGGCGACACGCCCAACCGGCTGCGGCTCGGCTTCGAGGCTGCCCAGACGGTCCTGACCATGGAGTTCAGCGAGGACCTGAGCCAGATCGTCAGCGGCCGCCTCGACGGCTACATCACCCGGGACGAGGCCGTGACGCGCACGGTGGACCTGAGCGGCAACTGTCTGCTGGCCGTCGGGCTGTGCCCCGCTCACAGCTGCGCCAACGACCCCCCCCTCGAGACGCTCGCCGACATCCTCGACTGCCTGGAGGTGCCGCTCAACGCGGACATCGACCCCAACATCGAGGGCCACGACGCCTACACCGCCGCGATCTTCTTCCAGTCCGAGGCGGTCATCATCGCCGAGTAGGCCGCCCCCTGCCCCTCTCGTCGCCCCGCCGCTCCGGCTCGGGGCGCTCCCCTTGAGGCCCCGAACGAGGTCCACCTTCATGCTTGTCCTCGGCATCGAGAGTTCTTGTGACGAGACGGCCGCGTCCCTCGTCGAGTCCGGCCGGACGATCCGCGCCAACCAGGTCGCCAGCCAGATCCCCGTCCACGCCCGCTACGGCGGCGTCGTGCCAGAGCTGGCCAGCCGCAACCACATCGTCGAGCTCCTGCCCGTCATCCGGGCGTGCGTGGCCGAGGCCGGGGCCGCGCTGGCCGACATCGACGGGATCGCGGTGGCCGCAGGCCCCGGCCTCGTCGGCAGCCTCCTGGTCGGCGTGGAGGTGGCCAAGGGGCTGGCCTTCGGCCTCGGGCGGCCGCTGGTGGGCGTCAACCACATCGAGGCCCACCTGATGGCCCCCCTGATCGACTACGAGGGCGCCGAGGGGCTCTCTGGCACGCCCGACTTCCCCTTCGTCGGGCTGATCGTCTCCGGGGGCCACACGCACCTCTTTCGCGTCGAGGACGTCGGGCGCTACGCCCTCATCGGCTCCACCCGCGACGACGCCGCCGGGGAGGCCTCCGACACGGTCGCCAAGATGATGGGCCTGCCCTACCCCGGCGGCGTCCAGATCGACAGGGCCGCTCGCCGCGGCGACAAGGCCGCGATCCGCTTCCCCAGGGCCCTGCCCCAGCGCGACAGCTTCGACTTCTCCTTCTCGGGCCTCAAGACCTCGGTGCTGACCCACCTCAAGGGCCTCGACGCGACCCCCGATCCAGAATCTCAAGCCTTTGCAGATATTTGCGCGTCGTTTCAGGAGGCGGTCGTGGACGTCCTGGTGACCAAGACCTTCCGGGCCGCGCGCCAGCACAAGGTCAACCACGTCGTGATCTCGGGGGGCGTGTCGGCCAACTCGCGCCTGCGCGAGCGCGCCCTGGAGGTGGCCACCTCCAACGGGGTCGCGGTGCACATCCCGCCGATCCGCCTGTGCACCGACAACGCCGCGATGATCGCCGGCCTGGGCTACCACTACCTCAAGGGCGGCTCGCCGGGCTTTGACCGCTTCGACCTCAACGCCTCCTCCAGCCTCCCCATGGGCGCCCGCTGATCCGTCGAGGTCGGATCAGGTCAGGGCCATGAAGGCGCGCAGGGCGATCTCGGTGGGGATCATCTCGCTGGCCGCCAGCGCCTCCTTGCTGTAATCGAGTTGAAAAGTACCGTCGGCGCGGCGCCGGTGCGCGATGACGGCGCCGAGCGTGGCCGAGGGGTAGCCGCACAGGGCGGCGATCCGGTGGACGGTGTAGTCCTCCATCTCGATCCAGCGGACCCCGTGCAGGGTCCAGGCGGCCAGGTGCCGGCCGCGGTTGCGCCGCTCGACCTCCAGGATCTCCTTCGAGGCCGGTTGGGGGCGATAGAGGGGGCGGGCCTGACCCTCCCAGAAGAAGGTGGCCGACAGGCCCAGGCCCTCGACGAGGGTGCCGGTGGCCTCGGGCCAGTCGTCGCGCTCGGTGCGCCCGTCGATCTCGCCCTCGGGGACGCGGGTCATCTTCATCCCGGCGGCGGCGTCGCGCAGGCGGTCGAGCCAGCCCGCGTCGGCCGGCAGGGTGTCGAGGTGGTCGTCGCAGCTCCAGGTCGACAGCGCCGTGCAGCCCAGCGGCGCGCGGGTCAGCGTGCCCCGCGTGCCCGCGCGGATGACGCCCCGGATCCTGGGCGGCTGGCCGGCCTGGGCCAGCGCGACGGCGGCGGGCAGCTCGGACATGACGATCTCGACGCCGGCCTTGCCGATGCCGTGCGAGGCGACGGCCACCTTGGCGCCGCCGGGCAGCTCCACGCAATAGACCGCGTACTCGCGGCCCGACTCGTCGCGGCCCGGGATCCGAAGGTCGCAGTAGCAGCTCTGCTCGGCGGTCAGCGGGGCGCCGAGGCGCTCGTGGGCGAGCTGGGCGATGCGGTGGGCGCGCGAGGGGCTGCCGACGAGCAGCAGGCCCTCGACGCCTTCGAGCAGCCTCGTGCGGTGGGCGCGGTCGACGGCCAGCAGATCGGGCCGCGGCAGGTGGACGACGTGGGCCTCGACGTCGTCGGCGTCGTGGGAGACGGGCTCGTCGCCGTAGGCCTCGTTGATCAGGTGGCGCAGCTCGAAGCTGTAGGGCAGCAGCTCCCGGATGGTCGTGATCGTCGCCCGGCCGTCGTGCTCGCCGTCCAGGCGCGCGGGGCCTGCGGCGGAGACGACCTGGATGTCGGGGTTGATCTCCTGGAGCGTCTGGCGGCAGTCCCCGCAGGGCTGCTGCGGGGAGCCGCCGACGGCGCAGTAGACGGCCACGGCGAGCACCTTCGGGCGCATCAGCCGGTCGCCCTCGTACCACGAGAAGTCGGCGAAGGCCCGCATCAGCGCCGACTTCTCGGCGCAGACCGAGTTGTAGGTCAGCGTCTCGTAGTTGTTGCCGGGGACGATGCGCTCGACCCCCTCGCGATCCACGATCAGGAGCCCCGCGCCGACGGCGTAGTTCGAGTATCGGCAGTTTGAGGTGCGCGAGGCGGCCATGGCCGCCTCCATCATGGCGCTGTGTTGCGCGCTGAGCTGGCTTCGATCCAATGTCCGCATGGGCAACTTCCGGTCAGGGTCGGCTCCGCGGCTGCGGAGCGGGTGGTGGGCGTCGTCGCCCCAAGTGACAGTCTTATCGAGGCCGCCCGCTGTCAAGCAACGCAGGGCGCCGGCCTGCGCGAGGCTGCTTTGCAAGCCCTTGACACCGCCCATTTTTTCAGGTGTCGTCCTGTTTGAAGGAGGCGAGGAGAGGGGGATGGCCAGGCGCAAGGTGGAGTTGAGCGAGGACACGGGGGAGCTGCGCCTGCGCTTTGGCTACGACGCGGCGCTGGTGGAGGTGATCCGCGCGCTGCCCCGTCGCCGCTTCGAGGCCAAGGACAAGACCTGGTACGTGCCGGCGGAGTTTGCCGCCGAGGTGATCGAGGCGCTGACGATCTGGGAGTTCGAGGTGCCCGCCGAGGTGCGGGCCCTGGCCGAGCGCGGCGGCCGCAATGCGCAGGTGCGGCGGATGCGGCGCGCGGCGCGGACCGACAGCCTGACGCCCTCGGGGCTCAACGCCGCGGTGCGCAGCGCGCTGCGCGAGGCCTTCAGCGAGGACGTCTGGGTGGTGGGGGAGATCTCGGGCTGGCGGCCCTCGCGGGGGTGCTGCTTCTTTGAGCTCATCGAGCGCGACGAGCGCGGCTGGGGCGGCGGCGCCCAGGCCCGAGCGCGGGTGCGGGCGGTGGTCTTCGAAGAGGAGCTGGGGCGGATCGCGGCCCTCATGCAGCGCATGACCCCGCCGCTGCGCATGGCCGACGGCCTGGAGGTGCGCCTGCAGGCGCGCGTGGAGGTCTACGAGCGCAGCGGCGCCTACCAGCTGCGCGTGCGCGAGATCGACCCGCACCACACCATCAGCGCCATGGCCCAGCAGCGCGAGCGCGTCCTGGAGGCGCTCGACGACATGGGCATCTCCGAGTGCAACCTCAACCTGCCCATGCCGCCGGTGCCGCTGCGGGTGGGCCTGATCACCAGCGTCGGCTCGGACGCCTTCAAGGACTTCGTCGAGGAGCTCAAGCAGTCCGGCCTCGGCTTCGAGGTGCTGGTCTTCGACGCCCGGATGCAGGGCGTGATGTTGGAGCGCACGGTCCTGAAGGCGCTGGACTTCTTCGCCGTCCACCACCAAAGGGTCGACGTCGTGGCGATCATCCGGGGGGGCGGCGCCCGGACGGAGCTGAGCCAGTTCGACACCTTCCAGATCGGCCGCGCCGTCTGCCAGCTCCCGATCCCGATCCTGTGCGGGGTCGGCCACCAGGCCGATCACTCGCTCATCGACGACCTGGCCCGCTCCTTCAAGACCCCCACGGCTGCCGCCGCAGCCCTCGTGGCCCTGGCGCAGAGCTTCGTGGCCGATCTTGACGCCCTGGAGGGCGCGCTGGTGCCCGAGGCCGCGCGGCGGGTCGCCGAGCGCCGCGCGGCGCTGGAGGCGCTGGCCAGCCGCCTCGGCCGAGAGGCCAGCCTGCGTCTGAGCGCCCGACGGATGGAGATCGACAGAGTCGGCGTCGACCTCGGCCGCAGCGCCCAGGCGCAGCTCAAGGCCGAGGGCCGCGAGCTGGGCGCGCTCTGCCAGCGCGCCCCCGCGCTGGCCCTTCGGCGCGTCACCGAGGCCCGCCGC
>SYOX01000080.1 GCA_005804885.1 Pseudomonadota bacterium
AACGGGTAAAGAGAGAGTAGTCGCAGCGATGCACAAGCTGCTTCGCCAGGTCTACGGCGTCCTGAACAGTGGCCAACCCTTTGACGAAAAGAGGTCTCTTTCGACTTGACTCCAACACAGTATCTACTCTGTTTCGCCCCTTTGGGGGCTCTAGTTACCGAGCCGCCCCCTTGGGGCGGGAGGGGATGGGACAACGCACCGACAAAATCGGTCGGTGGGTGTCCTGGCGCCTCGTGGCTGCAAACCATCTCGGGCCTTCAAGATTACCAAGACGGGTCAAGCACTTGAGAGCCCCGGAGGGGCGAAACAGAGTAGCCGCGGGTGCAGCCGCGACAGCGGCAAACCCGTCGGCGGCCGGCGGGGCCCGGCAAACCCGTCGGGCGTCGGAAGGACCGCGTGTCCATCCAACGAAGCCGACCCGTCAGGATCTGCACCTCGATCCTCTCAACGCCCGTCGACCGCCTGGGCTACGCGGGGACGACCCAGGCGACGGGGGCGCCGGTGGAGACGGGTTCGCCGCTGCGGGCGACGACGCGGACGACGCGGGCGCCGTGGGCGAAGCCGGGGCGGTCGAAGGTGATCTCGTAGAAGAACTTCATGACCTCGATCAGGCCGATGACCTTGCCCGGCGCGATCACGTCGCCTTCGCGGATGAAGGGGGGGTCGTCGGGCGAAGGCGCGGCGTAGAAGAGGCCGTCGGTGGGTGCGAAGAGGGGCAGCGCGTCGGGGGGGAGGCCGTCGGCGGGCGCGAGGGCGGCCGCGGAGGCCGTCGGAGCCGAGGCGTCGGCGAGCGAGAGGCGGATCAGGGGGGACTTGTAATCGACGGGCTCCCAGGGGGGCGGGATGATCGCGGTGACCTGGAAGACGCGATCGGTGGGAGGGACGAGCAGGGGGGTGAGGCGGCCGAGGATCTCCAGGTGGCCGAAGGGATCGGCGGCAGCCAGCCAGCGCCCAGGGGCGACGGTGGCGTGGAAGCGGCCGACGCGGGGCGCGGCGAGTGTGCCGAGGCCGTCGGAGTTGACGAAGAGCAGGCCTTCGAGGGTCATCAGGGGCCTCCCTGTTGTGGGGTGGAGGTCATTGGAGGCCGGCGCGCCAGAGGGCGTCCATGTCGTGCATGCTCCAGATGCGGGGGTTCTTGACGCGGCGCGCGCCGCTGGCCTGGTAGCTCATCTCGACGATGGTCTCGAGGTAGCCGCGCAGCTCGGAGACGGCGACGATCTCGTCGGTGTCGAGCTGTCGGGCGGAGCGCAGGGGGTCCATGTCGGCCTCGATCCGGGCCTCGACCTGCTTCATGCCGGCCTCGATCCTGGCGCGCTCCTGGGGATCCTCAGAGACGATGTTGAACTGGTCGTCGAGGCGGGCGTTGAAGGCGCCGATGGCCAGGGTGCGGCCCTCCATGACGGCCAGCCGGGTCATGGGGGTGGAGAGCTGGAGGACGGGGTCGTAGGGGTGTCCGGCCATGGCGTAGTAGCCGGCGCCGCTGGCCTTGCGCAGCAGGACCGTGATCATGGGGGTGGTGTTGGTGCTGTTGGTGTAGATGAGGCTGGAGCCGTAGCCGAGGAGGCCGAGTTTTTCGGCCTCGGGGCCGATGTCGAAGCCGGAGATGTCCTGAAGCCAGACGATGGGCAGGCCGTCGGCGTCGCAGGCGCGGCTGAAGGCGGCGACCTTGGCGATGCCGTCCTTGTAGAGGATGCCGCCGGGTCGCAGGCCGCCGCGCTCGGGGTGTGGGGTCAGGTCCTGGTTGTTGGCGATGACGCCGACGTAGAGGCCCGAGATGCGGGCGACGCCGACGATCATCTCGCGGCCGATGTTGGGGAAGAGCTCCCAGAAGAGGGAGGCGTCGACGAGGCGGGCGATGACCTCGTGGATGGGGTATCGCATGGCGTGGGAGGTGGGGAAGAGGCCGTCGAGCTCGTCGGTGGCGAAGGCGGGGGGGGCGGCGTCGGCGCCGAAGCGGTAGTAGGGGACGGCGCTGGAGGGCAGCGAGGCGACCTCGGCGCGGATCATGGTGAGGCAGGCCTGGTCGTCGGGGACGCGCTCGTCGGCGCAGTGGCTCAGGTGGACGTGGACGTCGGCGCCGCCGATGGACAGGGAGGTGATGTTCTGGCTCTTGGCGCCCTTGATCAGCGCGGCGCCTGCGATGACCATGTAGGCCTGCTCGGTCATGAAGACCTTGTCGCTGATGATGGGCATGTAGCCGCCGCCGGCGATGCAGTCGCCGAAGACGCCGGCGATCTGTGGGACGCCGGCGTCGCTCAAGAGGCTGTTCATCTTGAAGATGTGGCCTGCGCCGGTCTTGCCGGGGAAGGTGCGGCCTTGCTCGGGGAGGAAGAGGCCGGAGCAGTCGACGAGGTAGATGACGGGGACCTTGAGGCGCAGGGCGATCTCCTGGGCGCGCTGGATTTTCTCGGGGGTGCGTGGCCACCAGGAGCCGCTGGCGACGGTGTTGTCGTTGGCGATGACGACGGTGTGTCGGCCGTGGACGGTGACGAAGGCGGTGATGACGCCTGCGGCGGGGCTGGTGCGGCCGTCGAAGTCGTCGCCGTGGTTGACGAAGGTGCCGACGGGGCGCACGGGGGTGCCGGGGTCCTTGAGGGCCTCGATGCGATCCCAGCTGGTCATCTTGCCGCGCTCTCGGACCTTCTGTCCGTACTTGGGGCCCCAGCCGTCGCGGATCTCGTCGCGCAGGCCGAGGATGCGGGCGTCGAGGGTCTTCATGTGGTCGGCGTTGCGGGTGAAGGCCGGGTCGTCGGGCTTCTGGGGCGAGCCGATGGGAGCGAGGAGGATGCGTGCCATGATCTACTCTTCGGTGGCGAAGCGGGCCATCATCTGGGCCATGCGCGGGGTGTCGTAATCGCCGGAGGTGAAGGTCGGGTCGTCCATGATGGCGCGCAGGAGGGCCTGGGTGGTGGGGACGCCCTCGATGGCGACGGCATCGAGGGTCCTTCGCATGGCGGCCAGGGCTGCGGGGCGGTCTTCGGCGTGGACGATGATCTTGGCGATCATGGAGTCGTACCAGGTGGGGATCTTGTATCCGGCCTCGACGTGGGTGTCGACGCGGACGGGGCCATGGATGGCGTAGCGCCATTGGGGGTCGAAGTCGAAGCGCTCGATGAGGCCGGGGGAGGGCCTGAAGTTGAGGCGCGGGTCCTCGGCGTTGACGCTGCACTCGAGGGCGTGGCCCTTGAGGGTGATGTCGCGCTGTTCGAAGGGGATGGGCTGGCCGGCGGCGATCTTGAGCTGCCACTGGACGAGGTCAAGGCCGGTGACAAGCTCGGTGACGGGGTGTTCGACCTGGAGCCGGGTGTTCATCTCCATGAAGAAGAGCTCGCCGGAGGGCGTGCGCAGGAACTCGACGGTGCCGGCGCCGAGGTAGCCGATCTTGGCGAGGGCGGCGCAGAGTCGCTGTCCGAGGGCGTGGCGCAGCTCGGGGGTGAGGCCGGGGCTGGGAGACTCTTCGACGAGCTTCTGGTTGGAGCGCTGGGTGGAGCACTCGCGCTCGCCGAGGTGGAGGACCTTGCCGTAGCGGTCGGCGAGGATCTGGAACTCGATGTGGCGGCCGCCCTCGACGAAGCGCTCCATGTAGAGGGCGCCGTCGCCGAAGGCCTTGAGGGCCTCCATGCTGGCGCGGTCGAAGGCGTCGGGGAGGTCTTCGGGGGAGCGGCAGACGCGCACGACCTTGCCGCCGCCGCCGGCGGTGGCCTTGCGCAGGATGGGGTAGCCGACGGCCTCGGCTTCGAGGAGGGCGGCCTCGGGGGTGCGGACGAGGTCGGCGGAGCCTGGGACGCCGAGGATGCCCTGGGCGGCCATGGTGCGGCGGGCGGTGACCTTGTCGCCCATCAGGCGCAGGGAGGCGGGGCGCGGGCCGATGAAGGTGGTTTTTTGCTGGAGGCAGCGCTCGGCGAAGCGGGCGTTCTCGGACAGGACGCCGTCGCCGGGGTGGAGGGCCTGGCAGTCGTGCTGGAGGGCGGCCTGGAGGACGGCGTCCTGGTCGAGGTAGGACTCGGCGCTGGGGGCGGGCCCGAGGCAGACGCTCAGGTCGGCCTCCTTGAGGTGGGGTGAGCCGGCGTCGGCCTCGGAGTGGACGGCGACGGTCTCGACGCCGAGGGCCTTGCAGGCGCGGATGATCCGCAGGGCGATCTCAGCGCGGTTGGCGACGAGGACTCTCTTGAACATTGCCCCTCTTTCTAATTTTACGTTACTCTACAGGCACTTAGGCAACTATTGGGCGAGGTTGCACTGGGCGATCTGCCCGTTGCACTGGCCGTCGTAGAAGGCGCGGCCGAGGCAGCCCCAGAGGGTGTCGAACTGTGCGGGGCAGCGGTCGGCGAAGCAGGCGCCGACGTCCTCGGCCTGGAGGCAGCCGAGCATGCAGGGGATCATGGGCTGGGCCTCCTGGCCGCAGCGGTCGGCGGCGCACTCGCCGAGGCCGAAGACGGCGCACTGTCGGCAGTCGCCGCCGCCGTTGGAGATGCAGCTCAGGGTGCAGGCGCCGTCGTCGGGGGCGCAGGCGTCGTTGCAGGCGTCGAAGAGGCTGCAGGTGGAGACGCCGTCGAAGGGCTCGATGGTGGTCAGGTACAGGAGGCACATCTCGTCGAGGCTGCCGTCGCCCCACTGGACGTCGCGGGGTTCGAGCTGTTGTCCGTTGACGACGGCCTGATTGGCTGCGGAGTTGTCGTAGGTGCAGCTCAGGGAGACGGTGTCGCCGGGCTCGAAGTCGAAGTAGGCGCTGGGGTCGAACTCGTAGAACTGTTGCCAGTTGAAGTCGTACTCGGGGATGTCGACGACGCAGGAGCGCGAGCCGTCGGCGTGGTTGACGCGGGCGCTGATCTTGGAGCCGAGCATGTGCATGTGGGGCGCGGTGCCGACGATGGTGAGGGTCTTGCCGAAGGGGTTGGGGTAGGTGGCCTGGTGGGTGGATTCGGGGTCGCCGGCCTCGATGTCGAGGTTGGGGACGGGGACGGGGACGATCTTGACGAGGTTGGCGGGGGGCTCGGGGAGCAGCTTCATGTGGATCTCGGTGCGGTCGGAGGCGGGCTCGGCGCCGAGCAGGTTGTAGTGGATCTGCATGACGATCTTGCTGCCGGCGGGGATGAGGTAGGCGGAGTCCGGGGGGTAGAAGGTGGGTCCGGAGCCGGGGACCCAGCCGGCGACGGTGCCGAGCAGGTCGCCGGCGCGGGGTCCGCCGAAGCACTCGTAGCCGGGGGCCCTGTCCTCGCGCTCGAGGCGGTCGAGGCCGGCGACCTCGCCGGGGGGCACGAGGTAGAAGAGGACGTGGTGGACGATGGCGCGCTTGTCGGGGACGACCTGATAGGCCGACAGCCAGGTGTCGCGGTTGAAGTCGTGATCGAGGACGAGGCAGCGGTAGTCGTCGGGGCTCTGGGGGTTTGCGGTGTAGGCCTCGGCGGCCTTGAGGATGAGGTCGGGGTTCTGCAGGAGGATGTCCTCGGGCTGGGCGCGGGGGTCATCGGCGGGGTCGCCGGCGACGCTGCCCTCGTCGACCCACCGGGAGATGGTGTCGATCTCGGCCTGGGTGAGCGCGCGGGAGCCCTTGATGTCGCGGCAGCCCTCTGCGGGCAGCCAGGGGGGCATGGTGCGGTCCTGGACGGCGGTTTTTATCGCGCTGGACAGGGGAAGGACCTGCTCGTAGGTCTCAAGGCGGAAGGGGCCGACGCCGCCCTCGGTGTGGCAGCCGTTGCAGTTGGCGTCGATGAGGGGCTTGACGTCCTTGAAGTAGGTCAGGACGCCTGGGTCGTTGTTGCCAGGATCGTTGTTGCCAGGATCGTTGTTGCCGGGGTCGTTGTTGCCGGGGTCGTTGTTGGGCGCGTTGTTGGGCGCGTTGTTGCCCGGTTCGTTGTTGCCCGGTTCGTTGTTGCCCGGTTCGTTGTTCCCCGGATCGTTGTTGGGATCATCCGGGGCGACCGAGGCCGAGGGGGGGGACTCCTCGGTGCAGGCCAGGGCGAGGGCGGCCAGGGCGAGGGTGAGGAGGGGGGCGGCGCGGAGGGTCGTCTGTTTCATGGGCGTGCCTCGGTTGCTGTCCAGACCGGCCCCGAGGATAGGCCCTCCGGCCCAAGGTTTCAAAGGTATTGGAGCAGGATCACGATCGCGACGAAGAAGACGGCGATGGTGGCGAAGATCAGGACGAGCTGGAAGACGGCGGTGTTGCGCGCCAGATCGCGGCCGATGGAGGGGTCCAGCTCGCCGTCGGCCTCCAGATCCACGACCATTGCGCGGCTCTCGCGGCGCACCCGCGCGAAGTTCTGGAGAACGATGAAGAGGACGATGAGCAGCCCGAGGCCGCCCGAGACGCTCAGCAGAACGGTGATCCGCGCGCGGGAGGCCTTCTTGTCCTCGGAGAGCGTGACGCGCTCATTCTGCTGGGTGTCCTTGAGCAAGATGGGCTGTCGGAGGTCTCTCGGCAGGAGGGAGAGCCAGAAGGCGATCTGGGCGTGGAGCTCGGCGTCTTCGGCCATGGCGAGCCAATCGGAGGCCGCCAGGGCCTCGGCGCGCTTCTTGTGGAGGTCGACCTCGGCGGCGCGGCGGAGGATCTCGCGGAGGGTGTCCTCGGCGCTCATGTTCATGGAGGGAAGGGCGATGGTCCGCATGTCCCCGGCCTCTCCGGGCTGGAGGGCATTGCCGTAGACCTGGACGCGGGCCAGCCAGAGCCCCTCGGCTGGCCTGGGCAGCGCCCCGGGCTTGATCTCGAAGCCCCCGCCCTGGGGTCCGATCCCGGTCACCTCGCCGTGGAGCCAGCGGTCGCCGAGGTAGACGTCGCCGTAGAGGGGGCCGCTGCGGTGGAGGGTGTAGACGCCGATCTCCAGGGCCTCGTCCGGGGACCAGATCGGGTCGCGCAGCACCATGGCGTACTGGGTCGTGGCGCTCTTGATCGTCACCGTCCGGACGCTGGCCTGCTCCTGGGCCGGTGCGCTCTGGGGGGCGGGCTCCGCCGCCCCGCCCTGGTCCGGCGGGGTCTGCGCGGCGGGCCTTGAGGCGGCGATCTCGAGGCGCCACTCCTGCGATCCGATGGGGGCGAGGCTGAAGGCGCCCAGGCCGCCTTTGCTGGTCTTGACGGAGGATGGCAGATTGCCCTCGGTCATGCCCTTGGTCTTCTTGATGGAGACGGTGGCGGCCACGGGTGCGCCGGTGGCTCGGTCGGTGGTCTGGACGAAGAAGACCGAGCGCAGGCCGTCGATGGGCTGGTGGCCCTCGGCCAGCAGCTCGATGAGGACGGGGCCGGTGCCTTCGTCGCGGGGCCTCGGGCTCGCGGCGGGCTGGCGGCCCTTCGGGACGGCCTCGACGGTGACCGTCGCGTCGAGCCAGGGCTCCAGGCGGTCGGGGGTGATGGGGGCGACGACCTCGACGGGGATCTCGACGGTCTCGGTCTCCATCCCGCGGGGCTCCAGCTCCACGCGCCACGCGGCGGGGCCTGGGGGGACATCGGGGACGACGAGGTTGACGTCCGCGAGGCCGGCCGGGCTGCTGATCCCTTGGAAGACGGGGCGGAGGTCCTGGCCGCGGACGAAGGCCACCCGGATGTCGGAGGCGGGCAGGAAGCGGCCCCGGTTGATGTCGAAGACGCCGACGCGCAGCGCGGCGCCCCGGCCGCTCTCGACCTGGGGCTGACCCGAGATGGTGTAGGAGTAGGTCAACGAGCGGGCGGCGACCAGCATGTAGAAGGCGATGAGGAGGAAGATGTAGAGGGTGTAGGCGGCGACGGCCGCCTTCCAGACCCAGGGCCGCATGAGGCGCTCGACCAGCGAGGGCGGCGGCGGCGCGCCCTGGCGGCCCTCGGCGTCTTGTGTGTGGCTCATGGGCGGCTCCAGGCGGCGTCGCGCGCGGCCCTTACTCGATGTCCGTGCCGATGAGATCCGTGGGCTCCTCGACCGCCGCGCGGGTCTGGCCCTGGACCTTGACCTTGTTGAGTTGACGATCGAGCTCGCTGACGCTGACGCGGAACTTGCGCAGGTCTGCGCTCTTGAGGGAGGCGCCGCGCGTGGACTTGACCGAGAGCGGGTCGATGAAGCCCTTCTTGGGGTCCTTGACGGCCAGGTGCAGGTGGGGTCCGGTCGAGCGCCCGGTCGAGCCGATGTAGCCGATGACCTGGCCCTGGGTGACCTTGTCGCCGTTCTTGAGCTTGCTGGCGAAGCGGCTCAGGTGGGCGTAGAGCGACTGGAGGCCGTTGGAGTGGGTGATCACGATGAGGTTCCCGTTGGCGCCCTTGGGGCCGATGAAGCTGACGACGCCCTCGGCGACGGACATGATGGGGGTGCCGGTGGGGGCGGCGTAGTCGACGCCGGCGTGGAGCATCCAGCGCTTGAGGATGGGGTGGAAGCGCTTGCCGAACTTGCTGGTCATGCGGGCTTGCTTGACGGGGGCCTTCATGAACATGCGCTTGAGGGACTTGCCGCTGGCGTCGAAGTACTCCTTGGTCGTATCGCCGTAGCGGTAGGCTCTGAGGCGGTCCTTCTGGCTCTTGTACTCGGCGGCCATGATCCGGCCATTTCGGATGAAGCGGCCGTCGATGTAGAGCTTTTCGATGGCGATCTTGTAGGTGTCGCCGGGCCTGGTGTCGCTGGCAAAGTCGAAGTCGTAGGCGAAGATGTCGGTGAAGCGGGTGATGGTGACGTGGTCAAAGCCCAGGTCGCGCATCGAGACGTAGAGCGAGGTGCTCACGGTCCCGCCCTTGACGAAGATCTCGGTCTGGACGGGGGCGGACTCTTGATCGGCGGCGTAGGTGCCGTTGGCGGCGTTGAGCTTGACGAGCTGGATGCGCTCGGGCGAGTCGCGGTAGCGCAGCTCGGAGATCTGGCCCTGCTTGTCGTGCTTGACGGCGAAGAAGTCGCCCGGGCGAGAGCGCCTGAAGTCGACCTTCTTGCCCAGGGCGTCGATGGCCGGCTGGATGTGCTTGCGCGAGAAGCCGGCCTCGACCAGGGCCGTGTAGAGGGTCTGGCCGTTCTTGAGCTTGCCCTCGAAGGCCCCGTCCTTGCCCTGGACGACCTGGCGCGTCGGATCGGGGGCGGGCGCCTTGGGCGGCTTCGCCTCCGGCTCGGGGGCCTTGGGCTCCAGCTCGGTTTCGATGGCGGCCATCTTGCGCGCGGGCCTGGCGGCAGGCTCCGGGTTCGCCGCGACGGCCTCGGGCGCGGCGGGGTCGGGCTTGTCGGCCTCTTTGGGCTTGTCGGCGTCGACGACGACGGCCTTGGGGGGCGAGGCGTCGGCTTGCGCGCCGGCGTCTGGCGCTGCCGAGTCGGCGGGCGCCAGATCGGCGGCGGGTGCGGGATTGGCGGAGGGTGCAGGATCGGCGGCGGCCGCAGGATCGGCGGCGGCCGCGGGATCGGCGGCGGGCGCAGGATCGGCGGAGGGCGCCAGGGCGGCCAGCGGGGCGCCCTCGATCAGGGCGCCCTCGATCAGGGGCAGCTCGGCCTGGGAGGCGTCAGCGTCGTCGTCGACGTCGGAGACCGCGGGGTCTGCGCCGGGCCTGGAGGACAGCGCGCGCGAGGCCATGGCCACGGACCCTCGGGCGAGCTCGGCGCCGAGGGTGCGGCTCTCGGCGTGCCGGGCGGCGGGGACGTCGGGCGAGCTGGTGGCCGCGAGGATGTAGATCAACAGCGCGAGGCTCAGGGCCGTGGGGACGGCGACCCAGGACCAGGGCGCGCCCCTGCGACGCCTTGAGCCAAGCAACCCTTCGATGGGCTTGTACCTCTTCATACCATCGACGCTCCTGACCGGCGCGGCCCCTGGCCGCTGGTCGGGATCAGGGCGAGAGGGGATGGGCGCGGTCATCTTCCTCGGGATCGAAGCTGGCAGCCTTGGTAATCATCTCCTCGGCGTGGTCCAGCGTCTTCTGCGTTATCGTCACCCCGCCGAGCATCCGGGCCACCTCCCGGACCCGCTCGGGCTCGGAGAGCTGCCGGATCGTGCTGACCGTCCGATCGTGGCCTTGTCGCTTCTCGACGACCATGTGCCAGTCGGCGAAGGAGGCGATCTGAGGCAGGTGGGTGATGCTGATGACCTGCCGGTTGCGCGCGACCTCCTTGAGCTTGCGCCCGACCACCTCCGCCACGCGACCGCCGATGCCCGAGTCGATCTCGTCAAAGACGTAGCTCTCGACCGGGTCGGTCATCAGCAGGCCGCTCTTGATGGCGAGCATGATCCGGCTCAATTCGCCGCCGCTGGCTATGCGGGCCATCCCGCGTAGCTCCTCGCCCTGGTTCGGGGCGATGGCGAACTCAACCTGATCGATGCCCTCCGGCCCTAGAGCCGAGACGCCGGCCTGGCTGGCGTCTTCGAGCAGCTCGCCGCCCTCACCCATATGCTGGATGAGGACTTCGAAGCGACAGCCGGCCATGCCGAGCATGCCCAGCTCTCCCTCGACGAGCTGGGTCAGGCGACGGCCGGCTTCCTTGCGGAGGTGGCTCAGAGTGCGGGCCTGCGCGAGCACGACCTTGCGCAGGGTCTTCTCCTGGAGCTGCGCCTCGTCGATCCGGGCCTCGGCGCGCTCGAGGTGCTCAAGCTCCTCGCGCATCTCGGCGGCGCGGGCCAGGATCACCTTGACGCCGCTGCCGTGCTTGCGCTTGAGGCGCTCGATCCGGTCGATCCGGACCTCGATCTGCGCCAACCGCCTGGGGTCGGCGTCGACCATCTCGGCGTAGTCCCGAAGCTCCCCGGAGACCTCGACGAGCTGGATCCTGGCCGTCTCCAGGAGCTCCAGGATGGGGCTCAGGCGAGCATCGACGCCCGTGGCGCGAGCCAGCTCGTGGCATATCTCCGAGACGACGTCTGCGGCGGAGTGCTCGCCCTCATAGAGCCGATGCGTGGCCCCCGCAGCCACCTCCCGCAGCTGCTCCGCGTGGCGGAGCTGCCGCATCTCCGTCATTAGCCCGTCTTCTTCATCCGGGTCAAGCTCCGCCGCATCGATCTCCTCGAGCTGGAAGCGCAGGAAGTCGATCTGCGTCAAGCGCTGGCGCTCGCCCCGCTGGAGCTGATCGGCCTCGCGCCCGAGCGCCCGCAGGCGCCCGACGGCCTCGGCGACCGCCTCGCGCCGCTCGTCCAGAGACGCGAAGCCGTCCAGGATCCGGACGTGGCTGGCCGCGTCCATCAGCGAGTAGTGCTCGTGCTGGCCGCTGATGTCCACCAGCCCCCTCATCAACTCCCGCAGCGCGCTGACCCGCGTCGCGCAGCCGTTGATGAAGACCTTGTTGCGCCCCGAGCGCGCCAGGATCCGGCGCACGATGAGCTGCTCCTCGATCTCGATGCCCTGCCTGGACAGCGCCGGCTTCATCTTCTGCCACCAGACCGGGCTCGGCTCGAAGATCGCCTCGACGACCGCCTCCTCCGCCCTGCTGCGGATCAAGTCCGTCGTCGCCCTGCCCCCCAGCACGAGGTTGAGCGCGTTGACCAGGATGGACTTGCCCGCCCCGGTCTCGCCCGTCACGGCCGTGAACCCCTCCGAGAAGGCGATCTCCAGCGCGTCTATGATGGCGAAATTCTTGATGATGAGATGCGTCAACATGGATCATACCCGCACAAACCGACCGACTTCCATGTCGTCGCACGCCATGCTCCCCCAATGGACGTACCCCGCCGCCCTCACTCAAGAACCTACACCACTACTCATCCGTATAGCCAGCCCTTTTACCCGACCCACCCCAAAAATCAGCGCCGCCGCCCGTGCGGCGCGTCGTAGATCACCTGGCCCCTCTCCAGCCCCACGACGAAGGGGTAGGGCTCGCCCGCCCGGCGGATCTCCAACTCCACCTCCACCCCCTGCTCGCCCCGGATCAACTCCACGGCCCGGGCCAGCCCCAGATCCTTGACCGGCCTGCCGTCGATCGCCAGGATCTCGTCCCCCCGCTTGAGCCCGAAGCGCTCCCCCGCCGCGCCCTCCATCAGCTTCAAGATCTTCAGCGCGCCGTCGGGCGCCACCTCCAGCGTCGCCCCGATCCCGGAGTACTCCACCTTGGGCACGTCGCCCTCGGCCAGCGCCGTCATGGCCACCTCCAGCACCTCCTGCCCCCGATCCGACACCTCGATCCCGTCCACGTCGCGGGTCGTGAAGCCCCGCTTGCGCGCCCTGAGGCTGCGCCGCCCCGGCCCCAGCCCCTCGATGACAAACTCGCCGGCCTCGTCCGTCACCGCCGACAGCGGCTCCAGCCTCCGCCCGCGCCGGGCGCTGTCAAAGACGCTGATCTGGACACCCTCCAGCGCCCGGCCACCGCCCGCGTCGACCACCCGACCGGCCAGCACCGCGCCCCGCGTCAGCGACACCCGCACCCCGCCCCGCTCCCGACCGGCCTGCACCTCGATCCCCGACACCTCCCCCGGCCCGAAGCCCGCCGCGTCCACATGCAGATCGTAGCGCCCAGGCGCCAGATCGCCGAGCACGAAGCGCCCGCCGGCGTCCTCGAAGCGGGCCGGCGAGAAGCTCCCCGGCCCGAGCGCCTCCCCCACGAGCGCGGCCTCCAGCGGCTCGAAGCGCTCGACCACCACCGAGAAGCTCTGCACCGCCCTCCCCTCCGGATCCCTCACCTCCCCCGCGATGGCCCCGCCCGCGCCCAGCACCAGCCTCACCGGCTCCCTGTCGCCGGCCTCGACCACGACCTCCTCCGAGGCGCTGTGGCGCGGGTGCGTCGCCTTGAGGCTGTAGCGCCCCGACTCCAGGGTCGGAAACCCGAACAGCCCCGCCTCCCCGCTCTGCTGCGCGTCCACGCTGGTCCCGACCCCCACCGGGCTCAAGGTCACCTGCGCCCCGCGCACGGGCGCCCCCTCGCGATCCACCACCTGCCCGCTGATCCCCTCCAGCGGGGCCAGCCTCACCTCCAGCAGGGTCTCCACCCCGGCCTTGATCACCGCCGGGCCGCCGAGCACCTCCGTAAAGCGCGGCGCCCAGACCCGCACCGACACCTCCCCCACCGGCACCTGATCGAGCAGCACCTGCCCCTCGGCGTCCGTCCGAGGCGGCTCCGGTCGCCACAGATCGACCCCCTGCGGCGCCACGAAGGCCCCCTCGACCGCCTCCCCGCCCTCCAGCATCACCTTGACCCGCAAGGCGCCGCGCTCGGTCATGTCGATGACCACGCCGGCCTCCAGCCCCCCGCCGACAACCCGGATCTCGCGGCTCTCCGCCCGCGCGAAGCCCGGCGCCTCGGCCACCAGCCGCGCCCGACCCGGCCACAGCAGCACGTCGAAGCCGCCGTCGGCCCCCGTCTCCACGTCCAGCGCCTCAGGCGCCCCCCGACCCACGGCCAGCACGCTCAGCCTCGCCCCGGCCACCGGCTCGCCCCGGTGCTCCACCCGGCCGACCGCGCGCCCCATCCGCCACGCCTTGACCTGCACCCCCTCCAGGACCTCCCCGGCCTCCACCCGCACCAGGCGCTCTCCCGGCGCCGATCGATAGCCCGGCGCCTCCACCCGGATCGCCCACTCCAGGCCCTCGCCCGCGGTGCGCAGCTCAAAGCCGCCGTCCGCCGCGGCCGCCGCCTCCACGCGATGACCCTCCCGCTCGATGATCACCCGCGCGCCCTCGATGGCCGCCATCGACTCCCCGTCCAGCGCCCGGCCACGGATCACCCCCCCGAGCGCGGCCTCTGGCCCCGCCGACGGCGCCACCTCGACCTCGGCGCCCTCTCCCCAGGGGCCAAAGAGCCACGCCACCCCCACCAGCGCCGCCGCGAGGGCCAGCCCGGCCAGCCCCCAGGCGCGCCGCCGCCTTGATTCGTTCTTGGACATCGTCCCCGTGGATGAGAGAGTATCTGTCGGCTGTTCAGGCCCAGGAAGAGCCTCAACCCACCGTGAAAAGATGCCGCACCGAGGATCCCCCGAGCGACGCGTTGTAAACACCACCGGGGCCGCTTTGTTCCTGGCCGTGGTCTGCGCCCTGGCCCTGGTCGCGCTCTCCCGCCCCATAGACCGCGCCGCCCTGCCCGACGACCTCGAAGAGCTCCAGGCCGACCTCGCCAGCCTCCACCGAGGCGAGGGCCCCTGCGCCCGCTGGCCCGAGGATCGACCCCCTGACCCCGACGACATCGAGCGCTTCACGCAGGAGCTGGCCGCCCTGGCCGCCCCCGATCTCCACGTCGCCCTGCCCCTGTTGAGCCACATCCGCGCCCTCAACCACGACGCCTCCGCCAAGGCCCACGCCCTGGAGCCGCGCCAGGAGGTCATCTTCGTCGCCCTGGACCGCCTGCCCGGCTTCGACCGCCTGCGGCTCAACCTCAGCCGCGACGACTACGACGACCTCCTGCCCATGCTCCAGGGCGTCGCCGACCGCGACATGCGCCTGGACGCCGACCGCCGCCGCGCACATCGCCTCTCGAGCACGCTGACCGACCCCGAGCGCCAGAGCCTCGACGCCCTGGCCCGCAAGTGGCGCCACACCCTGGCCTCCGACCACGCCCAGGCCGCCCTGCTGCACCACATCGCCGCTGGCGTCACAAGACAGCGCCTCGACGCCCTCGAAGGCGGCCTCTCCAACTACCACGACCACTACGGCCGATACCCCGCCGGCCTGCGCGCCCTGCTGGAGCACATGGCCCGGATCGAGCGCCTGCCCGACGTCCTGCGGCGCGGCCAGGAGCGCGACGGGACCCTGCGCGACGGCTGGCTGCGGCCCTTCGTCTACTACACCCGAGGGCCGCACCAGCGCGTCCTGATCTCCGATGGCCCGCGGGATGACACCGAGGCCGACGACATCTGCGCCGGCTGCGATCAGGATCCTCCGCCCGCCCCCTGAAAATTGAACCGGAGGCCAGGAACTTTTCGTAATCATGTCTGTCCAATGGTGGCGCGGCCTGGATCCGGGCCGCTCAAGAACGCTGGCAGATCATGAAGTTGGCAAAGCGCGATCCACCGATAGGGGCGACCTTGAGCGCAGCGAGGAGCATGGAGCCTCCCGCCTGCGATGACGTCTCCGCCGAGATCGACCTCAGGGCCGAGCCCTGGTTCAACCACGCCGGATACGAGGGCGCCGACCCGCCCCTCTTCGTCGAGGGGCGCGGGACGCTTCGCCGCGCCGCGATCGGGGTGTCCCTCTTCCTGGTCGGCCTCGTCGGCTGGTCCTGGGTCTTCGCCCCCGCGCCGATCAAGATCAGCCTTGAGGCCATGATGGGGCGAGACGGCGCGCCCGCTCTGGACGACGCCCCCATCGCCCTCGGCCCCGAGGGCTGGGCCGCCAGCCTCTCCGAGGAGGCCAACTACAGCGGCGACGCCGAGAGCCTGCCCCCCCCACGGGTCGGAGACTGGCTCTACCACTTCCCCGAGCAGGGACAGACCTTCGGACAGTTCGCCGCCCAGTCCCAGAACCGCCGCACCGCCGAGCGCCACACGATCTACGTCGTCCATCTCGGCCACCTCGGCCGCGACCTCCAACCCACCCACGCCGTCACGACCGAGTTCCTCGGCGCCTACTACGACGCCCCCACCCGCTTCCTGCCGCCCATGGATCTGCCCCACCGGGCCTTCGACGACCAGCGCGGCCAATACGACGCCCGCGAGATCCTCGACGCCCTGGCCGAGCACATCCCCGACGACGCCATGGGCATCCTGGCGATCACCGACCGCGACCTCTTCATCCCCTCCGTCAACTACGTCTTCGGCCTGGGCTCCTCCCGACAGCGCGTCGCCGTCTTCTCCACCCACCGCTTCGGCGACGACCGCTCCATCAGCGGCGCGCGCGGCACGGTCCTGCGCCGCAGCATGACGGTGGCCGTCCACGAGTTCGGCCACGTCCTGGCCATGCGCCACTGCACCGCCTTTCGCTGCATCATGAACGGCACCAACTCCATGGAGGAGGCCGATCACCACACCCTCCACCTGTGCCCCGTCTGCCGTCGAAAGGCCGAGCTCGCCATGCGCTACCACCGCCAGGATCGCTACGCGCGCCTCCTCGACTTCTACGACAAGTACGGCTTCGAAGAGGAGAGCGCGTTCGTCCGACGCCGCCTCGATCCCCCCATCATCGAGTTCCTCGACGAGCAGGGCCGCCCGCTGCCCTGAGCCGCCCGCCGCGGCGCTCGCCTACTCGCCGACCCCGATGATGACGGTGGCAATGGCGAGGCCGGGGGAGGTGCCCCCGAGCGTGGTGCCGAAGAAGAAGCCCGGCGCCGTCGCGGTGTACTGGCCGATGGGGGCGCCGACCAGGAGGACGGCTCCGGAGCGGCCCGTCGTGGCCTCCTGGCGGAAGCTCCGCAGATCGTCGCTCAGGTAGAGCTTGTCGACGATGGCGTCGAGCCGGGGGTCGGCGTTGGCGACCGAGGCGCCGCTGACCGGCGTGAGCCCCTGATCGCCCCGCACCAGCACGCGGACGAGCAAGAAGCCAGTGTTTGCGAGGCTTTGCTGACCCGACAGGTCCAGCAGGCCGTCCCAGGTGGACACGAGCGCCGAGGGCACGATGAAGGCCGGGACGGCGTTGTAGGTCTGGCCGGCGGCGACGGCGGCGTTGATCCCGGTCAGGGTCCGCTGCCAGTCGCTGGCTGGCGCGCCCGGCAGGGGGCTGGCGACGAGGATCATCTGCTGGAGGGCGCCGTCGTCGGTGGAGGTGGGGATCGCTTCGAGGAGGAAGGAGCCGCCGGGGCCCAGGAGGCCCTGGGCGAAGGCGGCCTTGGCGGGGTTCTGGCTGCGCAGGGTCAGGTCATCGAGCAGGATGGCGAGGGGCTCCTCGGTCATCAGCGGGGCGTTGGTGGACCAGTCGAGGACCTGCCCGCTGACGCAGATGGTCCCGGTGGGGCTGCTGTCGCCGCAGGCGGGCGGCGGGTCGGCGTCGGGCTCGTCGGCGTCGGGCTCAGGCTCGGGGGCGTCGGGCATGCCGAGGTCGTCGGGGCCGACGTCGCCGGGATCGTTGTTGGGGTCGTTGTTGGGGTCGTTGTTGGGCGGCGCGAGGGCGCCGACGCAGACCCCGGCGTCGTCGTCGAGCTTGGAGCCCTCGGCGCAGACGGTGGGGCTGGGCTGGCAGCGGCCGTCGCGGAAGACGACGTTGTCGCCGACGCAGCTCTGGGGGATGTTGGGGACGCAGGCGTCGCCCTCCTGGTGGGTGCCCGAGCCGCACTCCAGGGAGGGGGTGCAGCCGGGGGCCGACCAGAGCGCCAGCGCGGCGAGCAGGGCGCGGGCGGCGCCCTTGAGGGTGTTGGTGGTGTCAGTCATCGACTTCATCCTCGTTGAGCACGACGGCGACGTGGCTGTCGACCAGGGGCACGGCGCCGCCGGTCAGCGCGGGGACGGCGCCCGTGACGGCGCCGACGAGGACCGAGCGGCGGCCGGACACCAGGGGGGCGCGGCCGACGATGAGGCCGTTGAGGCCCGGATCGGTCTCGCCGTTGGGCTCGATGGAGAGCAGGAGCTCGTCGGCGTCGGCGAGGTTGGCGGGGGTGACGAAGACGATCCCGCTCTGGAGCAGGCCGTCGGGGGAGAGGCGGTTGGCCACGCCGATCTTCTCGCCGGTGGGGACGGCCAGGGCGTCGAGCTGGCGGTTGACGGTGAAGCGGCCGACGCTGACGAGGCCCTCGTTGATGACGGCGAAGAGCTCGTAGTGGCCGTCGCTGCGGCTGGCGATGTCGCCGGCGTTCTGGGTCCCCAGCTCCAGGACCACGTCGGAGCCTCGGAAGGGCTCGGACAGGCAGGCCGGGAGCAGGGCGAGGGCCGCTAGCGCTGCGGTGATCGCGGCGAGGCGGTGGGGTGGGCGCGCGGTGTTCAAAATGTGGCCTCCGCCTGGACGAAGAAGCTGAAGCGCTCTCGGGGGTAGGGGCGCGCGGCGACGCCGTCGTCGAAGAAGAGGTCGGGGTCGTCCCATTGCTGGTCGAGGACATTGTAGCCGTAGGCGCTCAGGGTCACCAGGTCGCCGAGGTCGAGCAGGCGAGCGCCGACCCGGAGGAGCACGACGGTGGGGAGGCGCTCGACGACGACGTCGGTGGGCCGCACGGGGGTGAAGCCGAAGAGATCCGGGCGCGTGGGGTCCAGGAGGCGGTTGCGGTCCTCGCGGGGTCCGATGAGGGTGATGAGGGCGGACATCTCCCACAGCTCGGGCAGGATCATGGCGCGGGCGCCGGCGTTGAAGACGTGGTTGGCGATCTGGCGCAGCTTGCCGAGTTCGTCGTCGTCGACGTCGACGAAGTAGTAGGCGGCCCATATCTCGTGGTCGCCGCGCAGCTCCAGGCGGGCGAGCAGCTCGGCGGAGTGGATGAGCCGGGTGCCGGAGTTGCGGAAGCGCCCGCCGTCATTGACGATGATGTCCTCAAGCTGGCTGACGGAGTAGTCGGCGCGCAGGTAGAGGCGGTCGACGCTGGGCAGCTCGCCGCCCTTGAGCAGGACGGTGTTGAGTTCGAACTCGCCGGCGCGGCTGCGCTCGACGTCGAGGTCGGGGTTGGGCAGGAAGGTGAGCTGGTTGAGGGCCTTGTCGTTGATGTGGGTGGACTGGAAGTCGGGGGGGCGGAAGCCCTCGGTGTAGTTGAGCTTGAGGTAGGTCTCGCCGATGAGGTTGACGACCAGCGCGCCGCCGAAGAGCGCGGTGGGGTCGTAGGAGTCCGAGAGCTGGAGGCGAGCGCCGCCGGAGAGGGCCGCCGTGGCGCTGGCCTTGAACTCGTCGACGAGGTAGATCGCGCCGATGGTGCGGACGACCTCGGTGGTCAGGGGTTCGGTCAGGAAGGTGACGCCCTCGCGCTCGGTGGTCTGCGCCCGCTGCGTCTCGTCGAGCGTCTCCAGCAGCCGATCCGAGATCGGCCCCGTCGTCAGCAGCCCGCCGAGGCGATCCTGAAAGACCTCGCCGCCGAAGATCAGGCGGTTGTTCAGCGGCAGCGACGCGTCCATGTCGAGGTTGAGCCCGTAGCGGTACTGGCCCTGGTCCTTGAGCTGGGTGAAGAAGCCCACCTGGGTCGTGGGCGACAGATCCGAGGGGGGGAAGGCGCCCAGCGGGTCCTCGTCGAGGTTCCACTTGACCAGGTAGCCCTTGGCCGAGAGCCCGAAGGCGTCCTTGTTGAACCTGTCCTTGAACTGGAGCGCGACCATCGAGACGCTGTCGTCGGCGATCGTCTCGGCGTCAAAGGCGAAGGCGTCCTTATCGGCCCTGTAATCCTCGTTGAGCAGCGCGCCGCCGCCGCTGACCTGCCGCGCGTCGCGCTCGAAGGGCAACATCCACTCCAGGGTCAGGGCGTCGAGGGAGACCTGCCCCATCCAGTTGAAGTGGAACTCCCGCGAGGGGTCGCTGGTCAGGCCGCTGTCGGCGACGAAGAGCTGGAGGCCGTCGTCGGCGGGCTCGGGCAGCACGCCGATGATCTTCTGGCCGTTGACCTCCAGCTCTGGCCCCAGGGAGGTGAAGATGGACAGGTGGGTGAAGGCGCGCAGCCTCCCGTCGAGCAGCCGCCCCCCCCAGGAGACGCCGGCCTTGGCCGCCTGCTGCTCGCCTGGGCCGCCGCCCGCGCCCGCCATGACCTCGAAGCCGTCCAGGTCGTCCGAGGACCGCGTGATGATGTTGACCACCCCCAGCAGCGCGTTGGAACCCCAGAGCACGCCGCCTGGCCCGGAGACGATCTCGACGCGCTTGATGGCCTCCAGCGGGATCTTGCGATCGAGGGTGATCTGGTTGCGGGCCGGCTCGACGATGCTGACGCCGTTGAGCAGCACCAGCAGGCCGCGGGGGTTGCCGCGCGCGAAGGACTCCTGGGTCCAGCCGTTGAAGTCCCACCGATCGCCCTCGAAGCCCGGGATCGTCTGGAGCAGGTCGTTGACCGTGCGGTAGCCCCGGATCTTGATCTCCTCGGCGGTGATGACCGTGACGATCGCCGGGGCCTCCTGGATCGTCGTCCGGGTCCTGGCCGCCGACAGCACCACATTGCGCTCGTCCAGCCCGAACTCGGCCACGAGCACGCTGGGCGTCGGGTCGCGCTCGGGCTCGCCCGACGCCGTGTCGCTCTGGTCGGTCTCCTCCAGCAGCGGCGCGTCCTCCCAGGGCTCGGCCGAGGCGGCGACCGGCGCCAGGCACGCCGCCGCGATCAGCGCTCCGGCGCAAGGCAGCCCGCGCCAGCCTGCGACCGGGCCCTTGAGCCGGCGCAGCGCCGGGGCTCTATCATCAAGGCGAGCTTCCATCGAGATCCTCGGGCCTCAAGGCGACACCACGTCGGCCCATTGTCGCTTCAGTTGACCAACTTCAACACCAGGAGCCCACCCAGGCCCAGGATCGCGACGATCAAGGCCAGCAACAACCAGGGCAGCCACGCCGGGTGCCGTCGCATCGGGGGCGCCGTCCTGGGCGCGGGCGGCAACAGCACGCCGCTCTCCTCCCCCTCCTCTTCGGCCTCCGAGACCTGCCCCTCGGCCCGACGCTGCGGCGGGCCGCCGTCGTTGCTGGGCTCGATGTCGACCTCCATGATTTCGTCTTCGTCGAAGTCGGCCAGCGACCTGCGCTCGGGCGCCTGCGGCGGCTCGGCCGCTGGAGGTCGAGCCGGCGAGGCGGCGCCCCCCAGGCCCTTTGCCGAGCCGGCCGCGGCCAGCCCGTCGCGGTGGCTCTCGACGCGCACGCGGTCCCCGGCGGCGTCTGACCTGCCGGGAGCGGCGACGTCAGGCTCCTTCGCCTCGGGCCAGGTGAGCGCCGGCCCGTCGAGCGCGTCGAGCGAGGGCGGCACCAGCGCGCTGGCCTCGTCGTCGAAGGCGCTCAGGGGGTCAAAGGGCGGCGCGTCGTCCAGCGGGCGGCTCTCATCGCTGAGGGGCTCGCTCAAGATGTCGAAGATCTCGGCGCTCTCGACCGTGCCGTCCTGGGCCTGCGGGGCGCTCTGGCGCAGGATCGCCTGCGCCTTGTTGACGCGGGCCTGGAGCAGCTCGATGTCGCCCTTGAAGGCCCGCTGCATGAAGGTCCACAGCGCTCTGTTGTCGTAGCCGCTCTCCATCCGGGCCCGCTCTCGCCGGACCGCGTCGAGCATCTCGCCGGCGTCCATGAAGCGGTCGTTCTGATCGCGCGACAGGCCTTTGAGGATGATCGCCTCCAGCGAGGGGCTGATGAGGTGGTTGAGCGACGAGGGGGGCTCGGCCTGGGCCGCGCGGATCTTCTCCATCTGCTCGAACTCGCCCTCCCCGATGAAGGGCTCGACCCCGGTGAGCAGCTGGTAGAGCACCACGGACAGGCTGAAGAGATCCGAGCGGCCGTCCACCGGCAGGCCCCGGACCTGCTCTGGCGACATGTAGCTGAGCTTGCCCCGGATCGACCCGATCTGGCTGCGAAAGTCCATCGTCGCCTGGGCGATCCCGAAGTCGATCAGGCGCACCCGGCCGTCGAAGCCGACCATGATGTTCGCCGGCGAGACGTCGCGGTTGACCAGGTGCAGCGGCTTGCCCGACTCGTCGGCCAGATCATGGGCGTAGACCAGCCCGGCGAGCACCTCCTGCGCAATGTGGAGGACCTGCCCGATCGGCATCCTCGCGTTCTCCTTGCGAAAGAAGCGCGCCACCGCGCCCATGTCCCGGCCGTGGACGTACTCCATGGCCAGGTAGTGGGTCGTGACCCCCTCGATCTCGATCTTGCCCACGTCCAGGGTCCGGACGATGTTCGGGTGATCGAACATCATCCCCAGAGAGCCCTCCGAGTGGAACATCCCGACGAACTTCCGGCTCTCGGCCAGCTTCGGCAGCAGCGTCTTGAGCGCGACCCAGCGATCCGGCCCGCGGGTCGGCCGCGCCAGAAAGACGTCCGCCATGCCGCCCTTGTTGAGCTTCGTAAAGACGGTGTAGTCCCCCAGCGGGCCAGGGATGGTCAATGGAGCTTTTTTGCTCAAGGATCGGCGTCTTCGAGGTGATGGGTGGTCCCGAGCCTGCCGGGCGGCGGCTCGGGCTCTGCGAAATGGCCTCATCCTGACCGATCTGATCCGGTTGAGCAAGGCCGACGCGTCGCTTCAAGCGCGCGACAGGTTTGCTCAGTGAAGCCTGAAGTCCTGGCGCGCCACGATCATGCCGACGGCGTCTCGCCCCACGCTCCTCGCGCCGCCCCCCTCCGGGGGGACGGGCTCGTCGGGTGGGGCTAGAAACTCGGGGAGGGCTGCGCCCTGTCGGTCGCAGGCCCCCGCACGAGCGAGGTCGACACGAGAGGCTGCGTCCTTGTCACGACGCCCTGTCCAAACCCAGCGGCGCCGCAGAAGCGGCGATCCGACCCTGCGATCCGACGACATCCGGGTCGAGTCGGCCATCCGCGCGCCGCGCGATCCTTGAGCCCATGCGCTCGGCTCTGGAAGCCCCCCTGGGGTCGATCCTTCCAGATCCGACAACATCAAAAGGCCAAAAGGCGTCGATGGCTCCCCAAGGATCACCGACAGGTCGATTGGAGGGACCAATGGCTCCGAGGGCATCAACGGTGACGCCCTGTTTGAGGTCGATCCTCCTGATGTCATCGACATGAGGTCGCCTTGAGGGGTCGATCCTCCTGATGTCATCGACATGAGATCGCCTTGAGGGGTCGATCCTCCTGGGCGGCGCTGCAAAATGGCCCCTTTCTGCCCCCATCCTCTCCACGTCATCAACATGAAAGCCCCTTGAGCCATCGACGCCTCAAAGAGCATCAACGGTGATGCTCTTTGAGGCATTGACGCCTCGGCGAGCATCAACGGTGATGCCCATTGAGCCATCGACGCCTCGGCGAGCATCATCGTTGATGCTCTTTGAGCCATCGACGCCTCCGCGAGCATCAACGGTGATGCCCATTGAGCCGTCGACGCCTCGGCGAGCGTCACCGGTGATGCTCTTTGAGCCATCGACGCCTCCGAGCGCACCGACGTTGATCCCCGCCGAGCCATCAGCCGCCCGATGGCCTTCGTCGTTGACGCCCTCCAGATGGATCGACCCGACGGGGCGAGCTGTTGGCCAGTCGAGACACAGCGGGCGGGCCGCAGGAGCCCGTGGCGGGATCGCTGGCCGGCTGGGGCGGGCCGCGAGGTCGTCGTGGCGGCGTTGGGGGGCGGTGCGCGAGGGCGTGGGGCGCTCGTGGAGCGTGGGGGGGGGCGCCCGTCGAAGGGGCCTGGAGCTATCGCTGAGCCAACCTGTCGCGCGCCTCCTCGCGCCGACGATCCCGGCTTCGCAGGCGTCCGCCGACGATCCCGGCTTCGCAGGCGTCCGCCGCGATCCTGGCTTCGCAGGCGGCCGCCGCCTACGGGCCTTCGGCGGCCTCGGAGGAGGCCGCCTCCCTCCCCCTGCGCCCCGCCGCGGCCTCACCCTGGAGCGCGCCCCACGGCGCCGCGACCCAGCAGCGGGCCAGGCGACGAACGCGCGGGAGCGTCGCGATCGCGCGGCGCCTCGCCTCGCCGCTCTGGAGCGCGACGAGGCCGCCGGTCTCCATGGCGCACAGCGCGTCGATGGCGGCCCCGATGTCCCCGCAAGCCGCCAGCCCCACCCGATCGGCGCTCTCGACGATGGCCTCCAGCAGCAGCTCTGCCCGCCTGCGCGCGCCCGCCGTGCCCTCTCTGTCGAGGTCCCTGTCGGCTCGGCCCGTGGCGGCCGCCCCCCCTGAGGCGGCGCCCTCCGGGGGATCGCCCGCCGCGCCGCGC
>SYOX01000081.1 GCA_005804885.1 Pseudomonadota bacterium
AGCCTCCTCAGGGACGCCACAACGGCGTGAGAGGAGCAGCCCTACCTCGACTTCATACGGATTGGACATCTCGATTTCTCCCGGCGACGGGGGGACACTTTGGTCTGTCGTCGGGGTACACTTTAGGATGTCGTCTGACAAAGCAGGAACGTTAGCGTTACTTCTTGTGGGGTGACCTTGGAGGTGCCGCTTGGACGCCTTTGAACAGCAGTTCAGCCCCAGAGGATTCAGTCTCATGCCGTCGGTCCTGATCCCCAGTGGTGGTGAGGGGTTTGAATGGCTGCTGGCAAGCCCTCGTCGTCGTCCGTGTCGTCGTTGGGAGATCTCTTGTTTCGCGGTTCCAGGAGCGTGGGAGTTCCAGGTCTGCCTGGGTCCACGCATCCTGGAAGCCACCTGGAATGAGGGGCTGGCCTGCTGGGAGGCCGTCGATCACGACGGTCAGCCCATCGAGCCGCTCACCAAGGCAACCTGGCTCAAGGCGATGGACGCTCTATAGCCAGCAGACCACCTTTCAAACTTCTCTTTCGCCCTTTCATTTAACGCTAGCGTTGATGGTGAAACAAATGGCGCTGACCAACCCCCAAAGAGAAGCCAGCCCTCAAAGCCCACGGGCAAGCCGCGCAAGGATCGCTGCCCGGGCCACCCACGCCATCGTACCTGGGAGCGCCATCCGCCATCAGATCCACCGCGCCGGCCGCACCACCGAGCTGCCCGACACCCTTGAGGCCGAAACCCCCGTCGTCGTCGTCGAGCGCCGCGGTCCCCGATGGATCGTCGAGGCGCCCGATGGCGCCCTGTGCGTCCGGGTCGACTCCCGCGATCTGCGCCAGCTCGACGACCTCCCCGCCGAAGCCCTCCTGCACCTCCACGACCTTGCCCACGCCCACGACGACCTCGTCGAGTGGATCTGGACCGACGGCCGCTTCTCCCACGCCGAGAAGCTCGACGCCACCAGACGCGAGGGCGACCACCATCTGGCCGAGCGCCAACGCATCCGGGACGGCCACCTTTCTGCGCTCGACACGATGGATGGCATCCATCAGGACAGCGCCCCTCAAGACTCGGCTTCCCAGGGCGACAGCGACAAGCCCAGGGCGCTCCAGTGCGACGTGTTGAGACGGATGGCGCCTTGTCGTCCCTTGGGCAGCGGCCCTCGTCAGGTGGTGGTCAAATCACAATCTCCAGGCAAGGCGAGCCTCTCCTACCTGGTCCTCCTGACGCCCCAGGGCCACGGCCTGTCGTGCACCTGCGCCGACTTCAGGTTCCGCAGCCGAGGCAACCCCCTCCATCGCTGCAAGCACCTGCCCCTGGCGGAACTCTGCGCTCCCTTCTGGGCCGCCCTCGACGTCTTGCTCCAACATTACAGCCTCGACGACCTGGTCCAATGCTGGCGGCTCCACACCGAGCGCGACGGGGAAAGCCCCGAGGTGGTGATGCGCCGCGTGATCGAGCGCTCTGCACGGATCGGCTCTCGATGGGGAGGCACACCATGAGCGCGCTCGAAACACTTCGAAGCGCCGCCCTTGGCCTGGCCCTTGTCGCGGGCGTCATCCTGGCCTGCGAGATGCCCACGCCCTCCATCGGGATCGCGATCCTGGTCGGGGTGCTGGTGCTCGCGGCGCTCTTCGAGCGGAGGGCCAGCTGATGCCTCGATGCAGAGCCTGCGACGCCGCCATCGCGTGGCGCCAGACGACCTCGGGCAAGAGGATCCCCCTGGATCTTGAAACCCTGTGGGTGCTGCCCGGTGAGCTCCCCGACGGAGAGAAGCGCTGCGTCGTGGTCACGGGCGATGGGCGGACCGTCTGGGGAGCGCAGGTCAGCGCCGACACCCCGGCCGCTGTCCGCGGTCAGGTGTCGCACTGGGCCACCTGCCCTGATGCGAGCCGATGGAGGTCAAGATGATCGACTGGCAGGTTCTGCTTCTGGTCTTGGTGGCCCTCGTGGGTTGGATGGCAAACCTCCAGGCGCTCGCCCTTGAGGTTCTCTTTCTGACCTCGCTGGACTTCGGTGACACGGCACGCGCGCGATATCGCAGGTTGCGCTGGTGTGTGCTGGTTCCCTGGCTCGCGGTGGTGGTCGTAGCGCTCAACACCCTCGTCGAATGCGCCTTCGACCCCGCCAGCAAGGAGATCCTGCGAACAATCTGGCGCTTCGCCGACCGCGATCCACGCCAGGACGACCAGCCCGTCGATCTCGTCGTCGATCTGGAGATCTTCAACTGGAGCGGTGAGGTCACTTCCCAGAGGTACAGCACGACCGTTCCGGCGCGAGACGCGCCCTTTCGAGTGGCCGGCGCCATGGTCCTGGCCCTGGCACCCCCTGAAGTCTCGACGGTGCGTTGGACCGCCAGCCATGACGGCAAGGCGATGTGGGCCGGAGAGATCGAGCCCGGACCCATCGCTCCCATCGAAGGCTGCGGCTGCCCCTGCAACGAGCAGGAGGTCACAAACGCTCGTTTATGACCCCTCGCCTGCTCGCGCCGCCACCAGGGCGCCCGCAGCAGGTCAAAAACGTGCGCCGATTGCTCGCGGTGATCGGACTGGAAAAGTTCAGCGAGAATGTACTGAGGTGCCAAGGTGAAGCGAGGGTACGCGCGAGTCTCAACCGAGGAGCAAGACACGGCCTCACAGGTCGCCGCCTTGAAGACCTACGGCTGCGAAGAGGTCTTCACCGAGAACGCCTCGGGAGGATCGCGCGACCGTCCTCGACTTCAAGCCTGCATCGAGGCCCTGGAGCCAGGCGATGTGCTGGTGGTCTGGAAGCTCGACCGCTTCTCGCGCTCCCTGTCCGATCTGCTGGCCCTCTTCGGCGAGATCCGAAACAGGGGCGCGGGCTTCGCCTCGATCACCGAGTCCATCGACACCACGACCCCCGCCGGGATGATGCTGGCCCAGATGCTCGGCGCCTTCGCCGAGTTCGAGAGGGCCATGGCCCGCGAGCGGACCCTGGCAGGGCTGGCCGCGGCGAGGCGGGCCGGCAGGGTAGGGGGGCGGCGGGCGGCGCTGACCACCGAGCAGAAGTCCTACGCCCTGATGCTGCTGGAGGCCGGCAAGACCCAGCGCGAGGTCGCTCGGCTCTTCGATGTCGGCGAGTCCACGATCCGAAGGTTGGTGAGCAAGACGCGGGGGCCAGGATGAGTTGGCACCAAAGATGTCTCTGTGGCGATTTCAGGAAAGGGGAGTGGTGATGAGCGAGCGCGAGCCATCTCCATACCGAACGACTGAGGAAGCTGCCGCATACTGTCGCCTGACTCCGAGCGGTCTACGTTCGGCAGTGTCCCGCGGTGATCTTCGGCCAGACGGCCGGGCAGGGCGAAGGGGCTCGAACCTGTTCTTGACGGTCACGCTTGATGAGTACCTGCGTCGTTGCGCTGGTTTGATCGGTGGGAGTAAGTTGGAGGGGCAGGACAGCCAGGGAGCCCCCAGAGATGGAGGCCACCATGGTCAGAAAGAGAAGCCGTCTGCCAGCGGGGATCACCTTGCTGGACGACGGAAGGTACAAGATCCGGGGCACGGTCGTGGTCCCGGATACAAGAGTCCGGAAGGATCGCGTTTTGACACTGCCCCAGGGAACGACCCTCATTCAAGCGATCGCAGCGCTGGAGGACCTGCGCGAAGAGATGTCCAACCCGGTGGTCAACGTCCCAGTTCCATCGGCGCCCTCGCTCAAGCTCTGCTCTCAGCACCACCTCAGCCGTCTCAGGGGTAGAGGCCGGGCGGCCACGACGCTCGAGGCGGCCGCCTACAACATCGCCCACTGCCTGTCGCTGGAGCTGGTCCCCGATCTGCCCATCGATCAGTACACCCGCGCTGACCTCGTCGCCCTCCGCACCCGCCTCGAAGCCGTGGAGGGCTCCAGCGCTGTCAGCATACGCGCATGGTGGGGTGAGTGGCGGCGCATGGTGCGGGCCGCCACGCGGGATCTTGGCCTGCCCGATCCTGGGCAGGATCTCGACGGCCCGGCCGTCTCGTCGCCTCCCGCCAGGGAGCGCCGCACCCTCTCTCGACGGCAGATCAGCCAGGTCATCGAGCACGTTGAGGCCACCTCGCTCGGCTCGGACTATCAGGTGCTGATCGCTGTGCTGGCTTACGCTGGCGTGCGGCTGGGGGAAGCGCTGGCGCTGAAGTGGGCTCGGATCGATCTCGACGCTCGCACCATCACGGTGGCTGAGTCGGTGACCTGGACCCGCACTGCAGGTTGGCAGACCAAGGTTCCCAAGAACGGGAAGATCCGCAAGGTCGGCCTGGGCTTGCCGCTGGAGGAGATCTTGCGGGCGCATCGGGCCAGCCTGATCCAGTCTGGACGGCTGCCCGTGGGGCTGGTGTGTCAGGCCGAGTCGGGCGGGCACCTTCAATCCACCCGTGTGCGCTCGCGCTTACAAGCGACCTCGAAGGCGCTGGGGTTCGACCTCGTGGTCACGCCCCAGGTGTTGCGCAGGACGTGGAACACGCTGGCGCTGGAGGTGATCGATCGGGTGCTGGTTCAAGCTCAGATGGGGCACGCGGACGACTCGATGTCGTCGCACTACTTGGGGGTTCGAGACGAGACTTTGGTAACGTCAGCGGATCGGATGTGGGACTTGAATGTGGGACACGGTCAAAAATGACCCGCAAGAAACACCAAGGGCGGTCTGTGAAGACCGCCCTTGAGGGGATGGAGCCATGCGGGATCGAACCGCAGACCTCTTGACTGCCAGTCAAGCGCTCTCCCAGCTGAGCTATGGCCCCTTGAAGCATTACGAGGGATGGGTCCCTTCGTGGGACCGCGAAATTAGCCAGCCCATGGGGGGCTGTCAAGGGAAAATATCGAGGCGAGCGCCTGATGGATTACTTTTTGGGCGTCGCGTCGGGATCGGCGGCGGGGTCGGCGTCCGCGGCGTTGGCAGCAGGGCTGGCGTCCGCAGCGTCGGCGGCGGGGCTGGCGTCCGGGGCGTCAGCGGCGGGGCCGGCGTCCGGTGCGGCGGCGGGGCCGGCGTCCGGGGCGGCGGGGGCGGGCTGGGCGTCGATGATCTGGAGGTAGCGATCGATGAGCGCGGCGCGGTCGGGGTAGAGCTGGCGGGCTCGGGCGAGCGTGTCGCGGGCCTCCTGGACGTGGCCGGCCTGGAAGAAGAGGGCGCCGCGGGCGATCTCGGAGGGGTAGCCGGGCAGGTAGATGGACAGCTCGATGGCGTAGAGCAGGCGCTTGTCCAGCGGGATCGAGCGGGCCTCATGCAGGCGCCACAGGAAGAAGGTGCGGATCTCCTGGCCCGTCATCAGCTCCTTGGGGTTCAGGGTGCCGCGCAGCCCCTGGGCGATCCTGTAGCGGTAGAGGACCTCGACCAGCGGGCTCAGGCGAGGCTCGATGGCGCCTGTGGGGTCCATCAGGCCGAGCCTGCGGGCCAGCAGGACGAAGCCGCCCGCCCAGCTCAGGGCCTCCTGGAGCGCAGGGTCTGGCTGCTGGACGAGATCCTCGATCGTGGCGCCGCGCGATCTGGCGCGGGTCACCAGCAGGTCGAGGGCCTCGCGGAAGCGCGCAAATGAGGAGGTCATCAGGGCCTGCAGGCCGGCGTGGTGTCCGACGCCGTAGAACTCCGTCAGGCGCAGGTTGAACTCGCGGGCCGCCTCGGTCTGCGCCCGCTGATCTGAGCCGATCTCTTGCAGGTTGAGGGCGCGGAAGGCGTCCAGGACGGCCTCGGCCTCCTTGGGCGGCGGCTGACCGGCGCCGGGGAGCTGGCCTCGGGCGGCGGCCAGCGCCTCAGCGTCGACGTGGACGGGGGCGAAGCCGATCTCGTCCTCCAGGAAGAGGTCGCTCTGGAGGGCGGGCGCCTTCAGGTCGCCCCCGTCTGGCGCGTCGGGGTTGGGCGCGACGGGGCCGGTGATCAGCGCGTAGACGAGCAGGCCGGCCAGCGCCACGAGCGTGGCGACCGCCGCGACGGGCCACACCGAGCGGGAGGGCGGCTCGGCGTCGGGGGGCTTCGGAGGGTCGGCGGGGTCGCTCATCGGGGGCTCCTGGTGCCATGACGTGTGGGGAGCGGGGCTTGCTCGGCGCCAGCGAGCGCGTCTCGCGGTGGTCCTTGCTGGGCTGCCTTGGCGTTGACCGGAGCGCGGCGTCGAGGTCCTGGCGCCACCTGGGGCCACGCCCCGGTCACCTCAAGGCCCAGGCGATCTAGCGCTGGAAGTCGGCGGCCCCGCGGGGCAGCAGCTTGTAGCGGTCGAAGCTGAAGGTGTGGATGCCGGTGATGGCCGTGAAGGTGACGCCCTCGTCGACGATGGGCGGATCGGTGTTGTTGTAGTCGAAGATGAAGTCGTCGATCCTGTAGCCGCTCTCGCCCAGGGCGAACTCGCCGAAGCCGACGTCGTCGGAGGTGGTGACGGCCTGGACGCGGACCAGCATGCTCTCGAAGGCCTCGGAGGTCTCGGCGATGGCCAGCGTGGCCGGGGCGATGACCAGCGGCTCGGGCAGCTCGGCGGTGCCCGTGATGGTGACCTGCGCGGCCTCGCTCACGAGGATCTGCGACAGGGTGCCCATCTGGCTCTGGCCGGCGAACTCGGTGTACTCGCCCGTGATCGTGACCACGGCGCCCTCGACGAGGCCAGGGATGACGAGGTCGGGATCGACGAAGAAGACGGCAAGGCCCGCAAAGGGGCCGTCCACCTGCTCCTGCACCCAGAAGGTGCGCGGGCCAACGGCGGTCACGACGAGGTTCTGCAGGCGGACCTCGTCGCCGGGCTCGGGGCCCTGGACGTCGGGGTTGCGCAGGTCGTTGACCGTCACGGTGGGGGTGAAGTCGAAGTCGCAGGCGTCGCCGAAGCCGTCGCCGTCCTCGTCGGACTGGTTGGTGTTGGCGTCCTCGGGGCAGTTGTCGCACACGTCGCCGAGGGAGTCGTCGTCGCCGTCGGACTGATCAACGTTGCGCTCCGGGGGGCAGTTGTCGGCCAGATCCAGGGCGCCGTCGCACTCCTGATCCTGGGTCGGGTCGCAGCCGGCGAAGAGGTCCGTGATCCGCCGCGGGGCCACCTTCGTGTTGCCGAAGTTGAACTGGTGGATCCCGACGAGCGACTCCAGGACCAGGCCAGGCTCGAGCAGCCCCTGGCGGTTGTAGTTGAAGAGCAGATCGTCGACGCGGTAGCCGCCCTCGACGTCGAACTCTCCGAACATCCGGGCCTGCCCGATCGTGGCGCCCTCGATCAGCACCAGCGCGCTCTCGTAGGGCTCGCCGTCGAAGGGGTCGGCCAGCGTGCTGACCGCCACCGTCGTCGGCGAGACCGCCACGCCGGACTCCAGCAGCTCGGCCCGCCCCGCGACCGAGGCGTTGATCTGCGAGAGCGGCTCGGGCTCCCCCTCAAAGAGGAACTCCTGATAGCGGCCCTCCACCCGCAGCCGCTGCCCCTCCTCGATCCGCAGCCCCAGGTTCGCCTCGCCGACGAAGACCGAGATCCCCGACCACTCCCCGCCGGCCGGGTCCGACATGAAGAAGACCACCCCGCGCGTGGCCGAGACCACGCCCTCGACGATGACGCGGCGGCCCGGCTCAGGGTGCCCCGGCGCGTCCGGGTCCCGCAGCTGCTGGATCGTGGCTTCAATGGCCGGCTCGGGCTCCGGCTCGGGCTCAGGTTGAACCTCGGGCTCGGGTTGACCTTCGGGCTCAGGGTTGGCCTCGGGCTCGGGCTGGGCCTCGGGCTCAGGTTGAACCTCGGGCTCGGGCTGGGCCTCCGGGGTGGGCTCCGGCTCGGGGCTGGGGACCAAGGGCGGGTTCTCGCTGTCGGCGCAGGCGCCGATCGACAAGGCCCCCCCCATCAACACACACAACATGATGATTCTATTGAACTTCATCGGGTACTCCGCGATCAAGGGCTCGTCCATCTTCCGGCGGGGCTCGCGCCTGCCCGCCTCGTGCCACGGAAAATACTGGCTTCTGCGCTCAGATCAAGCACATGGCAGGGATGATCACAAGCGCCAGATTCTTGACACATGGGTTGAGCCCCTGAGACAATCTCAATGCTCGGAGTTTCAACGCGAAAGCGCCGGATCCCTGCGGGGGGTGGCGGCGCGAGCGTATCTGGGGAGGTGAGGTGGACGATCAGACCATGTCAGGCGGCTTCAAGGCGAGGTCTCACAAGCGGATCCTGGTCGTCGATGATGAGGTGTCGGTGCGGCTGGCGATAGAGACGGTGCTGCGCAAGCGGGGCTACCGCTACTCCTCGGCCCAGAGCGCCGCCGAGGCCAGGGAGTTGATCGAGGGCAATGACTACGACATGGTCATCACCGACTGGCGGATGGAGAACCGCAATGCTGGCCTGGAGGTGATCCGGGCGGCCATCGCCAAGAACCCCGACACCCCCGTGCTGGTCATCACGGCCTTCGCCAACGTCCACGGGGCGGTGTCGGCCATGCGCGCCGGGGCCTACGAGTACATCGAGAAGCCATTTTCCATCGACGAGCTCGAAGAGACCATCGACACCGCGCTGCGCCGCCCGCGCCCGCGCCTGATGCCGCCGGAGGGCTCGGGCCCCGCCAGCGACAACCCCTTTGAGGGGATCATCGGCTCGGACCCCTCGATCCGGCGGATCTTCGACATCGTCAACACGATCTCGGACACCGACGCCACGACGCTGCTGACCGGCGAGACGGGCACTGGCAAGGAGCTCTTCGCCCGCGCCATCCACCGCACCAGCCGACGAGGCGCCAAGGCCTTCGTCCCGGTCAACTGCGGCGCGATCCCGGAGTCGCTCTTCGAGGCCGAGCTCTTCGGCTACCGCAAGGGCTCCTTCACCGACGCCAAGGCCGATCGCCCGGGCCGCTTCCACATCGCCGACGGCGGCAGCATCTTCCTCGACGAGATCGGGGATCTGCCGCTGTCCATGCAGGTCAAGCTCTTGCGCGTGCTCCAGGACAAGGAGGTCCAGCGCATCGGCGACGCCCAGCCCAGCCCCGTCGACGTGCGGGTGATCGCCGCCACGCACCACGATCTGGAGGCGGCCGTCGCCAAGGGCGCCTTCCGAGAGGATCTCTATTACCGCCTCAACGTCATCCACATCGAGATCCCCGCGCTGCGCGAGCGCCCCAGCGACATCCTGACGCTGATCGCCCACTTCATCCGGCACTTCAACGCCTCCGACAGGCGCAACATCACCGACGTCAGCGTCGAGGCCCAGCGCGCGCTGCTGTCCTACTCGTGGCCCGGCAACATCCGCGAGCTTGAGAACACCATCGAGCGGGTCGTCATCCTCAAGCGCGAAGGGAGCGTCGATCTCGAAGACCTGCCGACCAAGATCCGGCGCGGCGGCCCCGAGGTGCGGGCGTCCCACATCATGCCCGCCGTCGCCCTCTCCACCCCCGACGCCCTCCAGCCCTTGCTGGTCTATCACATGCCGCCCGCCGCCCCCTCCGCCGCGAGCGCCCCTCCGCCGATCCCCGCAGCCCCGACCTCCAACGAGGGCGTCGCCGTCTCCAACGCGCTCCGGCTCACGCTGCCCGCTGAGGGCGTCAACCTCAAAACGCTGATCGAGCAGATCGAGAACGACCTCATCGACCAGGCGCTCGCCCAGAGCGAGGGCGTCGTCTCTCACGCCGCCCGCCTCCTGCAGATGAACCGCACCACCCTCGTTGAGCGCCTCCGCAAGAGGGAAGCTGAGTAATCGCGCCATCTTGCGCGACGTTGCTGCGCTCGGCGCGCGGCGCGCGCCCTCGCCCCCTCGCCGTCGATTCATCCTCGGCGCCCAGCGCGCCGACTCCTTGAGAGGGACAGCACTCAGGGAGAGAGCCGATGAAGCGCCGCCGTATCTCCATGCTCGCCGCCGCCGCCGTGTTCAGCGTCGCAGGCCTCGCCATTGCCCAGCAGGTCGATCCCGCGCCGCCTCAGGATCCTGGCGCGGCCGAGGGAGGCCCGCCAGCGCCCGCTCAGTTGCCCGCTCAGGCGCCGGAGGGGGCGTCGGAGCAGCCCTCCGCCTGGGGTGGGAGGATCGATGAGTTCGAGCAGATCGGGATCGTGGCGTTTCAGGTACAAGCCGGGACGCGCTGGCAGATCGAGCGCTCGCTCCAAACCCGCCGCGTCTTCGTGGTGTTCGACCCCGCGCCCCCCGACCTCAAGGCCCAGGTGTCGACCTACGGGTCGCTCTCGGGGCTCTCGGTCGAGGTTGAGCGCGAGGGCGGCGCGCTGGGCGTGGTGCGCCTTGAGCTTCAGGCGCGGCACGGGTCGCTGGCCGCCGTGGCCGCCTTCAGGCCAGCGGGCGGCGCTGCGGGGGAGGATCGGGGAGAGGTCGAGCGGGCTTCAGATCGCGGGGTTGTGCCCTCGGAGGGGGTCTTGACCTTGAGCGTGGGGCAGCCGCGGCGGCTCTCGCCCAAGGCAGACTTCTGCCGCTTCGTGCGCCAGCCCTTGCCGCCGCCCAGCTCCTCGCCAGATCCCATCAGCGCCCTCTTCGAGCAGGCCGAGGGCCGCTTCGAGGTTGGCGACGACGCGCAGGCCTTGAAGCTCTACGGGGAGGTGGCGAGGTCGGTCGAGGAGGTCGGCTCGGCGGGCAAGATCCGGTCGACGCGCGCGGTGAGCTTTGATGAGCTGGCGGCGCTGCGCCTTGCGGACGTGCAGGTGTGTCTCGGGCAGGAGCGCTCGGCGTTGCTGCGCTACGAGATGCTCAAGGACGGGCAGGTCGCCCCGCTCGTCCGGCTGCTGGCGGGCTTCGAGTGGGTCGAGCAGGCGTGGCCTGCGGTCGAGCCGGCGGTGGTCGAGTCGCTGCTCGGTGAGGTGTCGACGGTACAAGGCGATCCGCTGGTGGGGCGCGTCCTTGTGCACGCCGCGCGGGTGCAGATCCAGCGAGGCGAGCCCCGGCTTGCGCTGGACAGGCTGGCCTCCCTCTCGCCGGAGTCGCTGTCGTGGGCCAGCGAAGCGGCGATGGGTCAGTTGAAGGCGCGGGCGCTTCTGGACGCGATCAACGCGGCGATGGAGGAGGGCGACGACGTGGGGCTCGTGACGATGTCGAGCCAGCACAAGGCGCAGATCTGGGCGCACCCGCTGGGCGGCGAGGTGGTGATCGAGGTGGCCGGCGCGATGCGGCGCCTGGGCCTGCCGGAGCTGGCCTCGGGGTGGATTCAGGAGTCCATGGAGGGGGTTCCTGGGGCCAGCGAGGAGGTCCGGCTGCTCGGTGAGCTGGCCAGGGCCTATCGGGAGTCGGGGGATCTGTTCAGGGCCGAGCAGACGGTGCGCTACCTTGCCGAGCGGCTGGGGACCAGGGGAGGCTGGCTCGGTCGGCGTGAGGAGATCGCGATCAGCATGGCGGCCGCCGAGGTGGCGCTCGACGGGCGTCAGTGGGGGACCGCCGCCGGTTGGCTGGAGCGCGCCGAGGCTGTCGAGGCAGGCCCGGCCGTCACGGTGATGCTGGCCTACGTCAAGGGGCGAGCGCGCCAGGAGGCCGGGGACAAGGGCGAGGCGGCGTCGGAGCTGCTCAAGGCGGGGGAGATGCGGCGTCACGTGACGCCCTACCGTCGGGCGCAGATGTGCCTGGAGGCCGCCGAGGCGGCGTCGGCGGCGGGTCGCGGGGCCGAGGGTGTGGCGCTGCTGCGCGCATTCATGGCGGAGGTTGAGGATGTCGATGAGGAGATTGAGGTGGCCTTCGCGCTGGCGGGGCTCTTGAAGGCCGAGGGCGACGCGGCCAGGGCCCAGGCGCTCTACGAGGATGTAGCGCTGAGGCAGCCGGAGGGGACCTGGGGCTTGCTCGCCCAGGAGAGGGCCGCGGCGACAGGGTTTGAGGCGCGCCACCGGGCGCTCTTGGAGAGGGAGGGGCGATGAGCGTACTTTTTGACCGCACGCTGGCGGTGCTCGGGGCGGGGCTGACGGCGCGGAGCGAAGCGCAGGGGGTGATCGCCGGCAATGTGGCCAACGCCGACACGCCGGGCTTCAGAGCGCGGCGCGTGGACTTCTCCGAGGCGCTGGCCCGGGTCGCGCGCGGGGAGCGGGCGCCGAACCAGGCGCGCACCGACGCGCGGCACTTCGAGGGGCTCGAAGGGGCGCAGGAGCTGGAGGGGAGGGTCGAGATCGACACCTCGGCCGGGCGCGTGGACGGCAACAACGTGGTGCTTGAGGACGAGGTCAGCGCCCAGGTTGCCAACGCGATGGAGTATCAGGCCTTGACGACGCTGGCGCGCCGCAAGTTCGGGATGATGCGCTACGCCCTGGATCATGGCGGGCGCTAGCAGGAGGCAGGGTCATGAGCACTTTGATGTCAACGCTGCAGGTCAGCGCCGCGGGCTTGACGGCCCAGCGCACTCGCCTGGACACGACGGCCAGCAACATCGCCAACATCCAGACGACGCGGGGGCCGGACGGCGGCCCTTACAAGCGCCAGGATCCGGTCTTTGAAGCGGTCGAGCTGGGGCAGGGCGCCACGATGGTCCGGGTGTCCGGGATCGAGGCCGATCAGAGCCCGCCGCGGCTGGTCTACGATCCGGTCCACCCGGACGCCAACCCCGAGGGCTACGTGGCGATGCCCAACATCAACCTCGTCGAGGAGATGGTCAACATGATCACGGCGCAGCGGGCCTACGAGGCCAACGCCGCGTCGATCGACACGACGCGCAAGATGGCCCGCAGCGCCATCGCCATCGGGGAGAGCTGAGATGGACGGGATCAGAGCGATGGATGGGGGCCTGGGCGCGCTCAGGGGTCGGATGGCGCTCGACGGGCTCTCGCCTTCGCGAGGCGGCGAGGTGGAAGGGGGGCGCTTCGCCCAGGCCCTGGAGCGGGCGATCGAGAGCACGGACGCGCAGATCCAGGGCGGGGACGAGGCCTCTCGCGCGCTGGCGATGGGCGAGCAGGTGGGGTTGCACGAGACGATGATCGCGGTGGAGCGGGCCGACATCGCCTTTCGGACCTTCTCGGCGGTCAAGAATCGGGCGCTGGAGGCCTATCGGGAGATCATGAGGATGCAGGTCTAGCCGCGATCCAGGGCGAGGCCGCCGGGGCGGCCAGGCCCGGCGAGGGGTCGGGGGCCTGTCAGAAGTCGGCGAGGGTCGGGGTGCCGTCGGCGATGACGACGATGAAGTCGTCGTCCTTGAAGGTCTGGGTGCTGGGCGGGTTGATGAGGGCCTTTCGGCTCTCTCCCTCTCTGGACTCGATGGCGACGAGGATGACGCGGTGTCGCTCGCGCAGGTGGCCTGCGACCTCCCCGACGGAGCGGCCGACCATGCGGGGCGGCACGGGGACCTTGAAGAGGCCGTTGCCCTCGACGCTCATCAGCTCGTTGATGATGCGGGCGATGCCGCGGTTGCGCAGGCCCATGGCGATCAGCGTGCCGGCGTATTCGTCGCCGACGACGATCTCCTCGACGCCCATCACGCGCAGGTGCGCGCCGTTCTCGCGGTTGAGCAGCTCGACGGAGCTGAAGATCTCGGGGTTCATGCGCTCGATGGCGATGGAGGCCAGCACCGTGCGCGCGTCGATGTCCTGACCGCCGCGCTCGCGGGTGTCGTCGGCCAGCAGCAGGGCGGTGCCGGCGTGCTGGCCCCCGCACTCCTTCAAGACGCTGAGCTGGGTGTAGTCGCCGCGGACGATGAAGATCAGATCCGGGTCGATGCCGTGGTCGCCCAGGTCGGGATCCTTGTCGAACTCGGCCACGATCACGATGCCGCGCTCGATGAGCGCCCTGGCGCCGGAGAGCTCCTTGAGGATGGTGCGGCCGGAGCGGTTCCAGCCGCAGATGATGATGTGACCGCGCAGCTCGTCCAGATCCATGACCTTCACCTTGATGTTGCGCATCCGGTTGACCATCACCGCCGAGACGAGCCCGGTGAATATGGCAAAGAGCGTCAGCCCCCCGAGCATGACGCTGAGCGAGACCAGCCGGCCGGCCAACGTCTTGGCCTCGCCGCCGATGGGCTCGCCGGCCACCAGCGTCATCACGCTCCACCACAGGGCCTGATCGAGGTGGTGGAAGTCCATGTTCTGCTCGCCCTCGACGATCCGTATCCCGATCGCGCCGGCCAGCACCATCAGGACGATGAGCACCGCCATGATGAGGTACTCGCTCGACGCCCCCCGGAAGACGGACGAGAAGGCCTGGAGGCGGCGGTTGAGCAGCATCCCGACGCGGAATATTCTAAGAAGGCGCAATAGGCGCAATATGCGCAGTGATCGCATCCACGGGATGACCGCGATGATGTCCATCCAGTACTGCCGGAAGAACCTCTTCTTGGAGCGGGCTACGTAGAAGCGCACCGCCAGCTCGACGACGAAGACCGCCGTCAGCCCGTCGTTGACCTCGACGACGAGCTGGTGGAGCGCCGGATCCTTGATCGTCAGCTCCCACAGAAGCAGCCCCACCGAGATCAGGATCAGCACCACCAGCGAGGCGTCGACGACCGGGTGGTGGATGAATTTGTGGAGGCGCTCTCGCAGGTCCATAAGGGATCAGGGATCCTCGTCCTGCTGAGGTTCGCCGCCCTTCGGGACCTCGATCGTGCGCAGCTTGATCGGCACGGGGGGCCGATCGACGGCCTCCTCCAGCGCCCTGGGCACCTTGAGATCGCCGGCCGGTCCCTTCTCTCCAGCCTCGCCGGGGGCCTTGTCGCCCTCCTCGTCAGGGGCCTTGTCTCCCTCCCCCTCCGGGTTGCCCTCGTCGGCCTCCGGATCGTCCCCGTCGGCCTCCGGATCGATCTCCTCCTCCTCGCTCTGGAGGACGAAGTCGTCGAACTCCGTCGGCGTGCACTTCTGCAGCTTGGTCTTCTCCTCCGACAGGCGCTCCTCGTCGTACTTGTAGACGTCCGACAGGAAGTTGGGCAGCCCGTCCTCGTCGACCCGGACGGTGTAATACTCGACGTGGATCGGCACGGGCGTCTTGAGCCGGATGGGGTTCTCCTTGCCCGAGCTCATCCACCGCTCGAACTGCCGATCGCTCCACTGGCCGTCGTTCTTGAGCAGGTACTCGGCGAACTTGAGCGGCTCGTGGACCCTCATGCAGCCGTGGCTGTAGGCGCGCGTCGGGTAGTTGAAGATCGCCTTCTTGGGCGTGTCGTGCATGTAGACGCCGTGCTCGTTGGGGAAGAGGAACTTGACCTGCCCGAGCGCATTGCCCTCCCCGCCGGCCTGCCGCATCCGCACGCACGCCCCCGCGCGCTCCTGGACGCACTCATAGTTGTGCTCTTCGAGGTAATTCGGATCCTTGCGGTACTCCGGCAGGATCTCCTCCTTGAGGATGCGCTCGGGGATGTTCCAGTAGGGGTTCAGGATGATCGTCTCGATCTGGTCGCTCATCAAGGGCGTGGCGTTGACGTAGGTGATGACCTTGAGCTTCCTGTGGCAGCCCTTGTCCCGGTTGCCCGTCACCACGCGGAAGCGAATCTTGCGCTCGCCCTGCACCCACCCCTCCGCGTGGAAGTCCGGGATGTTGACGTGGATGAACGTGGCGTCGTTGCCGATGCGCGACTCCCGCCAGCGCTGGATCGTCAGCTCGATCTGCTCAAGGCGATCCTTGGCCGACACGTTGAGCGACTCCCAGAAGAACTTCGTCGACTCGCCCTTGACCTGGATCTGGTGCGTCGTCTGGTAGTGCGTGATCCCGTCGAGCAATGCCTGGTTCCACACGCCGGTGTAGGCCCCGCCCGCCTCGTCCTCCGCCGCCTCGTAATAGCCCTCCAGCGCCATGCGCGCCTTGAGCTCGATGAGCCGGTCGTGCTTCGTCCCTCGCCGCACGGCGATCGGCTTGACCTCCGACCACCCCCCGGCCTCCACGATCGCCTTGTAGCGCTCTCTGGACTTGAGCAGCTTGTCGTATTGCTCGAACTGCGGCGGCAAGGATCCGATGAAGGTCGCCATGTCGCCGTCCGCGGCCTGCACCACCGCGTCGACCATCAGCTCTTCGAGCTTGAGCGTCTGCTCCTCCTGCTTGCGCGGGAACTCGATGTCCCGAAACCAGTTCTTGTTGCTGTAGCGCATGTCCCAGGTGTAGAGCAGCAGCCCCTCAGCCAGCAGCAGCTCCAGCTCCGCCTCCTGGCGGCTCAGGCTGCCGGCGAGGCCCTTGAAGCCCTCGCTCTGGCGCGCCAGCTCCGGCGTCGGCGTCTGAGGCCCCAGCAGCAAGGCCACCAGCCGCTGCGCCGCCCCCTTGCCCTCGACGTCCATCCCGGCCTCGCGCACGGCCGCCTGGATCTTGCTCGCCTCCTCGGCGCTCAAGGCCGGCGCCGACCACTGGCTCAGCTTGCCCCGCGCCTCGGCCAGCGCCGGCAGCCGCTCCTCAATGGCCTCGACCTGGTAGCGCTTCGACGGCAGCGCGTGCCTGTCCGCGTCCGTCAAGGCCCCGAGCGCGGCCTTGCCCGCGTCCGTCAGCGCCCCGGACTCGACCAGGCCAAGCTGGATGGCCTGACCATCCCGGCCGATGAAGGTCGCCCTGAGCAGATCACGGCGCTTGAACAGGTCGTCCTTCTTCTTCGGCTTCTCCGCCAGGATCGCGCCGATGGCCTCTCCCTTGCCCACATTGCCGAAGTGCGCCTTGATGTGCTTGTCGAGCTGGGCCAGGGTGGCGCTCACGAAGGCCTCCGTGTCGGCCTCGCCGTCCCCCCCCTCGGCCCCCCGCGCCTCCTCGGCGCCCTCCGGCGCGTTGACCTCGCCCTTGGCCAGGGCCACGGCCGGCTCAGCGGTCGATGACTTGCTCCCCTCGCCACATCCTGCGGCCGCGAACAAGGTGATGAAAAACAGAGTGCGCCACTTCATTGTCTGCGCTCGAATCATGTCCACTGCTCACATGAGGTTCTCAGGCGGCGATGCCCCGCCGGGGACGGCCCCCGACTTGTGGGGATCTATCACACAAGCGCCGTGTTGAGAAGCAAACCCCTGTCCCCCACACTCCACCCCCAGGGCAATCGCATCTAACGGAGGTTGACAAGGGTGGTGGTTGTGGTGCTGCGGTGGAGTGCTGACCACTGAGGCCTGTGGAGGGTACCATGACATCATCACCAAATTCCGAGAACACGATTCTGCAGCACATGTCTTCGC
>SYOX01000082.1 GCA_005804885.1 Pseudomonadota bacterium
GTGCTGGCCCCCACCGGCATGGACCAGCGGGCCCGCATCCACCAGGCCATCGAGGATCTGGTCGCTGGCGGCTCGACCGCCATGGCCGACGGCCTCGAGACGGCCTACAAGCTGGCCTACAAGACCCTCAAGCCCGGCGACATCAACCGCATCATCGTCCTGTCCGACGGCGACGCCAACGTCGGCCAGTCTTCACACGACGAGATCCTCAAGCGCATCGCCCACTACACCCAGGAGGGCGTAACCCTCTCCACCATCGGCCTGGGCATGGGCAACTACAAAGACACGAACATGGAGCAGCTGGCCAACAAGGGCAACGGCAACTACTACTACATCGACACCTTCAAGCAGGCCGACCGCCTCTTCCGCGAGCAGCTCGGGGCCACCCTCCAGGTCATCGCCAAGGACGTCAAGATCCAGGTGGAGTTCAACCCCGAGGCCGTCGAGGCCTATCGCCTGCTCGGCTACGAGAACCGCGACATCGCCGACAAGGACTTCCGCAACGACGCCGTCGACGCTGGCGAGATCGGCGCCGGTCACTCCGTCACCGCCATCTACGAGCTCAAGATGAAGCCCGGCGCCAAGGCCGATCCCGCCAACGTCCGCATCCGGCACAAGGCCCCCGAGGCCGGCAAGGCCGACGAGAGTATTTTCGTCTTTAGTCGCGATCTCGTCCGCGCCCGCTTCGAGGACGCCTCGGTCGACTTCCGCGTCGCCACCATGGCGGCCGCCTTCGCCGAAAAACTGCGCCAGTCGCCCCACGCCAGGAACTGGCAGTGGTCCCTCATCCGCGACCTGACCGCCGCCGCCGCCCGCAACGACGACGAGCGCGAGCTGCTGGCCCTGATCGACACCGCCCGCAAGCTCAACGGCGACTGAGACCCGCCGACGGGCACGTCAAGATCGGCGAGTCGACTTCGTTGACCCGCCGATCTCGACGTATCCACCAACGAAGTCGACTCCCCGACCCGCCGTGTGCGACAACGAAGTCGACTCGCCGATCCGCCGTGCCCCAACCGCGAGCGTCCCTCCCCCTTGTGAAACGAGGGGGAGGACAGGAGGGGGAGTGAAACGAGGGGCAGACAACCCGGGAGCGCCCATGACACCTCGATCCTCCGCCGCGCTGATCGCGCTGACCCTCACCTCGACCGCCGCCCTGGCTCTGGCCGACGATCTCGACCCTCCCTCCGATCCTCAGGAGCTGCTGGCGAGGCGCGCGCCCTGCGACGCCATGGCCGCGGCCAGGGACTGGGCGAGCGCGGCGGCCTGCTACGGCGACCTCTTCAAGGCCCACCCCGACGACCCCCAGAGCGTCCACATCGCCCACCTCCAGATCGACGCCCTGGCCCAGGCCGGTGACCTGGAGGCGCTGCGCGCCCTGACCGGCGCGCTGCTCAAGCACCCCACCCTCGGGCAGGATGAGACCCTCCTGCGGGTCAACGAGGCCGTCGAGTTCAAGGTGTGCTCGCAGATCGACATCGACGCGCGCGCTTCAGAAATGTCCAAGTGTTTCAAGGACTTTCACGATCGATTTCCCAAGTCCGAGCGCGCCGATGAGGCGATCTTCAACGCCGCCTTCGGCGCCGGGCGCGCCGGAGACGCCGACGCCGCGCTCCAGCTCTTCGAGCGGCTTGTCCAGGCCCACCCGCAGTCGGCGCTGGTTCCCAACGCGCTGATGGCGATCGGCGCCGGCCATGAGGCCAGAGCCGACCTCCAGGCCGCCGCCGCGGCCTACGAGCGGCTCGCGGAGCGCTTCCCCACGGACGAGCGGACTGAGGACGCCCTGCTCAACGCGATCGCGCTGCGCCGCAAGGCCGGTCAGCCCGCCGAGGCGGTCAAGGCCGCCGAGAGCCACCTCAAGCGCTTCGGCCGCAGCCCGCGCGCCCCCGAGGTCGCCTTTGAGATCGGCCTGATCTGGCGCGACGCGAACCAGCCCAGGAAGGCCTTCGACGCGCTCGACGCCTTCCAGAAGCGCTACAGCAACAAGGCGGCCCCCGACGCGCTGCTGGCGGCGATGGTCCTCCAGGGCAACCTCCTGGAGGCGCGAGGCCAGCACGAGGAGGCCCGCGAGCGCTTTGAGAGGGCCGTCGAGCTCGCCAACCGTCGCCCCGACCTCACGGACTCCCTCAGAGGGCGAGAGGCCGCCGCCGAGGCTCTGTTCAGGATCGCTCAGGTTGAAGGTCAGGAGGCCATGGCGCTGGATCTGAAGGTCCCGCTGGTATCGCTGGAGGCGCGCCTGCGCGAGCGCATCCGGGCCACGACGGAGGCTCGGGGGCGCTACGAGCGCGTCATCCAGGCCCGGAGCCCGCGGTGGTCGGTGGCGGCGATCTGCGCCACGGGCGACCTCATCAAGGCCCTGGCTGACGACCTCCGCGCCGCCCCCCTGCCCAAGGAACTCGATCAGGAGCAAGGGATCCTCTACCTCCAGGCGCTCGAAGACTCCCTCGAACCCATGGACACTCAAGCCACCGAGGCTTACCGGGCCTGCGTCGACAAGGCCGACGAGCTCCAGCTCGGCGACCTCCCCGAGGTCCGCGCGGCCCGCCTCATCCTGACGACGGTCGCCCCCTGATGACGACGGGCGATCCCTGATGAGGACGGGCGATCCCTGAGCGAGCCGGCAGCTTCTGGCCGCCTCGACCCCAGCGCCAACGCAAGATCGCGCGCTCTGAGGGATTTTCTTCGTTAGATCGCGGGCCTGCGCGCCACGATCCCAGGACAGCGCGGCAGCATCCCGGCGATCCTCCCCAGGATCAACGCTGCACCGTCCTGGCGATCCTCAAGCCCAGGCCGTTGGAGCGGAAGGTCGCCGCGTTGGCGAAGCGGAAGGCCGAGCGGCAGAACTGCGAGGGGCTGCTCCAGCTCCCCCCGCGCCGCATCCGCGACTCGCCTTGCTCGGCGCCGACGGGATCGACGACCGCTTCCTGCGCATAGTCGCCGCCGACGTCGTGGACCCACTCCCAGACATTGCCGCTCATGTCGTAGAGCCCCCAGGCGTTCGGCGCCTTCAGGCCCACCGTCTGCGGCCCGCACGTGTTTGCGCCCTCGAACCACTCCGAGCAGTCCTCACCCCCCGGCCACTCCACGACGCTGTTGCCCGCGTACCAGCCCAGGGCGTCGAGGTTCGGATCCAGCGGCGATCGGGATGTGTGGGTGATCTCCCCGTTGGCGAAGGCCGTCGTGGTGCCGGCGCGGGCGGCAAACTCCCACTCGGCCTCCGTCGGCAGCCTGTAGCCCTCGCAGTCCAGCCCGACGAAGACCGCCGACGCGCACGAGAAGCCGCCGGCGCAGGACACCTCGCCGGGCGGGCAGCCGCCGCCGACCTCGCCGGTGCACCCCGACAGCGTGTAGCAGACCTCAAGGCCCGCCTGCTCCGAGAGCCGGTTGACGAAGGCCACCGCGTCCCACCAGCTCACCCTGTCCACGGGGCACAGCTCCCCGCACGCCTCAAAGAGCGAGGGCGCCGGCTGACCCATGACGACGGCCCACTCCAGGCGCGAAACCTCATAAGTGCGCAGCAGGAAGGGCCGCGTGATGGTGACCTGGTGCAGCACCTCGCTGCTGCGGCGCCCCTGCTCCTCGCTCGGCGAGCCCATCAAGAAGGTCCCCGGCTCGACCTGCACCCAGTCTGCCTCCAGCACACAATCCGGGCTGCAGCCGTCCATCGCGTCCAGGTTGCCGTCGTCGCACTCCTCGCCCTCGATCTGCACCCCGTCGCCGCACACCTCGCACCCGCGATCGGACAGCGGCCCGCACATCCCGCAGGCGTTGAGCGCCTCATCGCCGAGATCCCCGGCGCAGCGCGTCGCCTCGGTGCCGTCGCACACGACCACCCCCGAGTCGCACTGACCGCAGGGCTCGCCCAGCTTGGGCTCGCCCAGCGCCCTGTCCAGCGCCGCGCACCCTCGGCAGGCGTTGAGCACCTCCTCACCGGCCGAACCCTCGCAGACCACCGCGTCGGCGCCATCGCACGCGTAGGCGCCCGTGTCGCAGGTGCCGCAGGCCTCCCCCGGCCTGCGCGCAAGCACCGCGCAGCCGCCGCAGGCGTTCTGCTCCAGGGCGTTGACGCAGATCGTCGCGTCGGGCGTCGCGCAGATGACCGTCCCGCCGCCGCAGGCCCCGCACGCGCTCAGCGGCGCCGTATCGAGCACCTCGCAGCCGCCGCAGGCGTTGGCGACGCCCTCGTCGACGGCGCCGTCGCAGTCGTTGTCCACCCCGTCGCAGACCTCTTCAAGGGGGAGGCAGCCCTCGTCGATCTCCTCGACGGTGGCCGCCGGAACCTCACCGCCGCAGCCGCTGGCCGAGGCCAGCGTCCACAAGACCCCAAGGACAAGGCAGCGACTTGCCATGGCTCACACTCCTGGCCGAGGCGCCGGGCGGTTCAGCGCCGAGGCGCCGACAAATCACCCAACACCTTGCCACCAAAGGACTTTTCCTCAAACGCGCGTATACTTGTCGATGAGCCTGCCGAGCCCGGGCAGCGCCTCCTTGACGTGGCCGACGGCCTGAGGGCGCAGCTTCTCGTAGGTCTTCTTCATGATCTGGTGTTCGGCCTTCGCGGCGCGGCGGTCGGTGACGTTCAGCAGCGCGTCGCTGGCCCGGCCCTCGTTGCGCTTGAGGAAGTCCGCGAAGGAGCCCTCGGCGCCCTTCTGGCGGTACTCGTCGTGCAGGGGCGCGATGGCGCCCGTGAACTCGTCGAGCATCTGGTCGGTGGCCTTGTGGATCATGCGGCCATCCTTGAGGCCCTTGACCACCTTGTAGCCGCCCTTGAGCGCCATGCCGGAGAGCCCGCCCTTGCGCCCGACCTCCTCATCGATCAGGCCCACGACGTCATCAAGCAGCTTCGATCGGTTGGCCTCCGCGAGGGCCTCGTTCATTGGCTTCATCAACACTCTCCCTTCCCTGGATGTCACAGTTCATCCTCGTCGTCCGGCCCTGAGCTTACAAGATACGCCGCGCCATCGTCCAGCGGACCGACAACCCACGCTCCACGATCGTCCCACACCCCCCGCACCTCCCCACGCTCGACGAGCGCCCCACGCTCCTCGCACCGCCCCCCACAAGGGGGGACGGGCTCGTCGGGGGGGGCTAGAAACCCAGGGTGGGCTGCCCAGGGGGCGCAGGCCAGCGTGCGGCCCAGAGCGGATCCCAGGGCCGGCTCAGCGCGTCGAAGTAGGCCTGTGGATTGGGATTTCCCCCCTGGTGTCGACCTGGGCCGCACGCCGGCCTGCGACCGACAGGTCGCAGCCCCCCTGCGCATCCAAGCCCCACCCGACGAGCCCCCGCAGGGGTGCGAGGAGCGTGGGGCGATCGTCGAGGCGCGTCCGACGAAAAAAGCGCGAAGGGGCTGTAAGCCGAGCGCCCGAGCCTCGTTCAGCCCCCGACTGTTCGAAAGCACCCCCAGCATTGAAGGAGGCCCCCGATGAGCCGCTCTCTGTCCGTCCTGATCCTCGCCAGCTTGATCACCGCGCTGCTCTCGGGTTGCGCAGGCGTCAGCTTCCCCAAGTCCGAGCAGCGCAGCGCCGAAGCCGCCGGTGCCGCGGTCGATTACGACGACGCTCGCCCGACCCGCTCCTCCCCTGCGCGCGATCAGCCCGCGCCCGAGCCCATGACCGAGCGCGAGTCGCCGGCCAGCCACGCGCCCGCCGGTCCCCAGGAGGCCCCGCACGACTTCAGGGAGGTCGAGGAGGCCGAGTCCGCCCAGCCCGACACCGGCGGCGTCGAGCAGCTCCCCCCCGAGGATCCCGTCAGCAATGCCGAGGGCTACGAGGACTACGGCGTCAACACCTTCATGGACCCCAGCAAGGATCGCCTCTCGACCTTCGCCATCGACGTCGACACGGCCTCCTACACCATCGCGCGCCGCAAGCTCGAAGAGGGCACCCTGCCGCCCTCCTCGGCGGTGCGGGTCGAGGAGTTCGTCAACTTCTTCCGCTACGACTACAAGCAGCCCGACGGCCAGACCCCCTTCAACGTCGACTTCGAGGCCGCGCCCTCCCCCTTTGACCCCGACCACACCTTCCTGCGGGTCGGCGTCCAGGGCCTTGAGGTGGCGGCGGACAAGCGGCCCCCGGTCCACCTGGTCTTCCTCGTGGACACCTCCGGCTCGATGCAGACCCCCGACAAGATCGGCCTGCTCAAGCAAGCCCTGACCCTCCTGGTCGAGAACCTGCGGCCCGACGACACGGTGGCGCTGGCCACCTACGCCGGATCGACGACCAAGGTCCTCGATCCGACCAGCGTGCGGGAGAAGGGCGTGATCATCAGCGCGATCGCTCGCCTTGAGGCCGGCGGCTCGACGGCCATGGCCAATGGCCTCCAGCTGGCCTACGACATGGCCTACAAGAACCTCAAGCCCGAGCACATCAACCGCGTCATCGTCTGCTCCGACGGCGACGCCAACGTCGGCCCCTCCTCCCACGAGGAGATCCTGCGCACCATCCGCGACTACACCCAGGAGGGCGTCACCCTCTCGACCATCGGCTTCGGGATGGGCAACTACAAGGACACGATGATGGAGCAGCTGGCCAACCAGGGCAACGGCAACTACTACTACATCGACACCTTCAAGCAGGCCGAGCAGATCTTCCAGACCGATCTGGTCGGCACGCTGATGGTCATCGCCAAGGACGTCAAGATCCAGGTGGAGTTCAACCCCGAGTCCGTCGAGTCCTATCGCCTGCTCGGCTACGAGAACCGCGACATCGCCGACAAGGACTTCCGCAACGACGCCGTCGACGCTGGCGAGATCGGCGCCGGCCACTCCGTCACCGCCATCTACGAGCTCAAGCTCAAGCCCAGCTCAAAGATCGACCCCGCCACCGTCCGCATCCGACACAAGGCCCCCGAAGGCGGCCGCGCGGCCGAGACGACCTACGCCTTCCCCCGCGATCAGGTCCGGGCTGACTTCGGGCAGTCCGGGCGAGCCTTCCAGCTGGCCGTCTCGGTCGCGGCCTTCGCCGAGATCCTGCGCCGATCGCCCTTCGCCGCCGACTGGAACCTCGGCAAGGTCCGCGCCATGGCCGCCAACGCCGCCGGCGACGACGCCCGCGAGCAGGAGCTGGTCCGCCTCATCGACATCGCCGTCCGCCTGAGCGACGGCCCCCGCGCCGAGCGCTGAGCACCTGCTCGAAGGGCGCCCTTCTCATGGCGTCTGGCTCGGCGGCGGAGATCTGAATCGAGGAGGCAGGGTCAGGGCATGCCCATGTCGCGGCGAACGGCCAGGTACTCCTCGGTGCGCGACCCTTCGGCGTCCCGAACCAGGAAGGGGGGCTCGACGAGGGTCTCGGCGGGCGCCGAGGGGTCATCGGCCAGGACCATGCAGAAGACGGTGAAGAGGGGCGACCGGCCGCCGCGCGGGACGACCTCCCGCAGCCGGGAGACGACGAGCCCGGCGGCGCGCGCGGCGGCCTCGACCCGCGGGCGCTGGGCGGCGGCGTGGCAGGCGACGAACTGGCCGCCAGGGGCCAGAAGCCGCGCCGCGCTCAGGCAGTAATCCTCAATACCGCCGCGCAGTTCGAATCGACACGGGCCGCATTGCTCGCGCTCGGACATGATGCCGTCGCCGACGGGGATGTAGGGCGGGGTCCCCGTGACGAGGTCAAAGACGGGCCCTTCGGGGATGATGGAGGCGTCTCGGAGGTCGCCGTGGCGAGCCTCGACGCGGTCGCCGATGCCGTTGTAGGCGATGGACCGCCAGGCCAGATCGACGCTGATGTCCTGCGCCTCGACGCCGATGAAGCGGGTCTGCTGCAGCCTCCAGGCCGTCATCATCAGCACGGAGCCGATGCCGCAGCCGATGTCCGCGGCCAGCGCCGGCGGCCGCTGCCGGACCTGCTCGACCGCGTACCAGGCCGTCATCAGATCGTCGACGGAGTAGCGGTGCCCCTTGAGGCGCTGGAAGATCCGCCAGTGGCCCGTCAGGAAGCACAGATCCTCGCCTTTGGCCGGCCAGAGATCGTCGCGATCGCCAGGGCCGACCGGCTCGGGGCCTGGGGGCGTCCACCCTTCGGGGCGCCTGGCCTGACGGACGAGGCCGCCTCGGGGGCTGGAGGACATGGGGGGAGCCTACTCGGCCATGGAGTGCGCCAGCGCCTTCATCGAGAGGAGCTCGGCGCGGATCTCCTTGAGGACACGCTGCTTCTGGGACATGTGGGTGCGCAGCCGATGCCGCAGATCCTGCTCGGTGCGCTGGGCTTCGGCCAGCGCCGCCTCCTGGGCGCGCCGCAGGTCCTCGATCTCGATGAGGTTCGAGGGGCGCTCCTGGTCCTCGTCCGGGCGGGGGTCCTGCTCGGCCGGAGCGTCCTGCTGCGCCATGGCCAGCAGGCGGTCGCGCTCGGCGCCGAGCGCCTCGCGCTCGGCCTTGAGGGCCTCGACCTCCTCGACGGCGGCCCCAAGGCTGGTCTGGAGCGTGCGGATGGCGCGATCGGCCTCCCACTCGGCCTGCTTGAGCGCCGCCTCCAGCCGAGCGACCTCGGCCTGGGCCTCCTCGTGGGCCTGACCGACCTCCTTGAGCGCCTCGGCGGCGAACTGGGCTGTCGCCAGCGCGTCATGCCGCTCGCGCAGCGCGGCCTCGAGGCGGGCCTCGGTCATCTGGAGCTGCTGCTCCAGCGCGGCGACGCGCGCGCCTTCCAGGGGATCCTGAACCATGGGCTCCTCGCGTCTGTCGCCGGCCTCGGCCTTCTTCTGGAGCTGCCTGCTGGCCCCGGCGATGGTGTACTGCTGGACGTAGAGCAGGTCCTTGATCTCGAAGAGGAGCTCGAGGTCAGCCCGGCTGTACTTGCGGTGAAGGGTGCTGGTCTTCTTGGGGTGGAGCGCCTTGAACTCGCTCTCCCAGTAGCGAAGGATGTAGGGCTTGATCCCGAGGAGATCGGCGGCCTCGCCGATCTTGAAGAACTTCTTGTCCGGGATCTCGACGGACCTCGTCTCGGTCTCTTCCACGGCTTTCCTCGCCTTGCGGACCTCGCCGTGGCCGGCGAGGTCGGGTCCCATCCTTGGTGCCCGCCGCTGCGCGCCCTCAAGCTACTCGCCGTTGAGGCCGTCCTTGAGGATCTGGCTGGGCTTGAACTTGAGGATCCTGCGCCCCTCGATCATGATCTCCTGGCCCGTCTGCGGGTTGCGGCCCGGGCGCGGGTTCTTCTGGCGAACCTCGAAGTTGCCGAAGCCGGAGATCTTGATCTTCGTCCCCTTGGCGAGGGTCTCCTTCATCGTGTCGAAGACCAGCGCGACCAGCTCGGCGCTCTGCCGCTTGGTGAAGCCTTCGAGGTTGTAGACCGATTCGATGATGTGGGCCTTGGTCGTCGTGTCCGTGGCCTTTTCGCTGCTGTCTGTCATTCGCACAACCTATGGGTTTTCCTTAAGTTTCTCTGGCCGTCGAGTTTGATACACCACAAACGGAGGCCTTGCAAGGTCACTTTTTTCAAAAGTCGTATCGCCGCGCCACCTCGCCTCTAAAAATCCGCCCCGAGGCCGCAGGGCCCGTGGGGGCAGGCCCCATGATCGCGCCGCGCAGGCCGTGCCCGACGAGGACGATCCCATCGACGATCAGCGCAGCTCGGCGTTGAGCGCGCGCTTGAGGTGGGCGCCGAGGCGCTCCTGGAGCTTCGCCAGCACCTTGTCCGAGAGGGTCTCGCCGGCGTCCCTGAAGGTGACGGTGATGGCGAGGGACTTGCGGCCCTGCTCGATCTGCGCACCGGTGTAGAGGTCAAAGAGCCGGTGGTCGACCAGCCGGGGATCTCCGAAGGTCGCCATGGCCTCATCGACCCGAGCGAAGGGCATGTCCGCCGGGACCGACAGGGCGAAGTCGCGCTGCGCGGCCGGGAAGCGGGGGATGGGCGCCATCCTGGGGTGGTCGACGCGATGGGCGAGCACCCGCGAGACGTCCAGCTCGATGGCGTGGACGACGCCCTCGATGCCCCAGGCCGCCAGCAGCTCCGGGTGGAGGGTGCCGATCCAGCCGGCGGCGCGCCCGGCGACCTCGATCCCGGCGCAGGCGTAGGGGTGCAGGAAGCCTGGCGGCGTGGGCATGGGGGCCAGCTTGACGGCCTGGCGCGCGAGCTGGGCGACGGCGGCCTCGACGAGCGCGCGGGCGTCGTGGAGATCCCACCGGCGCTGGCCGGTGTGGTGCTCCGCGGCCGGATCGGCCAGCAGCACCCCGAGGGTCAGCGGCTCGACGTGGGTCGGCCAGCGCATCCCGCCGACGTCCTTGGGCACGGGGGCCTGGGGTTGGTCGCCGCGCAGATAGACGCGGCCGAGTTCGAAGAGGTTGGCGTTGGCGACCCGGTGGGCGCGGTTGTGCCGGAGGTTGGTCAGCAGGCCCACCATCAGGGTGGTCCGCATCACGCCCATGTCCTCGGACAGCGGGTTTCGCAGGCGGATGGGGACCCCGCGCACGTCGTCGGCGCCGAAGCCGAGGCCCTTGATGAGCGCCTCGGAGACGAAGCTGTAGTTGACCGCTTCGAAGAGGCCGCGGCCCAACAGGCCTTCGCGGACCCGGGAGAGGGCCTGCTCGTCCTCGACCGCGACGATGGTGGCGTTGAGGGCCTCGGCGCCCTCCTTCGGGGTGTGGGCGAAGCCCATCGTGCCCATCGGCAGCGCGGCGTCGAGGACTTCGAAGCCCTCGATCCGGGCGATCTCCTCGATCGCGTCGACGGGGCGCTCGATGTCGGGGCGGAAGGTCGGCACCCGGATCGCGAGCGCGTCGCCCTCAAGCCGCGCGGGCATGTCGAGGCGGTCGAGGATCTCGGCCATGCGCTCGGCGCCGGGGTCGGCGCCGATGAGCGCGCTGTAGCTGGACAGGGGCAGGCGGAGCTCGGAGGCGGCGCGGGGGCTCGGGTGCGCGTCGACGATCCCGAGGGCGACCGCGGGGGTGCCGCCGAGGTCCGCCTGGGTGGCGGCGATGAGCTCGACGGCGCGGCGCACGAACCAGGGCACGCCGTTGGGGTCGACGCCGCGCTCGAAGCGGTGCGAGGAGTCGCTGTGGAGCGCCAGCCTGCGGGCGGTCTTGCGAACGCGCGTGGGGTTGAAGTGGGCGCACTCGATGACGATCCGGGTCGTCGCGGCGGTGACCTGGCTGCGGGCGCCGCCCATGACGCCGGCGACGGCGACGGGGCCGTCGGGATCGGCGATGACGAGGTCGGAGGCCACCAGCTCGCGGGTCTGGCCGTCGAGGGTCTCGATCAGCTCGCCCTCGGCGGCGCAGCGCACGATGAGGCGGCCGCCGGTGAGCTTGTCGAGGTCAAAGGCGTGCAGGGGCTGGCCGCACTCGTGCAGGACGTAGTTGGTCACGTCGACGATGTTGTTGATGGGGCGCTGGCCGATGGCCATCAGGCGCTGGCGCATCCACTCCGGGGATGGCCCTACGACGACCTCGGTCATCACGGCGGCGGCGTAGCGCGGGCAGCCCTCGGGGTCCTGGATGTCGACCTCGACGAGCCCCTCGACGGGCGGCCCGGCCGAGACCCCGGCGAGCGTCGGCCAGGGCACCTGGGGGAGTTCGAAGGGCTCCCCGCGCGACTCGGCCCTCCAGCCCTGGGCCATGGCGTGCCAGGAGCGGGCCCGGCCGGTCAGCGCGGCGAGGTCGCGGGAGATGCCCAGGTGGCACAGCGCGTCGGGGCGGTTGGCGGTCACGGAGACCTCCAGGACGACGTCGCCCAGGTCGAGGGCCCTGAGGACGGGCTGGCCCAGCGGCAGCGCGGCCGGCAGGATCATCAGCCCCTCGTGGTTGTGGCCGATCCCGAGCTCATCCTCGGCGCAGAGCATCCCCTCGCTGACGACGCCGCGCATCTTGGACTTCTTGATCTGGACGTCGCCGGGCAGGGTGCTGCCGACCATGGCCAGCGGGACCTTGTCGCCGGGCTTCATGTTCCTGGCGCCGCAGACGATCTGCTTGAGGCCGTGGGGGCCGGCGTCGACGCCGCAGACCACGAGCCGGTCGGCGTCGGGGTGCTGCTCGATGGTGTTGATCTGCGCCACGACGACGGTGTCGAGCGCGGCGTCGATGCCGAAGGGGTTGACCCCCTCGATCTCAAGGCCGGACAGCGTCAGCAGGTCTGCCACGTTCCGGGGCGTCAGGCCGTCGAGGTCGACGAGGGTGGCGAGCCACTTCCAGCTGATGTGCATGATGGATCCTCCGGGTCGTGCGCCGTCTTCGGCGCGTGGCCGCTAGAACTGCTCAAGGAAGCGGACGTCGTTCTCGTAGAAGGTGCGGATGTCGGGCACGCCGAGCTTGAGCATGGCCACCCGCTCGACGCCAAGGCCGAAGGCGTAGCCGGTCACCTCGCCGGGATCGTAGCCGCAGGCCAGGTAGACGTTGGGGTCGACCATGCCCGAGCCGAGGATCTCCAGCCAGCCGGTCTGCTTGCAGATCCGGCAGCCCTCGCCGCCGCAGAAGACGCACGAGACGTCGACCTCGGCGCTGGGCTCGGTGAAGGGGAAGAAGCTCGGGCGCAGGCGGATCCGGGTCTGTGCGCCGAAGAGCGCGCGCACGAAGTGGGTCAGGGTGCCCTTGAGGTGGGACAGGGTGATGCCCTTGTCGACGTGCAGGCACTCGATCTGGCGGAAGACCGGGCTGTGGGTCTGGTCGTGGTCGTGCCGGTAGACGACGCCGGGCGCGATGATGCGCACGGGGGGCTTGTACTTGAGCATGGTGCGCACCTGGACCGGCGAGGTGTGGGTGCGCAGCAGCAGGTCCTGCTGACCGGCCAGGGCCTCGACGAGCATGGTGTCCTGCATGTCGCGGGCGGGGTGGTCGGGGGGGAAGTTGAGGTATTCGAAATTGTGCAGATCGGTCTCGATCTCGGGGCCGCTGGCCACGTCGAAGCCCATGGCGCGGAAGATCCGGATGAGCTCGTCCTCGATCTGGATCAGCGGGTGCCCGCCGGCCGGGGACTCGCCGCGCGGGGGCAGGGTCAGGTCGGCGCTGGAGGCGATGAGGCGGGCGTCGAGCTCCTGGCGATCGAGCTGGAGCATGCGGGCGTCGAAGTCGGCCTCGATCAAGTCCTTGATCCGATTGAGCTCCCGGCCGACGGCGGGGCGCTCCTCGGGGGGGAGCTGGGCGACGGTGGCGCCCATGGACTTGACCAGGCCCTTTCGGCCGAGGAACTTGTTCTTGGCCTGGACGAGGTCGTCCTTCCGAGAGGTGAGTTCGAAGTCGGCGCGCGCTTCGACGGCAAGGGCGTCGAGCTGCTTGGTGAGGTCGGCGAGGTTCATGGTCACGAGGCTCCTCTGTGGGTCGAGCCGATGGGGGGCTGACCTGCCGGCGGGGCCGGGTTGAGGAGCCCGTCGCCGCCGTCAGATCAAAGGTCTGTTCTCGGGCGCGTCGACGCTCTCTGGAGGGATCTTGGGGTCGCGGAGGGGGCCGGTGCGCCTCAGGCGGGCCGAAGCCTCGCCCGAGGCGGACGCAGCATCAGAGAGCAGCCTTGGCGACTTCCGCGACCTGGCTAAAGGCCTTGGGGTCGAAGATGGCGAGGTCGGCGAGGATCTTGCGGTCGATCTCGACGAGGGCGAGCTTGAGGCCGTGGATCATGCGGCTGTAGGACAGGCCGTTCTCGCGGGCGGCCGCGTTGATCCGGACGATCCAGAGCTTGCGGAAGTCGCGCTTCTTGACCCGTCGATCGCGGTAGGCGTATTTCCACCCACGCTCGACGGTCTCGCGCGCTTGCCTGTAGAGGCGGCGACGGCCGCCGCGGAAGCCCTTGGCGAGCTTCATGAACTTGTTTCGACGCTGGCGGGCGACTGTCCCGCGCTTGACACGAGGCATTGGAGTATCTCCTCAGGTGAGCCGACAAGTCCTCCACCCCGAAGAGGGGAGGGCGCTCACGAACGATTCAAGGCCGACATGCGGCCATCCATTCATCAATAAAAAACGAACAACTTCGACTACTTGCCGAGGTAGGGGAGCATCCCCCGGACCCTGCGCTCGTCACTCCCGTCGACCAGCGTCCCGTCGCGAAGCTTGCGCTTGCGCTTGGTGGTCTTCTTGGTGAGGATGTGGCTGTGGTTGGCGCGGCGACGCTTGATCTTGCCGCTGCCGGTGACGCCGAAGCGCTTGGCGGCCGCTCGTCTTGTCTTCATCTTGGGCATTTGGGAACCCTCCTTGCTCTTTGCCGTGGACTGGGAGCCCTCCCAGGCCTACAGCGGGCGAGGGAACCTAAACCAGACGCCCGCGCCTGTCAACATCGGGCGCGAGGTGGCCGGGCACAAAAAAAGCCGATCGGGTGATCGGCTTCTTCATAGGAACGAGCGGATTTGAACCGCTGACCCCTACCGTGTCAAGGTAGTGCTCTCCCGCTGAGCTACGCTCCTGTGCTATGTAGCATCGAGGGGAGCAAAAGCTCGCCCTCGGGGAAACACTGAGTAGTGTCCTTCCGGGATCGTGTCAAGGGAAAAACCGTCGAGGGGGGTCGAGATGGTCAAGGCTGTCGGTCCGCTTTACAGCAACATGATCCGAACCATCCTCAAGCAGCGCCATAGCCAGGGCGCTCAGATCACGGCCGACTTCCTGACCTCGATCTGGCCGCAGATCATCGGGGAGGAGATCGCGGGGGTGACCTGGCCGATGGCGCTCGACGACAAGGGGCGGCTGACGATCGCGACGGCCACGGAGACGTGGCGCAAGCAGCTTACGCCGCAGCGGCGCCGGATGCTGGAGATCCTCAACGGGCTGCTGCCCGAGCCGATCAAGAAGATCGAGCTGACTCTGGCCGAGCCCCACATGCGCGCGGAGACGGGCCGCGGCAGCCGCCCCCAGGAGCCGGAGCTGGGTTCCCTGCCCATGGCCGAGATGCGGCTCCTTGAGGACATCGAGGACGAGGAGCTGCGGGCGCTGCTGACGCGGGTGCGGCGCCGGGATCGCGGCAGCCGCGACGAGGGCCAGTAGCCCCCGCGCGCCCGCCCTGCGGGGCTCGCCTGAGGCACCTTGCCGCGCGGCAGGCCTTCGGCTATAAAGACTCGCCTTTTGCGAGATCCAAGCCCATCAAGAGGTCGAAGATGAATCGTTTCAACCCGGTTATCGCCTGTCTGATGATCCTCCTCCTTGCTCTCGGCCTGGGGTGCGGCGACTCGGGGGGCAACCCCGTCTCCCAGCAGCCCGAGCCCGAGGGCCAGCCTGAGGGGCAGCCCGAGGGGCAGCCCGAGGGTCAACCCGAGGGGCAGCCCGAGGGGCAGCCCGAAGGCGAGCCGGAGGCCGTCGACCCCTTCGTCGAGTGCGCCGCCGACGGCGACTGCGGCGCCAGCACGACCTGCGCCCACGGGGTCTGCGTCCCCATCCCCGCCGGCATGGTCACCGCCTTGCTCAACGTCGAGCGAGGGCGCATGGTGCCCGTGCCCGATGAGCCCAGCGTGGACTGCTACACCACCCCCATCGCGCCGCCCACCGACGAGATCGAGTACGTCGACATCCGCGGCGAGGTGGAGAAGTTCGGCGTCGGCGGCTCGACCGTGGGCCTGTGCGTGACGGTCTACAACGGCGACCGCTACCTGACCGACAGGGCCACCTTCTGCGCCGACGAGACCGACGAGATCGCCTTCGAAGAGTGCCTCGGCGCCGACCCCTGCCGCTGCGAGAGCGACTTCGAGGGCAACCCCGGCGCCATCGACGACTGCTTCGACGGCATCGACTACTGCACCGGCATCAGCGACAGCGGCAAGAAGAGCGCCTGCCGCGCCCGCATGGCCTTTGACGGCGCCAACCCGAGCCGCGACGCGGACCTTGAGTCCACCCTGATCTACGGCCACCAGGTCGCCGTCGTGCCGGCCAACGGCAACACCGACCAGGGCTTCTTCTCCATCTCCGGCGTGCCGACCCGCACCCGCCTCGTCGTCAAGGTCAGCGGCAAGAAGGCCCGCTGGGTCGACACCTACGAGTTCGGCCCCGTCCTGGCCAACCCCCGCGACGACGTCGACGACGTCGACGGCGACGGCGACACCGCCGAGCGCTACGACATCCTGGGCGGCAACGTCATCTCCATCGGCGCCTGGAACACCATCCCCTCGACCGCTCTGGTGCCCTCCGGCATCCAGCAGGGCAACGGCGCCATCGCCGGCCGCGTCCAGGACTGCGGCAAGGCCGGCCGGACCATCGACATCGAGGGCGAGATCGTCGACATCTCCGAGTCGCTGCCCATCGAGAACGCCACCATCGGCTTCACCCACGACCCGACCCGGACCACCTACTTCAACGGCAACCCCGACGACACCCTGCCCCAGCCCGACAGGATCACCACCAACAAGCTGGGCGTCTACGCCGCCATCAACGCCCCCGGCGGCTTCAACCGCGCCAGCACCGTCGCCCGCCTGGCCTCCACGGGCCAGCTCGTCCCCTTCGCCACCCGCGACATCTTCCTGGCCCCCCGCTCCGTCGCCATCGTCACCTTCGACGGCAACCCGGCCACGGCCACCTGGTGATCCCTCACCCCCACGCCCGGAATTTCGCGCCCTCGCCAGCCCTTCAAACCCCTGATCCCAGGCGACCGCGCACCAGGGCACAACCCTCACCCAAGAACCTTCGATGTCACACCCCCTCGCCTCGCCCCGCCCCCTGACCGCCGCCCTCGCCCTGACCTTGGCGCTGGTCGCAGGCTGCGGCCCAGGCCTCTACGATCTGCCCGTGCCGCCGCCGCCCCACTCCTGGGTCGCCGTCAGCCTCGACCCCGCCCAGGAGGATCGCAACGACGAGCAGCGCACGCTGGACGCGCGCGGCGCCGTATTGGAGCTCTACCAGGCCCTCAACGAAGAGGACTGGGGTCAGGCCTGGGACAGGCTCTCGACCGAGACGCAGAACTTCCTGGCCTTCGGCTCGGCCACCAAGGACGGCCGCGACGCGCTCGCCCAGGGCCGCCTGATCGCCCCCGACGGCGTCGCCGTCGAGATCGACCCCGTTGACCTCTTCGTCGTCCGCGACATGACCCGGCTCGACGACGACCTCAACGGCACGCCCGACGCCACCGAGACCGCCAACCGCAAGGAGTTCCACGCCACCGGCGAGGACGGCCAGATCCACAAGATCGTCGTGATCTACGAGATCGGCCAGTGGCGCATCCACCGCACCCGCGCCACGGACTGAGGGAGGGGGTGATGCCGGGCAGACGCCGCGCCCTCGCGACCGCCCTCGGGCTGCTGCTCGCCGCGCTGGTCGCCTGCGTCGGCTCCCGCACGGCGCCGCCGCCCGTCCTCCAGGCCCTCCCGCTGACCCTCACCCTCAAGGACCCCGTGATCGTCGCAGGCGGCGCGCTGCTGCTCTCCGTCGAGGGCGCGGGGCTGCTGGATCCGAGCTTCGTGACGGTGACCTTGAAAGGCCAGCTCGACAACGCCACCATCGAGGCGCGGCTGGTCGGAGAGTTCGCCGTCGGCGCCCGTGCGGTCGAGATCAAGGTGCCCTTCAGCGAGCTCTCCCGCCCCCTCGGCGCCCGCACCGTGGCCCGCTTCACGGGCGCCATCGAGGTCAAGATCGACGACATCTCGGGCGAGCTGGAGGGCCGAGGCGCGCTCAAGGACGCCGAGATCCTCATCCTCGACGCGCTGCCGCCCACCCTTGAGCTGCCCGAGCGGCTCGACCTCCACCTCGGAGAAGAGACGCTGCACGCCGCCACGGGGATGCTCCGTGAGGGCGAGGGCGCCACGGAGCTGCTGCTGGAGGGGCGCTTTACGGCAGACAACGGCGGCACGCGCCAGATCGAGGCGGTCGCGCAGGTCCGAGTCGGCGAGGGCGGCCGAGAGCAGGCGGAGGTGATCTGGGCGCCCTCGCTCTTCGGGGTCCGGCCGGGGGTCTTTGACGGGGAGGCGCGGGTGATCAACCGGCACGCGCTGGCGGAGCCCCGCGAGGCGGCCCCCCGGCCGCTGATCGTCGAGCTCCTGCCCACCGAGGTGACGGGCTTTGATCCGCCCTCGGCGGCGCGCGGGCAGCGCGTGGAGGTGGTCGGCAAGGGCTTCATCCCGCTCAACTCGGGGCTGGCCCAGTCGATGCTTTTCAACCTGGAGGGGATCTTCACGACGCTCGACGGCGAGACGATCGAGCTGACGGGCAACAACATCTTGAGGCTGGCCCCGGACGCGGTCACGCGCCACGATCGCGCCGACCTCGCGCTGCGCACCCAGATCATGGAGATCGGCGAGCGCAGGGTGCTGGTCGGCCTGACGGCCAACCCCGGCCGCTTCGAAGGGACCGTCACCCCGCTGCTGGTCGACGCCACGGCCACGGTCGAGGGCGTCCCCTGGCAAGGCAGCTTCTCCATCGAGCCGACTCGCCAGATCGTCTTCCTCAAGGTCTTGCCGGGCTTCGGCGAGGCGCTGGCCGACTACGGGCTTCACAACGTCGAGGCCGAGATCCGGGCGCGGGTCGAGGCCGTCACGCGGCGCGACTACGCGGGGCTCAACATCGAGTTTACCGACATCAGGCCCGAGAACTTCGCGGAATACAGCATCATCGAGATCGGCGGCCCCGACCCCAACGGCGCTGGCCTGCTCGGGCTGGACAACACGGCGGGCAAGGACACCGGCAACCTGCGGCTCGACGACGTGATCGGGGGCCAGAACGCCGACAGCGGGGAGCTGGGCTTCTTCGCCTTCGGCGGCGTCTTCATCGAGTCCTTCGTGCTCTTCAGCGCCTCGCTCTCGCCGCCCAACGAGCTGACCAGCCCCAACTTCGACGCCATCTTCGCGCCCTTCATGCCGGCGCTCGGCGGCACCCCCGTCCAGGCCGGGGAGATCGACGGGGGGCCGCGTCAGGCGCAGATCGAGGCCGCCATCCTGGCCATCGGCAACCTGATCGGCAACACGATCTCCCACGAGATCGGCCACTCGCTCGGGCTGGCCTTCTTCGAAGAGGACTTCGAGGTGCGCTCGCAGCAGTTCCACAACGAGTTCGACGAGCCCAACGCCATGATGGACTCGGGCCAGGACCGCCCCTTCGAAGAGCGGGCCGAGATCCAGGGGCAGGGGCCGGCGGTCTTCAACCCCAAGAACCGGGCCTACCTGGAGTTGATCCTCCCGATGCCCTGATCCCGCCGCGCTGACGCGGAGGGCCTCGGGGACAGCCGGTCTTGACGGCCTCGACCCCTCAAGCGCGTGGCCGCCCTGGTGGCGGCGCTCAGGCCCTCCCCGCCCCCGGATCGTCGCCCGCCCCCGATCGCGCTCTGAAGGCCACCTCCCGCTCCCGCTGGCGGCGGACCTCCGCCAGCGCCGCCTCGATGACCTCCGGGCCGGCGCCGGGCTTGTGGGCGAGCTGGGCGAAGGCGCGCTTCCAGCCGCGCGCCCCCGTCTGGTGCGCGAAGAGGTTGAGCGCGTGCCGGGTGATCTGCGTCAGCCGCCCCCCCTGGCTCATGTGGCGCTCGGCGGCCTCGATCAGGCGCTCGGCGATGGCGTCGCGGCTCAGCGGCGCGGCCTCGTCGCCGAAGAAGCGGGCGTCGACCTCGGCGAACATGTACGGGTCATCGTAGGCCGCCCGGCCGATCATCACCGCCTGGACGCGGCCCAGGTGCGCCTCGACCTCATCGAGCGAGACCACCCCGCCGTTGATCTCGACGACCAGCTCGGGGAAGTCCTGCTGGAGCCGGTAGACGTCCTCGTAGCGCAGCGGCGGGATGGTCCTGTTCTCCTTCGGGCTCAGGCCCGACAGCAACGCCTTGCGGGCGTGGACGGAGAAGCGGTCGGCGCCGGCCTCGGCCACGATGGAGACGAAGCGGGCCATGTCCTCGTAGCGATCCAGATCGTCGACGCCGATGCGGTGCTTGACCGTCACCGGCAGCGCGCAGGCCCCGCGCATGGCCGCGACCCCCTCGGCCACGACCTCGGGCTGGGCCATCAGGCAGGCGCCGAAGCTCCCGCGCTGCACGCGCTCGCTGGGGCAGCCGACGTTGAGGTTGACCTCGTCGTAGCCCCACTGCTCGGCGATCCGGGCGCAGGAGGCCAGCTCTTGCGGGTCGTCGCCGCCGAGCTGGAGGGCCAGCGGGCGCTCCTGGGCGTCGAAGTCGAGCAGGTACGCCCGGTCCCCGTTGAGGATCGCGCCGGTCGTAATCATCTCGGTGTAGAGCAGCGTGTGGCGGGTGATCATCCGCATCATCGCCCGATAATAGCGATCCGTCCGATCCATCATCGGCGCCACGCTCACTGACCTGACCACCCCGCGCCCTTGCACCACCCCACCCTCCATCACGATCGATCTCCCCAACACACCGCCCGGCGACCCCTCGCCGGGCTGCTCACGGGCAGGAGACGATAGCGTCGATCATGGCGATCGACAAGGCCACTCCGAGCGGCCCACGCCTCACGGTCGACGATCGCCCCACGCTCCTCGCACCCCTGCGGGGGCTCGTCGGGTGGGGCTTGGATGCTCAGGGTGGGCTGCGACCTCTCGGTCGCAGGCCAGCGGGCGGCCCAGGTCGACACAAAGGGATGTGGGAATCCCAACCCACAGGCCCACTTCGAAGCGGTGATCCGGCCCGGCGATTCTCTGGCGCCCGTGCGCCGGCCTGCGACCGAGAGGTCGCAGCCCACCCCGGGCATCCAAGCCCCACCCGACGAGCCCGTCCCGAAGGGCGGTGCGAGGAGCGTGGGGCGGTCGTGGGGCGCAGGGGGACCGTGCGCTCGTGACTTCACCGAGCGAACCTGCCCACCAGACCTGCGGGTTGCCTTGCGCCGAGGTCCAAGGCGAGTTATGACTTGATGGCGTTATAAAAACAATGTTGAAGGAGGTTTTCATGATCTCGTCGCCTAAAAAATGCCTGTAACAGGTAAGAACTTACGCTACAGATGAGCGGATGATGGCTCGGATGTGCGCAGCACCATGGTCAGCGCTTCGGAGAGCCGAGCGCTCTGAACACCCAACCAGAGGCCAGAAGGGCTTCACAAGGAGGGAAGGATAATGCCCTGCTCCCCACAGAACCCACCCCCCCTCCGAACGATCGCCTGGATCCTCTGCGGGATGTTGGCGCTGGCGATGTCCGGCTGCGGAGCCAACGAGAAGGGAGCCAACGAGTGCTTCTTCAACAGCGAATGCCCCGAGGGATTTTTCTGCGACGGGGGGAGCTGTCAGGCCATCGATGACAACGACGATCCCGACCCCGACACAGGCAATGGCCCGGAGGGCGAGCCGGAGTGCGTGCCCTCTCAGGAGGTGTGCGATGGGGTGGACAACGACTGCGACGAGGCCGTCGATGAGGACGACGATCCTGGCCTGCTCGACGCTTGCGCCCAGATTCCTGGTGCCAGCCCCACCGCCTGCGCCGCCGCCGCTTGCGCCTTCGCTTGCGACGAGGGCTTCGTGGACATCGACGGCGATCTGACTCAAGGTCCCGACGGCGACGGCTGCGAATGTCAGATCGACTCGCCGGCCCAGGAGGTCTGCGACGGGCGCGACAACGACTGCGACAGCGCCATCGACGAGGTCGACGAGGATCTGGACCTGACCGCGGGCTGCGCGCCGCGAGCCAACGCAGAGGCCGTGGCCTGCGCCCAGGCGGTGTGCATCTACGCGTGCCGTGAAGGTTTTTCGGACGACAACGGCGATCTGGGCTCGCCGCAGGGCGACGGCTGCGAGCGCACCTGCGACGACACCGAGCTTCGCTGCGACGAGATCGATGACGACTGCAATGGCGCCGTCGACGAGGGCTGTGACGACGACGACGATGGCTTCTGCGACGCCGCGCTGGGCAACAACGGGGTGCCGCCCCTGATCTGCCCCTTCGGCTTTAATGACTGCGACGACGACAACGCCGACATCCGACCCGACGCCATCGAGATCTGCGACGACATCGACAACAACTGCACCGACGGCCCCGATGAAGGCTGCGACGACGACGGCGACGGCTTCTGTGACGTCGCGATACCCCACGCCGACACCCTCCTCCAGGTCTGTCCGCTCGGCTTCGACGATTGCGACGACGAGGACGCCGACATCCGACCCGACGCCATCGAGATCTGCGACGACATCGACAACAACTGTGCCGACGGCCTCGAGGAAGGCTGAGACGACGACGACGATGGCTTCTGCGACGCCGCGCTGGGCAACAACGGGGAGCCGCCCCTGATCTGCCCCTTCGGCCTTGGCGACTGCGACGACGAGGACGCCGCCATCCGGCCCAATGCCCAGGAGATCTGCGACGACATCGACAACAA
>SYOX01000083.1 GCA_005804885.1 Pseudomonadota bacterium
CTCAGGGTGGGCTGCGCCCTCTCGGTCGCAGGCCAGCGCACGACCGATGTCGACACCAGGGGGCGTGAAAACCACAATCCACAGGCCCACTTCGACGCGCTGATCCTGCCCCGCGATCCGCCCTGGCCCGCCCGCCGGCCTGCGCCCTTGGGCGCAGCCCCCCCGCGCATCCAAGCCCCACCCGACGAGCCCGTCCCCAACGGGGGCGGTGCGAGGAGCGTGGGGCGATACGCCGTCGGCACGATCGTGGCGTGGGATGCCGTGGCGTCGCGGGCCTTGGAACCTTCACTGAGCAAACCTGTGACTGGGATAGGCTCTGCATTGCGTTGGTCGGACTGGCGTGGGAGAGTCTTCTTCTGGGGGCGAGCGGAGCATCGTGGCGGGATCGCCCGTCGTCGTGCGAGCCTGACCTTGGGGGGACGCGCCGAGGGCAGGCAGCGTCCGATATCGGGCGAGACTGTCGCCGAGGGCAGCCATGGCACAATACAAGACCGGGCCGAGCGCCTGGATCTTCTTCATCCTGGGCGGCACTTTCCTGTTCGGCTCCGTGTTGGTCGGCGCGCTGATGGTCTCCGTGGGCCTTGGGGTTGGCGGTGGCCGGCCGCCGGGCCGCGACTTCTACGCGATGTTCGGAGGCCTGGCCTGCTTCTTTGTTGTCGTCGGCTCGCTGATGATCGCCCTCAACGTCTGGCTCCTCGCCCGCCGGCGCAAGGCCCTTCCGCCAGATCCCAACCCGGCCGCGTGGGTGGCCTGGGCGCTGTCCCAGCGCAGCGCGTGGTGGAAGGGTGAGTGGGAGGGGCGCACCGTGGTGGCGCAGCGCGCCTTCCGCAAGTACGGTCATGGTCACATCTACCTTCACGTGTCGGCCGCTGTGGCGTCGAGGGCGGTGCTGATTCGGCGCGGCGGGGTGGCCGGTGGGCTGGGGCGAGCCCTCGAGTCTGTCGCCGGCGCCACCGTTGTCTCGGCCGCGACGCTGGGTTACCCCGACTTCGAGGTCTCGATGGCCGAGCCGGAGTGGGCCGAGCGCGTGCTCGGCACGCCCAAGGCGCGGGAGGCCGTCCAGACCCTGGCCGCCCTGCCCACGGGGGCCAGCGTCGTCTCCATCAGCCTGAACCCCGGCCACCTGACCCTGTGCCACGGGTTCCCCTCCACGGGAGCCGTCGGGGAGCTCACCGCCTCCTCCTGCCTGCAGCAACTCGCCGCGCTCGCCAGGATCGCCGAGGCCCAGCCCGGGCCACGGACGCCGGTGCTGCCGAGCTGGAGCGACGGGCTCGCGCTGAACCCGGCCAAGGCGCAACGCGTGGCCTACGTCATCGTGTTCGTGCTGGTCGGAGGCATCGCGCTCGCGATCACCGTTGCCGCGTTGCTCGCGATGGCCTTGAGCTGACCGCGAGCGTTGCCACCATCGTGCCCGAGGCGAAACGCGTGCGGTCGTCCTGAACCAGGGGAACCTCCAGTGCACCAGACCCCGTCGGCGGCTGGTCGCCCCCCAACCCCTGCCGGAGCGGGCGGCGAGTCCGTAAATGTTTGATATTGCATAAGAATCCACATCGCGCTTCGTCCGGATCGGTCAACAAGGGAGACCCGATGCCGCGCGAGGCGGTAAAACGCTTCGCCTCAATGCCTCAAAAAATCCGATCCACGAACCAGAACATCCCCAGCGACGCCCCCGCCATCGAACCCCAGGCCACGATCCTGTCGTGGAGCCCGCGCCGCCGACCCCACGCGAGCAAGGGCCAGATCCCCGCGATCAACGCCAGCTGACCCAGCTCCACCCCGACGTTGAAGCAGAACAGGGACCACAGCGACACCCCCACACCCTGCCCGCCGAACACCCCCGCAAACCCAAAGCCATGAACCAGGCCAAAGAGCATCGCCACAAGCCCTTGCCAACGCTCAGGTTTTTCGGTTCTGGCCGAGAGCGCGAAGTGACAGGCCGCGAAGATCCCCACCCCGACGAGACACAGCCAGAGGCCGCCCCCTCGCCCCACCGCGACCAGCGCAGACGCCGCGATCGCGGCCACCACGACGACCGGGATCCGCGCGCCCTTGCCCTGCCTCGACCAGACGTTCTCGGCGGCCACCAGCGCGATCGACAACCCGATCATCGCCTCTATCGAGGGCACGTCGACCCGCACGAGCCCCCCCCACGCCATCGCCAGCGTCGCGCAATGCCCAAGCGTGAACCCCGTCACCGTCAGCGCAAGCGCCCGCCACGACGTCGCCCCCAGCACCAGCATCGCCACGAAGGCCAGGTGATCCCACCCCGTCAGGATGTGCTCGACGCCGATGGCGATCAGCCGCCAGCCTGCCCCCTCGTCGACCCCCTCGGCCACCCCCACCGAGGGCGCCTCGGCGCTCAAGACACGCTCCACGATCAGGCGCCCCGCCTCCGCGCCCCCTCGGGCATCGCCCTCGCCTCGCGCTCCACCCGCCTCGGTGCTCTCAAGCGCCGTCAACATGTGAAGGTGCCCCGGGATCTCCTCGAAGAGCAGCGCGCTGCGGGCGCGCCACGGCCGGGCGATCCCGGCGCAGCCCACCCGCCACTCGAAGCGCCACGACCCCGGCTCCGCGCCCAGCTCTGCGAACGAGCCGCGCACAGGCGCGCACCGCCCCAGCCTGCCCTCCAGCCAGAGCGCCCCCGTCAGCACCCCCTCGATGTCGCGCTCGCCGATCTCCCCAAGCGCGCTCCGGTCCAGGGCCGAGAGCCGGACCCTGACCGTCGCGCCCTCGGCGTCGAGCCGCCAGACGCTGTGGGAGACGCTCCGGGTGTGCGCGCCCGCGTCCGCCGCGAGGCCGGCGACCCCCGCCCACACGAGCGCCACCAGCGCGAGCGCCGCGACCGACGAGGCCAGCGCGCTCTGCGCAAACGGCCTGGGCAGGCGGCGCTCGGCGCAAACGGCCAGCGCGCTCGGCGCGAATGGCCGGGGCGGGCGGCGCTCGGCGGGCAGGGCGGCGCGGCTCGACAAAGGGCTTGGCAGGCGGGTTGAGCGCGGAGCCCTCGCTGAAGATCCTGGCGTCTGGCGATCGCTGAAGATCCTGCAAGATGGCGATATCACTGAAGATCCTGGCGGACGGCAATGGGCACCTCTCGCCGCCGGGCCTCCAGAAAGCGCCTGACGGCCTCATCGCCCAGGTTCTTGCGCCAGTCGGCCTCGACGAGCGCCTTGACCTCTTCGAAGGGCCGCTCCTGGCCCGCCTCGACCTCCGCGATCGACAGGAGGCAGGCGCCGCCCGCGCATCGCAGCGGCGGGCTGGTCTGGCCCTCGACCAGCGCCGAGGCCGCCGCCGCCAGCGTCGGCCCGAGGTAATCGCCGAGCTTCTGGACCGTCAACAGGGCGTCGGGCGGCGGCGTCAGCGGCGGATCCCCGAGGCGCGCGGCCTCCTCAGTCCAGCCGCCGCGCACGACGCGAGCGCGAGCCTCGGCGGCGCGCTGGAGGGCGGCCTCGTCGCCCCCGGAGAGCCGAGCGCTGAAGAAGAGCTGGCGCACACGAGCGCGGACGGGCCGCCGGAACAGGGCCTTGCGCGCCTCGTAATGGGCGCGAAGGGCCTCCTCGGAGGGGGCGGGCTCGGCGCCCTCGGCCTGGGCGACGATGAAGCTGAGCACCGCGTCGCCGAGCGCCGCTCTGAGGCGCGGCGCCCGCATGGGGAGGCCGAGCTCGACGCCGCGCTGGGCCAGGAGCGACTCGTCGATGAGCCGATCGAGCACATGGCGGCGCGCGGCCTCGTCGAGCGCGCGCCGATCGCCGCCCATCGCGTCGAGCACGCGCCGGTAGTCCTCCTCGGCGATCGGCGCGCCGCCGACGATCGCCACGGCGCCCTCAGGGACGCGCGGGGCCTCGGCGTCGGGGCCGAGAGCCCCCAGCGCCGCGATCACCGCCCCGAGCAGCGCCCCGAGGGCCAGCATCCCCTCGGCGGCCTTCACGGCCTGGGCTCTTGAGCCGAAGGTCGCGGGCCCGAAGGCCGCTGGCCCGAAGGCCGCTGGTCCAAGGGCTTCTGGTCCAAGGGCTTCTGGTCCGAAGGCTGCTGGCCTGAGGGCTGCTGGCCTGAGGGCCGCTGGCCCTCGGGGGGGGAGCCCTGGGGCGCGTCGGAGGGCGCGGGCGGATCGGCGGGGGCGGCGCGGGGATCGAAGCGGACGAAGATGGGGGAGGACCAGGCGCGCTCCTCGGCATCGGCGAGGCAGTCTTCGTCGAGCGGGGTGGGGACGCCGCCGAAGCAGGGGCGCTGTGTCTCGCAGCCTTCGCCTTCGCAGCGGAGGTTGCTGGCGTTGACGGTCGGGGTGGCCTCCTGGATGGCGCGCACGTAGTAGACAACGTCGCGGGCGCCTTCGAGGAAGGCGGGGTCGTCGAACTCGACCCGACAGCCGGCGGGGTCGTCCGGGCAGTCGAAGGAGCGCCAGACGTCCTCGATGAGCCCGTCGATGGGCTCCTCCTCGGCGCGCTGGGGCCGGATGCGGATGACCTCGATCCGGACGATCCTGCGGCGGGTGTCCGAGGGGTTGTAGCACTCGCCGACGCAGAGGCGAGCGAGCGCGTCGCCGCCAAGCGCGTCCTGGACCCAGTCGGGGCAGCCGGGCTTCTGCTCAAAGGCCCCGGCGGCGCGAACGACGAAGCGCGGCGCGGCGCCCATCTGGACCTCGCTGCCCATGGCGCGGCGGCCTTCGGGGCCGTTGATCAGGTCGAACCACAGCAGGATGCGATCGCCCGAGGTGCCGTAGACCTCGCGCCGCTTGAGGGCGTCCCAGATCGCGGCGCGGTTGCGCCCCTGGCTGTGGACGGCCACGAGCCCTCCCGTCATGAAGAAGGAGGCCTGGCGCTCGGCGAAGACGGCCCTGAAGGGCGCCATCGACCCCGGATCCAGCGCGGCGGCCCGCAGCGACGGGGCCTCCCGCTCTCCATAGACGAGCTCGGCCCACTCCTCGGCCTCGGGGCCTGTCGCCTCGGTCATCTTGCGCCGCGCGAACTCCTTGTAGCCGGTCCCTGGCCTGGCCTTGTGGTTGTCGCTGGAGGCCATCAGGCCCAGGACCGCATGCCGGGGCCTGGCCGGATCGTCGAAGTTGCCGCGCGCCAGGATGTACTGGGCCGAGCCGCCCGGGCGATAGTTGAAGGACGGCCCGTAGCAATCCCGACACTGGTCGCAGCCTCGCCAGTCCTCCACGCTGGCCCCCGGGATCGCCCTGAAGCCGGCCACCCCAAGCGCGACGTGCCGCTCTCTGGCCTCGGCCACCCTCGACTCGCACTCCGAGGCCGACGCCTCGCCGCACCTCGACCGGATGATCTCGCCGGCCCTCCAGCAGCAGGGCTCGTAGCCCGGCGTCGGCGCGGGGCAGCGGGCGACGCCGTCCTTGTCGATCTCCACGGCCCGCCAGCTGCGATACTCCTCCGAGTTGCCGTGGCCCGAGAAGACCTCCAGGAGCCGCTGCCGCGCCGGGTCGTCCTGCTCGGCGGCCAGCTGCTTGTCCCAGGTGTAGCCCGGCGGCGTGTAGAAGCCCCAGGTCGTCCCGTGGGGGATGACCAGCGCGTCCAGGCCCCACTGGTCGAGCTTGTCAAAGAGCGCCCGGGGCGTCTCGGCCACCTCCATGCAGTCGGCGGGCAGCTCGCGCGTGTCGACACCCTCGGGGCAGCGCGGCGCGCCGCTGATCTCGCGCTGCATGCGGCCCAGGTCCAGGTAGCGCTGGCGGCGGCTGAAGTCACGAACCGGCACCGCCGCGAAGTCCGCCACCAGCCCGGGGTCTATCCCGCCCCCGCGCATCGCCTGGTTGGCCAGACCCTCGGCGCCGATCGGCCGGGCGGGCAGGTCGGCCTCACCAAGCCCTTGAAATATCACGTTTTTATGACCGTAGTGGGCGTCGGGCGTCGCCCCGACCTGCGTCCACTCAAAGCCCATGAAGGGCACCAGATCCGGCGCCGCGCGCCCCCCGGCCACCGCCTCGCACTGCCGGATCGACGCCTTGGACTCCTCCCAGTGGGCCTGTGTCAGGGCCTCGGCGTGATCGGTCAGCGCGAAGAAGTCCAGCGCCGAACAATACCGGGCGAAGTCGCACGCGTCCGCAGGCGGGTGCGCCCCCTCACCGCCGAGCAAGGGCAGGCTCATCAGGAAGGCGTCGGTCGAGAAGGTCGTGTGGACGTGCAGATCCCCAAAGAGGATCTGCCCATCTGCGCGCTCCGACTCAGGAAACCCCGCCTCGGCGGCCACCTGCGCAGCCCCCCGCGCCGCCACCGTCGCCGCCGGGCTCTGCGCGGTGCGGACGAACCCAGGCCCTTCGTGCTCCCCCCCGCCGTAGATCACATAGAGCGCCAGCAGCAGCGCGACCAGCACGGACAGGATCCCGATGAGCCACTTCTTCTTGCCAGACATCAGCCCTCCCCGCGCACCCCTGACCCGACGCGCCAACCTGCCCATCGCGGCCGTGCGACAGCGGATGTGAACCACGAGCGCAGATCTTAAACTCAGCCGATCCGCCGACGCAAGACGCCGCCAGGGATCTCCAGGGGCGGCGCGGACTTCGACGTCGTTGTGACCGAGGTTCCTGGTGCGCTCGCTGCGGCCGGGGATCCGGCGCGCTCGCCCTGAGGGATCTCGACGTCGGGGGGCTCAAACAGGAGAGGGGCCGCCTCAGCCGCCCGCGAGGTGCTGGCGAGCGACGACCTGGCTGGGGTCAAGCTCAAGAACGCGCTTGAAGCAGTCCATCGCCTCACGGTGGTTCCTGCGCAGCAGCGCGGTCTCTCCCTTCTCCATGTAGAGCTCCACGCCGCTCTTGAGCTGGAAGGTGTTGACGAAGCTCTTGCGGTAGGCCACCCGCGTCGCGTCGTTCGCCAGAACGCGGCGCGCCTCGTCGAGCGCCTGCCGGATACGCACCAGATCGGCCTCGACCTTCGGCAGCAGCTCCTCGGGCACGGATCTCCGATCGAAAATGACCATGTCGCGATGGTAGGCCTCCTCGATCAGCGCGCCGTAGGCGCTCCAGTGCAGATCGAGGATCTCAAAGTGATCCGAGAAGCCCAGCTTCGCCATCTTCGAGCGGTGATGCTGCATGAACTGCGCGACCGACAGCGGCGCCCACTGGCTTGAGGTCGCCGTTGGCCTGGAAGCCCCCGTCGCCTCCACCCTGGCGTACTCCGTGGGTCGCGACTCGCTCGACACCGGCCGCGACGCTCCTGGCGCCGGCTGCGACGGGCTCGACACTGGCCGCGACGGGCTCGATACCGGCCGCGACGGGCTCGATACCGGCTGCGACGGGCTCGACACCGGTCGCGACGGGCTCGACACCGGCTGCGACGGGCTCGACACCGGTCGCGACGGGCTCGACACCGGCCGCGACGCTCCTGGCGCCGGCTGCGACGCGCTCGACACTGGCCGCGAACGAAAGGCGCCCGTAGCCTCGGCCTCGGGCACCTCCCGAGCGCTGCCCGACGGCCTTGCGCCGTGAACCGCTCCCGACTCGGGGGGCTCTGCCACGATCGGGTTGGGCTGGCTCTGGCGCCTGGGTCGGATGGATCCCGAGTCCGACGATCGCACGGGTCGGACGGACCCCGTCGCGGGACGCTCTGCGGCGAAGCCCGACGACGATCCAGCGCCAACGCGGGAGATCGGCCGGTGGCTCTCACGAGATCGATATCTCATCTGAGGTGGCGTGCTCCGAGGCCCGTGAGAGGGCAGATCAACGGAGACCCCGCCGGCCGCGTAGGCGCCCGCTGCGACCCGCCACCACGCCTCGTGCTCCGGCGAGGCCGGCTCGACCTCCAGGACCGGCCCCGTCCTGAGCCGCTGGACCACCCGCGCCCTGTACCAGATCTCCAGGTTGACCGGGGGCAGCATGACACACAGGGCAAGCTCGGCGCCAACCTCCAACTCAAAGGGCATCTCCACCACCACGGCCTTTTGAGCCTCGATCTGGCCGCGCACGTCGAGGAAGGCCCCCTGCGTCAAGAGCTCCACCCCCAGGATCGAGCCATCGCGCTCGCCCAGAAAGACTCGCCGATCAGGAAGCGCATGACAGGAAAATGGCTTCTCCCCCTCAGCCGTCGCCTCAAGGTCCGCGACGATCCGCGCCAGGGTCTCGGCGACCTCGACCGTCGACAGCTCCTGGTACCTCGCCTTGAGGATGTGCTCGACCTCCGAGCGCAAGCGCTCCTGAAGGGCCGTCTCCCCCCCATTGCTCGACCTCGATGATCTCCAATCCGCCATCACCACCCCGCAAGGAAAACCGACAAGACCGCGCGCCTCCTCCGATCATACGCATCGGCTCCAAGCCAGACAAGGTTGACCTCCGACAAACCCCCTGCCGTCGACCATCCAGCCGCTCTCTCTGTGCAACCTCGCCCGGGATCGCCCGCCCCCGAATTCATCGGCAGATCAATTTTCCTGACAAGAGGGACGATTCGGCACATCATCCTACATGGCATGACATGTCGCCTGTCATCCGACAACAAGAGGACGCCTCCGATGAGAAAACGCCCCATGAAGCCCACCGCCCCCCTTTTCGCGATCGCCGTCGCGGCCTCTCTCTTGACGGGCTCGGCCGCGCTCGCCCAGGGGGCGCGCTGCCCAGGCACCTCCTCGATCTCGATTGACATGGACGCCGACGGGATCGTCGAGGATCAGGACAGCTGCCCCGGCCTCGCCAACCCCGACCAGCGCGACCTCGACGAAGATGGGCTCGGCGACGCCTGCGATGACTCCGACGACGACGGCGTCCTCGACGCGCTCGACAACTGCCCCTTGAAGGCCAACGGCCCCCAGCGCGACCTTGACGGGAACGGGATCGGCGACGCCTGCGACGACTCCGACGCCGACGGCGCCTTTGACGCGCTCGACAACTGCCCCGGCCTCGCCAACCCCGACCAGCGCGACGCCGACGGAGACGGGCCCGGGGACGCCTGCGACGACTCCGACGCCGACGGCGTCCTCGACGACCTCGACCTGTGCCGCTACGCCGCCAACCCCGACCAGCGCGACCTTGACGGGGACGGGCGCGGCGACGCCTGCGACGACTCCGATGGCGACGGCGTCCTCGACGCGCTCGACACCTGCCCGCACGCTCTGGACTTCGAATCGCTCGACGGCGACAACGACGGCGTCGGCGACGCCTGCGACGACGACATCGACGGCGACGGCGTCCTCAACGCGCTCGACGCCTGCCTCTGCGCTCCCGATCCGGACCAGCTCAACCACGACGGCGACGGCGTCGGCGACGCCTGCGACGACGACATCGACGGCGACGGGCTGCCCAACGCCGTCGAGCAGGCGCACGAGCTCAGGATCGCCGACGCGGACTCGGACGACGACGGCCTCACCGACGGGCTGGAGGGCTTCTTCGACACCGACGGCGACGGGCTGAACGACGCCCTTGATCCGGACAGCGACGACGACGGCCTCCTCGACGGCACCGAGGCGGGCCTGACCCTCGCGCCGTCCGACACCGACCTGAGCGCGGGCCACTTCATCCCCGATCTGGACCCGTCGACCACCACCGACCCACGCCGCGCCGACAGCGACGGCGGCGGCCTCGTCGACGGCGCCGAGGATCTGGACCGCAACGGCCGGCGCGATCCCGGCGAGACCGACCCCGGCGATCCCAGCGACGACCGGTGGGTCCTGGACAACGATCGGGATGGCCTGGCCGACGCCACCGAGGGGATCTTCGGCACCAACCCCCACGACCCCGACAGCGACGACGACCGCATCCTCGACGGCCTGGAGCCCAACTGGAACCTCGACACCGACCTCGACGGGCTCATCAACGCCCTGGATCCCGACTCGGACGACGACGGCTTCACCGACGGCGACGAGATCGAGCGCGGCACCGACCCCCTGCACGCCGACAGCGACCGCGACGGCGTGAGCGACGGCGAGGAGCTGCGCAACGGCACCGACCCCCTGCACCCCGACAGCGACCGCGACGGGCGCCAGGACGGCCAGGAGCTCAACGAGGGCACCGATCCCACCGATCCCGAATCCTACGGCGTCATCGACGACCTCGACGCAGACCTCCCGACCCCCTCGCGCGGCCCCACGGTCGAGGAGAGCCTCATCGCCTGCAGCCAGCACGGCCTCTCTCGCGCGCCCGGCTCAAGCTGGCCGCTGCTGTGCCTCGCGCTCTTGCTGCTCGTCCTGGCCCAGCGCCGCAACTCGCCCTGGCCCTGAGGCAGGGCGGCGCGGCCGACGCTCGCCCAGGCCGCGCGGAGGTCCCTTCTTCGAGTCCAGAGGCCAGTGGAGTGGGGCCAGGTCCCAGCTGGCGGGCGCGGCCGAGGCTCGCCCATGCCGCGCGGCGGCCCCTTCTTCCCCTCGCCGCGCCCAGGCCGCGCTACCCGGCCAGCTTCGTGGCGTAGCTCAAGCCGCCGAGCGCGGCCATCAGCAAGATGATGAATTGACAGGCGAAGAGCGCGGCCACCGAGCGGGTCCTCGCGTACATCAAGGCCAGCGGCAGCCCGCCGCCGAGGGTGTAGACGAGCACGGCGTAGATCATGGCCGCAGGCGAGGCCTGAAGGATCGGGACGTAGGTCAGCGCGTAGAGGCCGTAGAGGCCGGCGCTGACCAGCACCGCCGAGGCCGGGTTCTTCATCTCGACCAGCAGGGTCCGAGTCACGAAGCCCTGGAAGAAGAGCACCTCGGCGAAGGCCCGGACGGTCAGCAGGCCGAAGATCCCGGCCAGCGTCGCCGTCGCGTCGACTTCGAAGCGGGCCAGCGCGCTGGCGGCGCTGCCCATCGCCACGGCGGCCAGCAGCGAGAGCACGAAGGGCTTCCAGCGCGGAACCCACCCCAGCCGCTCCAGCCCCTCGCGGCGCAGGCCCGCGACCGCCGCGATCCCGGCGACGGACAGCAGCCCCGCCCGGGCGAAGATCATCGCCTCGTCGGTCGCCAGCGCCAGCTCCCTGGCCCCCAGCCCCAAGACCGACGACAACATCAGCGAGCCGACGAAGACCAGCCCGAAGACCCCCACGACGTGCCGGACACCCCGACCCACATCGCCCACGCCAAAGACCAGCGGGCCAGTGAGCGGATCACCCTCCTCCGCCGGGTCGATCTGGAGCGCAACTGGCCGACGAGGGCGCTTGACCTTCCGCTGTTGAGCGCGCTCGGCCTCTTGCGGCGCCTCCTTCGAGGGCTCCGCCGCAACCTCCGGGGCCTTCGAAGCGCCCTTCTCCAACACCGACGACAGATCCTTGAGGCTGATGAGCCCCGAGCGCCCTCCCCTGGCCTGACCCGTCGCCTCGACGTCGAGGTTCATCAAGCCCTTCTCTGGCCCCTTGGCCGCGTCGCCCGCCTCGGGCAGCCGGATCATCCGAGAGCGCGAAGTCGCGATGAAGTCGCTCAACGCCACCGCCGCGACAGGTGCCTCAGGCTCGGCCTCCACCGCCTTCAGGAGCACCATCCTCGACCGCGACGCCTCGGCGAAGTCGCTCGACGGCGCCGCTCGCCCGCCATCGAGCGACTTCGCCGAGGCGCCCCTTGAACGCGCGGGCCGGATGTGGGTCGGCTGCTCGCTGGCCTGAGCGTCCCGGCGAGACTCCCGGCGACGACGAATGCGCGGCTCCGGCTCGCCAAACAGGACGTCAGCCGACTCCTCAGCGCCGCTTATCGACCCACCCTGTTCATCTGCACAAGCCATAACCCACCCCGATCCCCCTTCTCGACCCAGTGGGAGAAGGCCCACCCTGGTGCGAACCGGCATGACAAGTGGAGCCGCGCTCGCGCCATGAATCGAGGTCACCTCCCAAGGTTAGGCCGGCCCTGACGATCAAACAAGACTGAACAAAAATTCACAAGACACGAATCTTGATTTCGACCTCCCATGAGCCTGAGAGCGAATCGCTCGACGCTCCAGCGCCCGCGTTGCGTTGGGCGGTGATTGATTTTTCCGGCCGCGTTTTCTAAGGTCCGCCAGGATCTCGACGCTGGAGCGGCCCATGACCGATGCCACCGCGCGCGCGCTCAACGCCGCCGCACGACAAGAACCGCTCTCGGACCTCGACGCGCTGGCGCTGGCCGACCTCGCCGCCCTGGTCGATCATCCCCACGGCGCCCCCCCGCTCGATCACTCTGGAGGAGCGCCGCACCTGGGAGGGGGCCTCGGCGCGCTCCTGGCCGCCGCCGCTGCCCGCCGCGATCGCGCCTTCCCGGGCGCCACCCTGACCTACTCCCCCAAGGTCTTCCTGCCGCTGACAAACTTGTGCCGAAACCGATGTGACTACTGCTCTTTTCGCCGTTCTCCTGGCGACGCCGGCGAGTGGACCATGACCCCCGCCCAGATCGAGGCGCAGTGCGAGCGCGCCCGCGAGCTGGGCTGCGCCGAGGCGCTGTTCTGCCTCGGCGACCGCCCCGACGTCTTCCCCGACTACCGGGCGCTGATTGAGTCGTGGGGCCACAAGGACACCGTCGACTACCTCGTCCACGCCGGCCAGATCGCGCTCTCCAAGGGCCTGCTGCCCCACACCAACGCCGGCGTCCTCGACCGCGACGAGATGGCCCGCCTGCGCCCCGTCAACGTCAGCCTCGGCCTCATGCTGGAGAACATCAGCCCTCGCCTCTGCGGCAAGGGCATGCCCCACCACCGCGCCCCCGACAAGCGCCCCGAGGCCCGCGTCGCCATGACCCGCCACGCCGGACAGCTCGGCATCCCCTTCACCTCCGGCCTCCTGCTCGGCATCGGCGAGACGCCCACTGAGCGCGTCCAGACCCTCCTGGCCATCCGCGACCTCCACCGCGAAGGCCAGCACATCCAGGAGGTCATCGTCCAGAACTTCCGCGCCTTCGAAACCACCCCCATGGCCCTGGCGCCCGAGCCCGCCGACGTCGAGATCGCCCACGCCGTCGCCCTGGCCCGCCTCATCCTCGATGACGAGGTCAGCGTCCAGGCCCCCCCCAACCTCAACCCCGCCGCCACGCACCTGCTCATCCAGGCCGGCGTCAACGACTTCGGCGGCATCTCGCCCCTGACCCCCGACTACATCAACCCCGCGCACCCCTGGCCGCACCTCGACCGGCTCGCCGAGGTCTGCGCCGACGCCGGCTTCCTCCTGCGCCCCCGGCTCCCCATCTACCCCCGCTACCTCCGCTCACCCGACCACCTGCACCCCGACCTCCTGCCCCTCACCCTCGCCGTCGACGCCAGGCTCCAGCACTGCTCCCCCACCCAGAGGTCATGATGCAAAGCACCCCCGATCTGGCCTCCTGCCTCACTGGCGTCTCCCCCGACATCCGCGCCGCCCTCGAAGGCTGCCTCGCCGACCGCCCCCTGAGCTGGCAACAAGGCGTCACCCTGAGCCGCGCGCGCGGCCTCGACCTGCTCGCCCTGTGCCTGTGCGCCGACCACATGCGCGCCCGACAGGCCGGCGAGGTCGTCACCTACGTCGTCAACCGCAACATCAACTTCACCAACGTCTGCATCAAGGCCTGCCGCTTCTGCGCCTTCTCCCGCACCCTGCGCTCCGAGCAAGGCTACATGCTCGACACCGAAGAGGTCGTGCGCCGCGCCGTCGAGGCCGCCGACATGGGCGCCACCGAGGTCTGCCTCCAGGCCGGGCTCGCCCCCAGCGCCTGGGGCCGCCTCTACCCGGACCTGTGCCGCGCCGTCAAAGCCGCCCGCCCTGACCTCCACATCCACGCCTTCTCCCCCGAAGAGATCAAGTACGGCGCCGCCCTGGCCCGCACCCCCGTCCGCGACTACCTCATCGAGCTCGTCGACGCCGGCCTCGGCTCCCTCCCCGGCACCTCCGCCGAGATCCTCGACGACGCCCTCCGTGACCAGATCGCCCCCGGCCGCATCACCACCCGGGAGTGGATCGAGGTCATCACCGCCGCCCACTCCATCGGCCTGCCCACCACCGCCACCATGATGTTCGGGCATGTCGAGACCCTCGAGCAGCGCATGCGACACCTCGACCTGTTGCGCTCCATCCAGGCCGACACCGGCGGCTTCACCGAGTTCGTCCCCCTCTCCTTCGTCCACGCCGAAGCGCCCATGTTCCTCGACCACTCCCTCCCCGGCGTCCCCCCCGGCCCCACCGGCGACGACGTCATCCGACTCTACGCCATCGCCCGGCTCATGCTCGGGCCCTCCTTCCGCAACATCCAGGCCTCCTGGGTCAAGGAGGGCCTGCGCCAATCCCAATGGCTCCTGTCCTGCGGCGTCAACGATCTCGGCGGCACCCTCATCAACGAGAGCATCTCCACCTCCGCTGGCGCGCAGCACGGGCAGCTCATGCGGCCCTCCACCCTCCGCCACGCCATCCGCGACGCCGGACGCATCCCCGCACAGCGCAACACCCTCTACGACACCCTCCACACCTTCGATGACCCCTCCACCGACACCCCCGAACCCCTCGATCTCGTCTCCGATCCCGACGCCACCTTCGGCTCCTACCACGCCCTCACCCTCGCCCCATCCTTTCGCTACAGAAAATCCGTCTAAGCCGTTGATCTTAAAATGATTTCCAAAGATGGGGTCCAGGGGCAGATTGCCCCTGGCGGGGCTTGGGGCGGAGCCCCATTTATTACTGTAAAGTCAAATACTTAAGTCGACATCCAGTGATGGAGATCGGTGGGGTGGTCGATGTCGAGGGCGAGGTGTGGGTGTTGGAGGGTGAAGGTGCTGAGGTGGAGTTCGTGGGCGCGTTGGAGGTGGCGGGGGAAGCTGTCGGGGTGGCCGAAGCAGGTCTTGAGCGGGGCGGGGAGAGGGAGCGCGAGGGCGTTGGTGCCTTGCTGGGCGCGGTCGGGGGCGAGGACGAGATCGGCGGAGAGGGAGAGGCGTGCGAGGTTTGAGACGTCCTGGGTGGTCAGGAGGGGGAGGTCGGCCATGAAGACGAGCGCGTGGGAGGCGTCGAGGGTGTTGGTGAGGTGATCGAGGGCGGCGTCGATGATGGTGGAGAGGGTGGGGTTGTCGGGGGGATCGGCGATGGCGTGAGCGCCGAGGGAGGTGGCGAGGTGGAGGAGGTCGAGGGAGTCGGTGGAGACGAGGACGCCGTGGAGATCGGCGCAGCCGAGGAGCTGGTCGAGGACGTGGAGGCTGAGTTGGCGGGCGAGGTCGGCGCGCTGGTGGGTTGAGAGGGCGGGTGAGAGGCGGGACTTGGCGCGGGCGAAGCCCTTGATGGGGAGGATGGCCCAGGGAGAGGTCATCGGAGGCGCTCGGCGGCGAAGTCGAGGAGTTCGAAGGCGAGGCGTGCGCGGTCGTCGCGGTCGCCCATGAGGGTGGAGGTCGCGAGGCCGGGGAGGCCGGGGGGGATCTGATCGGCGTCGTCGGCTTCGAGGGCGACGGCGTCGAGGAGGTCGCCGTAGTGATCGAAGACGGCGCGCGCGGAGGGGGGTTTGGCGGCCAGCGCGGGGATCATGTCGGCGAGGGGGCCTTTGACGGCGCGGCCGCCGAGGATGGGGCTGATGGCGAGGACGGGGAGGTGTCGCAGGGCGTCGCGGACGCCGTCGAGGGCGAGGATGGGGTCGATGGAGACGTAGGGGTTGGAGGGGGTGATGATGACGAGGTCGGCGCGGTGGAGGGCGTCGAGGGCTGCGGGGGTGGGGGTGGGTGGTCCTTCGAAGCGGATGGCGCGGGGAGCGGGCGCGGCGCGGTGGAGGACGAGCCAGTCTTGAAAGGGGAGCGCGCCGTGGGAGTCGGTGTCGACGAAGGTGGGGCGGGGTGCGTCGGCCATGGGGAGGATGGGGTGGCGGACGTTGAGGGCGCGGCAGAGGGTGTCGGTGATCTGGGAGAGGGTCTGGCCGTCGCGCAGGGCGAGCGTGCGTGCGATGTGGGTGCCGAGGTCGCGGTCGCCGAGCTGGAACCAGCCGGGTGCGCCGTAGCGACGGATCATGGCGAGGGCTTCGAAGGATTCGCCGGCGAGGCCCCAGCCCTGGGTGGGGTGGGAGAGGCCGGCGAGGGTGTACATGACGGTGTCGAGGTCGGGGCAGATGTGGAGGCCCCAGTGGGTGAAGTCGTCGCCGGTGTTGACGATGGCGGTGAGGCGGTCGGGGTCGAGGGCGCGGGCGAGGCCGTCGAGGAGCTTTGCGCCGCCGACGCCGCCGGAGAGGGCGACGACGGATCGGAAGGCGGTGTGGGTGGGTGGGGTCATGCGTAGAGGTCCTTGTGGGGGGGGCGGTCGAGGTCGCGGGCGGAGGAGGGGGCGGGGGTGAAGGTCAGGCCGCGGACGAGGACGGCGGGTGTGGCCTCGGCGGCCTGCCCGGCGAGGAGGTCGGCGGCGGCGGCGACCTGATCGGCCAGGGCGGTGATGGTGTGCTCCAGGGTGCGGCCGAAGAGGTCGGCGCCGCCGCGCTGGTCCCAGAGGGCGGGCAGGCCGCTGAGGCCGACGGCGACGCCGACGGTGCCCTCGCGAAAGGGCCTGCCGAAGGAGTCGCTGACGATGAGGCCGATGGCGGCGCCGGAGGCGGCTTCGAGGGCGGCGCGGATGTCGGCGGCGCTCCGGTCGGGGTCTGCGGGGAGGGTCAGCGCCCAGGGGCCGGAGCCGGGGGGGGCGTCGAGGGGTTGAGAATTACTCAAGTCAATACCAGCGTTTGCGGCGATGAAGCCGAGGCGATGGCGGACGATGAGGGCGCCTGGGGCCTTCCGGGAGATGGAGGCGCTGTGGTCGAGGATGAGGGCGACGAGGGCGGGGTCCTGGTCGATCTCGGCGGCCAGGGCGGCGGCCTCGTCGGAGATGGCGAGGGTGGAGAGGTCGACGAAGCGGCCCTCGGCGCGGGCGACGAGCTTGGAGGCGATGACGACGACGTCGCCGTCGGCGAGTTCGAGGTCGTGGCGCGCCAGGGCGGCCAGGACCAGGGCGGCGGGATCGTCGCCGGGCTGGGCGATGGGGATGCCGGTCAGGGCGTGGAGGGTCAGAGAAGAGGGGCTCGCGGCGATCCTGGTTGGTTCTTGCACCATCAACCTCGGTGACAGAGGGGCCCGGACCCCCTACGATGTACCCGCAACAAGGGCTGCTGCCAAGGAGGACAGTGATGCGACTGGGGCTGATCGGGGGGACGGGCAAGGAGGGGCGCGGGCTGGCGGTGCGGTGGGCGCTGGCGGGGCATGAGGTGTCGATCGGATCGCGGGAGCGGGCGCGGGGGCTGGAGAAGGCCGCCGAGCTGTCGGCCGAGCAGGGGATCGCGATCCGTGGCGGGGACAACGCCGAGGCGATAGACGGCGCGCAGGTGGTGATCTTGTGCGTCCCCTACGGCGCGCATCGAGCGACGCTGGAGGGGCTGGTCGAGGGGCTGGGGGGCAAGGTGATGGTGGACATCACGGTGCCGCTGGCGCCGCCGAAGGTCGATCGGGTGCGGGTGCCGGAGGGCACGTCGGCGGCGCAGGAGGCCCAGGGCTTGCTGGGCGCGGGGGTCAAGGTCGTGGCGGCGCTCCACCACGTCAGCTCGGCGCACCTGAGCGATCCCAGGCACGCGATCGACTGCGACGTGCTGGTGTGCGGCGATGACGAGGCGGCCCGCGAGCTGGTCATCGGGTTGATCGGGGATCTGGGGTTGAGGGGGCTGGACGCCGGGGTGCTGTGCAATGCGGTGGCGCTGGAGGCGCTCACGCCGGTGCTGATCCACATGAACAAGCGCTACAAGTCCAAGGGGACGGGGATCCGGATCACGGGGCTGTAGGGCTGGGGCCTCAGAGGACGAGCTCGGCGAGGATGCGCAGGGCGTCGACGCCCATGCCGCCGACGATGAGGGTGCCGACGTTGGTCTGCTTCCAGACGTCGACGCGGTCGCGGAGGTGGTCGCGGGTGCCGATGAGGTAGAGGGTGTCGACGAGCTTGTCGGAGACGGCGGCGACGGCCTCCTTGCGCTGTCCGGCGAGGAAGAGGTCCTGGATCTTGTGGGCCTCGGCTTCGAAGCCGGCGCGGCAGATGTAGTCCTTGTAGAAGTTCTTCTCGCGCGAGCCCATGCCGCCGATGTAGAGGGCGAGCTGAGCCTTGAGGGGGGCGCGCAGGCGGTCCATGTCGGCGGGGTCTGGGCTGTAGGCGACGGCGACGGTGGGGGCGACGTCGAAGGTGTCGAAGTTCTTGCCCTTGCCGGCGCGCGCGAAGCCCTCGCGCAGGCGATCCTCAATGATCTCGGGGCGTTCTGGGTTCATGCAGGTGAGCAGGACGCCGTCGGCGATCTCGGCGGAGGCGGTCTGCGAGAGCGGGGCCATGGAGCCTGTGTAGATGGGGATGTCGGTGCGGCCGTGCATGATGCTGCGCAGCGGCTTGCCCTGTCCGAGGCCGTCGGCGCCGCGGTAGGGGATCTGGTACTTTTCGCCGTCGAAGGACAGGGGGGCGTCGCGGGCCAGGATGGCGCGGACGATCTCGACGTACTCGCGCATCCAGGTCAGCGGTTTGGTGAAGGGCTGGCCGTGCCAGCCCTCGACGACCTGGGGTCCGCTGGTGCCCAGGCCCATGATGAAGCGGCCGCCGGAGAGGGCGTCGAGGGTCATGGCGGTCATGGCGGCCATGGCGGGGGTGCGGGCCGGGATCTGCATGATCGCGGTGCCGAGCTTGATCGTGGAGGTCTGGGCGGCCAGCCAGGCCAGCGGCGTGACGGCGTCCGAGCCCCAGGCCTCGGCGGTCCAGACCGAGTCGTAGCCGAGGCGCTCGGCCTCCTTGACCAGCTCGACGTCGAGGGCCAGGCCGGCCCCGGAGTAGCCCAGCATCAATCCAAGTCGCATCGCGTCCTCCCTTGGCCAGCGGCCATTGTCTCGCTCTCGCCTGCCCGGCGCCGATCGCGCCGACTCACGGCGTCAACACCTTAAAGATCCTCGCGCCGCCGGCCGGCGATGAGCGCGCCGACGATCAGCGCGAGGGCGATCGGCGCCCAGGGCGTCCTCGGAGGGTTGGCCGGCGGGATGGTGCAGCAGCCGCCGCCCTGGGGGGTCGCGGGGGTGCCCCCGTCGACGTCGAGGTCCGGGCCCATCTCGGGCTCGGGCGTCGGGTTGGGCTCGGGGTTGGCGTCGGGCTCGGGGTTGGCCTCGGGCTCAGGCTCAGGGTTGGGGTCGGGGCCGGCGACGCAGAGGTTGGTGTCCGGATCGCAGATCGGGCGCGTGGGGTCGGTGCAGTCGGCGGCGCTGGCGCAGCCCGGCACGCAGGCGTCCTCGTCGCCGCCGACGCTGGCGCAGCGGTAGCCGCGCCGGCAGTCCGGCGCCCCCTGGCAGATCCGCAGGCAGAAGCTGCGCCCGAAGACCTCGCCGCAGACGCCGTCGGCGCCGCAGTCGTCGTCCTGGACGCAGTCCTCGTCGCCGCAGTAGCCGCCGACGAAGGCCGCGTGCTCCGGCGGCGACAGGCAGATCAGCGCCCCGGCGCACTCGCCGTCCTCAAGGCAGGCGCTGCCGATCTCGGCGCCCTCCTCGGCGCAGTCCTCGTCGGCCTCGTCGGCCTCCCCGTCGCAGTCGTTGTCCCGGCCGTCGGCGCATTGCTCGGGCGCGGGGGTCACCTGGGCCTGGCAGTCGCCGAAGCGGCCCATCTGACAGAACTGGCGGCCGGGGGCGCAGGCGCCGACGCCCTCGGTGCCCTGCGGGCCATCGTAGCAAGGCTGCTCCTGGCCGTCCTGGCACTCGTCGCCCAGGCACGCGCTGAACGCACCCCAGGTGCAGGCGTCGCTGCACACCCGCGTCTGGTTGCCGCCCTCGCAGACCAGCGCCTCGACCGCGCCGCGGGCGCACTCGCCCTCCCCCATGCACGACCCGCCGGGGGTCCAGCCGCAGGCGTCGTCGCAGACCTCGGTCTGGGTGCCGCAGTTGCCGCAGACGGCGGCCCGCTCGTCGCCCGGCGCGCACTCCCCCTCACCGCCGCAAGTGCCGAAGGGGCCGAAGTTGCCGTCGTTGCCGCAGCGCCGGGTGCGGGTGCCGCAGCTGCCGCAGGCCTCGGACTCCTCGACGCCGGGGGTGCACTGGACCATGGCCGGCTCGACGATCAGGCGCATGTCGTAGAAGTTGAAGTCGTTGCTCTGCTGCGGCGAGATGCGCAGCCGGTAGGTGCCGACAGCCAGCCTCGGGGCCAGCAGCGCGGTGTCGCCGGGGTTGTCGACGCCATCGGCGATCCGGCGGTCGTTGGTGTCAAAGAGGGCCACCTCCAGGCGCCCGAAGGCGGGCTCGTGGACGAGGGTGAAGCTCAAGTTGGCCGGCGTCGGGTCGATGTTGACGAAGACCCAGTCCTGATCGCGCCCGATCCGCCCCCGCGTCAGGCCGATGCCCAGGTTGTTGGCCGCGCTCGGGTCGTCATCGGGCTCCTCGCCGTCATCGTCGACCTCGGCGATGTCGATGTTGCCGGTCTGCGGCTCCTCCAGGTTGCAGAAGAAGCCGCACTCGTCCTTGTTGACGTCGGCCTCGGCGAAGATCTCCGTCCCCCCGACGCCGTCGGTGCCGAAGTTGGTCGAGCAGTCGAAGGTCCGGTCGACGGCGCCGGCCCGGAGCTCGGCCGGCGTGATGGTGAAGTCGGCCTGGAAGAGCAGATCGTTGCCCAGCGCGTCGTCCTCGAAGACCCGGATCACGATCGTGTCGCCGGCCGTGAAGTCGATCTCCCCCGATCCGGCCTGGATGCGGACGGTGCAGCGGCTCCTGGCGTCCTCGGTGATGGCCTGATCCCAGGTCGTCAAGGTCAAGACCGCGTCGCGATCCGTGTCGGTGACGGTGACCGTGTTGGGCAGCGCGAAGGCCGCGCTCGCCCCGAAGAGCGAGGTGAGCAGGACGAGGGCGGGCCAGCCGGCGGCCCTGGCGATGGTAAAGGGGTGGGCTCTCATGATCGCTCCTGACAACTGGCGCGCGCGCCGTGTTCCACCGACAATAGGCCAGAGTGGGCGTCCGGCTCAAGCTCGCCGGGCTCCGACGCTTCGCGAGCCCTTCCTGCTCGGGTCGTGGATCTGCTATGATCGCCTCCGGTGCAAGGAAAGGACACAGAGACGCCTTGTAGATCCATGAGGGAGCGGACAGTGCATAAGATTTTTTCATTAGTTATTACAATATTTTGCGTGACATGGATCGGAGCCGGGGTGGCCAGCGCGCAGATCGTCTGTGACGGAACCCCGGACGCCTTTGACACCACCTGCTCGCCTGCGATGGCCTCCTTCGAGGCGGTGACGACCGTCTCGGGGGTGTCCAGCGACGACACGGTCGTTGGGCCCTTCCCCATCGGCTTCACCTTCAACTTCTATGATCAGGATTATACTCAGGTTTTCATCAGCTCGAACGGCTTCGTCACCTTCCTGCCCGACCAGGTCAACGGGTGCTGCTCAGGGCAGCCGATACCGCAGGGGGGATCGCCGGACGCGATCATCGCAGCGCTGTGGACCGATCTGAACCCCGGCGCAGGCGGCGTGGTGCGCCATGGGGTGCTGGGCACGGCGCCCAACCGGCGCTTCGTCGTCAGCTTCGAGGGCGTGCCCTACTTCGGCGATCCGGGTCAGGTGAACTTCCAGATCGTCCTCTTTGAGGATGGCGACGTGGAGATCCGCCACGGCCAGATCGCGGCGACCACCCGGATCATCACCGTGGGCGTCGAGAACGAGTCCGGGACCATCGGCCTCCAGCTCCAGAACGCCCAGGGGGCGCCGCCGAGCCAGCAGGCCTATCGGCTCTCTCGGGTGACCTTCCGGGCCGACGCGGGCGGCAACTACCCGATCACCGAGGGGACGCCGTTCGTGACGCTCAGCGCGGCCCGCTCGCGCGGCGAGATCGTCGCCTTCGCCTGGGATCTGGACAACGACGGGCAGTTCGACGACGCCGCCGGCCCAGCGGCCGACTTTGACAGCTCCGGGATGGACGGGCCGGCCTCGGCCACCGTCCGGCTGCAGATCACCGACGTGTCCAACGCCGTGGAGACGGCCGAGGCGACGATCCAGGTCGCCAACGTCGCCCCGACGATCGACAGCACCCCGGACGAGATCGCCGGGGTGGGCAACCTCTACACCTACTTCGTCCAGGTCGTCGATCCTGGGGCCGCCTTCGATCCGCCGACCTTCGAATTGCTCGAAGGCCCCGCGGGCATGACGATCGACGCTCAAGGGCGGCTGACCTGGACGCCGACGCCGGCCGACTTCGAGCTGACCTACGACGTGGCCATCGTTGCGGACGACGGCGACGGCGGGCGCGGCGAGCAGCGCTGGTCCGTCACGGCGCTGGCCCCGGACGAGGACCGGGATCGCGTCCCGGACGAGAACGACAACTGCCCGCAGGTCGCCAACTTCGATCAGGGCAACAACGACGAGGACGGCCAGGGCGACGCCTGCGATCTGGATGACGACAACGACGCCATCTCGGACCTGACGGACAACTGCCCGCTGAACGCCAACCCCGACCAGCGCGACACCAACCTGAACAGGCGCGGCGACGCCTGCGACGAGGACGACGACAACGACTTCGTCCCCGACGTGGAGGACAACTGCCCCCTGGTCACCAACCCTGACCAGACCGACACCGACGGCGACGGCGTCGGCGACGCCTGCCAGGGCGACGCCGACTTCGACGGCCTGCTCGACGATGAGGACAACTGCCCCGAGGTGGCCAACACCGACCAGCTCGACACCGACGGCGACGGCCTCGGGGACGTCTGCGACGGCGACATCGACGGCGACGGCCTGGACAACGGGGCCGAGGAGATGGCCGGCTCCGACCCGCTCGACACCGACAGCGACAGCGACGGCCTCAGCGACGGCGACGAGGTCAACCTCCACGGCACCGATCCGACCCGCGACGACACCGACGGCGACGGCCTGAGCGACCGGGCCGAGATCGACCGCGGCACCGACCCCACCCTCGCCGACACCGACGGCGACGGCCTCGATGATGGCGACGAGGACGCCCGGCGCACCGACCCGCTCGACTCCGACACCGACGACGACGGCCTGACCGATCGAGATGAGGCCCTGACCCTGCTGACCGATCCGCTCCTGCCGGACTCCGACGCGGGCGGCGTGGACGACGGGGCCGAGATCGACGGCGGCACCGACCCCAACGACCCCGCCGACGATCTCCCCGAGGCCGAGCCCGAGGACGCCTTCAACAACGACGCCCCGGACGAGGAAGAGGGCGATGATCCGGGCGTCGACACCGACGAGTCCTGCGCCTGCAGCGCGCTGGCGCGGCCGACGAGGACATCCCCCTGGCCTCTGATCGGGCTGCTGCTCGCGGCGTTGATCGCGCGGCGACGGCGGTGAGCCTCTCGGCAGGTTGATGCTCGCCGGGAACCTCGCCCTGACCTTTCGTCGGGCCGCCAGGGCGAGTCGCAGGGGCGTCGGGCGCTGGAGCGCGAATGGGCGACAAGAAGGACAAGGGCCTCGGGGCGATCAGCACGTCGTGGCTGGGCCGCAATGCGAAGTCATCGGCGATGGCGCTCAAGGTGGCCGCGACGATGGGCACCGGTGCGATCAAGCGGGCCGTGTCGGGCGGCGAGGGGCAGGCGGACAAGGAGGCCGCGGCGGCGCTGGAGCTGCTCACGACGATGGGGCAGCTCAAGGGCGCCGTGATGAAGGTCGGCCAGATGATCAGCTACATGGACACGGCGCTGCCGGAGAGCTGGCGAGGCCACCTGGAGGATCTGCAGGACAGGACCCCGCCGGTGGACCCGGAGTCGGTGGCGAGGCTGATCGAGGCCGAGCTGGGGCGGCGGCCCGAGGCGCTCTTCGCGCGGTGGGAGCCGATGCCCTTCGCGGCGGCGAGCATCGGGCAGGTGCACCGGGCCACGGACCTTGAGGGCCGGGAGGTGGCCGTCAAGGTTCAGTATCCGGGGATCGTCAAGGCGCTCAAGAGCGATCTGCGCAATGCGTCGATCGTCAACGCCATCACGGGGCCGGCCTTCAGGGCGGTGGACTCCAAGGGGATCGTGGGGGAGATCCGGGATCGGCTCCTGGAGGAGTGCGACTACAGGCAGGAGGCCGACAACCTGGATCACTTCGCGGCGCTGTGGGCCAAAGAGCCGATGGTCGCCTTTCCGGAGGTGGTGCGGGAGCTGTCGACCGAGCGGGTGTTGACGACGGGCTTCGTCGACGGGCTGCGCTTCAAGGACTTCGCGGCCTCGGCCTCCCAGGCCGAGCGCGACGCTGCGGGCCGCACCATCTTCCGCCTGGCCTTCGGGTCGATCTTCAAGCACTTGATCTTCAACTGCGATCCGCACCCCGGCAACTACCTCTTCAGGGACGGCGAGGTGGTCTTTTTGGACTTCGGGTGCGTCAAGCGCTTCGATCAGGGCTTCGTGGACGGGTGGAAGGCGCTGATGCGGGCGGCGCTGGAGAACGACAGGCCGCGCTTCGATCACCTGATGCGGGCCAGCGGCATGGCCAAAGAGGGCTTTGACTACGCCCACCACTTCGAGATCGTGCGCTACCTCTACAGGCCGTGGCTGCACGACAGGCCCTTTCGCTACACCCACACCTACGTCTCGGAGTCCTTCCGGCTGATGATCGGGGACAACCCCAACAAGTTCAAGATGGACATGCCGCGCGACTGGGTCTTCGTCAACCGGCTCCAGTGGGGGCTCAACTCCGTCCTGGCCAGCCTTGAGGCCGAGGGAGACTGGCGCTCGATCATGCTCGACCTGATCTACGCGCCCGGCGAGCCCAGGCCCGCGCCCTTCCCCTGAGGTCGACGCGGGGCGAAGGTGTGCGGCCCTTAAACTTGACGTGAGCCGTCGACGGGTCATACTTTCACCTGGGAAGACCTACATCACCCCTCACTGGAAGCAAGGTGCCAGGATGGCCTCTTCAATCATCAGGAAGGAAGCCTCTAACCCCGCAAGCGTTGCGGGGCACGGCGCGATCGTACCGATGTGGATGGACCGCGAGGATCTCTGTCACGCGCTGGGCGTCTCCCATCGCACCCTCAAGCGGCTGCTCAAGCGCGGCGCCGTCGAGCGCCGGATCTCCGACCATGAGGCGCGCTACCGCCCCCTGCTCTCGCGCGAGGCCATCCGACAGCTCGTCGAGCTCGACGATCTCCCGACGGCGCAGGCCCCCTCGTCGGAGTTCGATCTCGACGGGCCGAGCGGCGCCGTGCTCGAGGCGCTGGCGGAGCTGGACTTCGGCGATCTGGGCCTGGACGAGGCCAGCTTCGACAGCCTGGATCTGAGGGCGGAGAGCGGCGCGGGCTTTGGCCCCTCGACCCTCGACGCGGCGCTCTCCATCGGCGAGGATCGGCTGCGGCTCGTGCTCGAAGGGGACCGGGTGCTCTTCGCCGACGCGACGCATCAAGCGCACGATGAGGCCGCCCAGGAGCGCGAAGCCGCCCAGGAGCGCGAGGTTGTTGAACAAACCCAGCTCGCGCTTCAGCGCGCCGAGCAGGCCATCGCGGAGCGGGAGCAGGCGGCGGCGAAGATCGCCCGGCTGGTCCAGCTGCGCGACGGGGCCATCGAGGCCAACAGGGCGCTGCTGAACGAGCACCATCGGGTCGCCCAGGAGCGCGACGGGCTGCTGGAGCGCTCCTCGGCGCTGATCGAGGAGCGCGACGACGCCCTCCGTGACCTGGCCCGCGCCGTCCACCAGCGCGAGCAGACCTCCCTGCAGCTCGACCACGCGATCAACCAGCGCGACAAGGTCAACAACCAGCTCAACCGGGTGATCGATCAGCGCGACGCCACCCTCAAGAAGCTCGAGATCGCCGTCGACCAGCGCGCCACGGCCGTGCGCCATTATGAGCAGGCCCGACAGCTCCTCCTCGACTGGAAGACCTGGCAGCAGAGCGCCCAGCGGACCCTCGACCAGAGCGAGGCCCGCGCCCTCAAGGCCCATCAGCTCGCCCTGGAGGCCCTTGAGGTCCCCTGGTGGAACCTCAGCCGCCGCCGCCAGATCCGAGAGGCCCTCAAGACCCTCTGAGCCGCTCGGAGCGCCCACGGGCGCACAGCCTCTCCAGCTCCCGCAGGCGCTCAAGCATGTGATCGGCGTGAGAGCCGGCCCAGTAGACCCGACGGCACCCGCCGCAGAACTCCACCCGCGTCACGAAGCCCACGAGCCCCGACGGGAGCTCGTCGAAGTGCTCCGGCCCGCCCTCGACCAACACCACATTGCACTTGAGGCAGCGGCTCAAGGGCGCGAAGAGCCAGTCGATCTCGATGTCCGCGTGCCGGCCAAGCTCCACCGCGCAGTCCTCGAGCGCGTTGGACGAGAGCACCACGCGCCGCCCCGCGGCCGCCCTGTGGTCGTGGATCTCCTGATCGCAGGTCAGCAGGATCCGATCCTCGCGCACGGCCAGCGCCACGACCTCCCGGTCGGGCCAGTCCGCCTCGGCCCAATGCGTATCGTAGCCCGCCACCCTGAGCCAGTGGCCGAGCCCCAGGAGCATCCGGTCGCACAGGATCTTCATCACCTCCCTCCTCCGTCGCGTCCACCGGAGCGATCGCCCCACGCTCCTCGCACCGCCCGTTGGGCGGGCTCGTCGGGTGGGGCGTGGATAAGCGGGGGGGGGTGCGCCCGAGGGGCGCAGGCCAGCGGGCGGACCTCGGAGGATCGCAGGGCCGGCCCTGCGCGTCAACTGAACCTATGGACAGCCATCATACAATATCCTGGGGTGCGCTGCCCCAGGTGTTGACTTCGGTCGTGCGGGGGCCTGCGACCGAGAGGGCGCAGCCCACCCTGAGATTCTAGCCCCACCCGACGAGCCCGTCCCCAACGGGGGCGGTGCGAGGAGCGTGGGGCGTTCGGCGAGCGTGGTGGATTCTTGAACCTTGGCGGACCCAGCCTGAGATCGTCCGCGCCCTGGACAGCTTTGTTGTAACCGAATCGGGCGCTGGCTCGTAACATGGGCAGCGACAGGGCGCCGACCGCGCCCAGACAACCGAAGGAAATCCTCATGAAGACCGCGATCTTGCTGATCCTGCTCGCGACCCTGGCCCTGACGATCTGGGGGTGCAGCCAGAGGCAGGCCGACGCCGTCGTTGACCGCGACATCGACGCCTCGCTGAATCCGCCCGAGTCGAAGGCCGCCATCGCGCCCGGCGCGCCCTCAGACCGGGTGATCCCGGCGGTGGGGACGCGGTCGACGCTGACGGACGAGGACTGGAAGGCTCGGCTGACCTCGGAGCAGTACGCGGTGCTGCGCAAGGAGGGCACCGAGCGGCCCTTCACCGGCGCGCTGCTGAAGAACAAGGGCGTGGGGCGCTACACCTGCGCGGCCTGCGGGGCGCCCCTCTTCGCCTCGGAGGACAAGTTCGACTCGGGCACCGGCTGGCCGAGCTTCACCCGGCCCCTGGAGCCGGGGCGAGTCGCCGAGCGCGAGGACGGCAAGTTCGGCATGACGCGCACCGAGGTGCATTGCGATCACTGCGGCGGGCACCTGGGCCACGTCTTCCCGGATGGCCCCGAGCCCACGGGCCTGCGCTACTGCATCAACTCCGTCAGCCTCGACTTCGTCCCCGACTCGCCCTCCCCCTGAGCGCGGCCCCCGACCTGCGCGCGGGCCTCGATCAAGCCGCGTCGAGCAGCGCGCGGGCGACCTGAATCGCCAGCGGGTGGGCGTTCTCAAGCGCCGAGAGCGAAGGGCGAGAGATCGTCAACATCAAGGGCAGGACGATGGACAGCGGCGTGTAGGGGTTGTGGACGAGCGCCTCGCGGACGGCCAGGCGCTGGCTCCACCTGGGGCACGCGGCGACCTCGAAGGCGATCGCGGGGGTCGAAGGCCGCCGGGCGGCGATCGCGACCACATCCTCGGTCTTGAGCCAGGGCTGCCGCAGCAGGCTCTGCACGAAGACCGCGTCGGGGTGCCGCACGAGCCGTCCGAGCAGCCTGGAGACGATCAGCCACCGGCGCTGCTCGGGGGACTTCAGGGCGCCCTCGCGCCAGGGCGGCGCCACGAGGGTCGCCATCGGCTGGCGCGCGCCGACGCCGATCGAAGGCAGCCGGCCGCCTGGGGCGAGGCGGCGGTGGGCGGGGGCCTCGGCGAAGAGGGCCGAGATCAGGGGCAGCCCCTGAGCCTCGGCGCCGCGCCGGATCCGCTCAAGGGGTTCGGCGACCCCCTCTCGACGAGCGCGGATCATCCAGGCGGCCAGCGACGACGCTGCCTCGCGGGCGGCCGGATCGCCCAGCGCGCTCAAGCGCAGGAGCCCGTCGAGCCAGAGCGCCGCCTCGCCCGCCTCGCGGGCCTCAAGCTGCGCCACGAGGGCGCTCTGGCGCATGACGGGCTCAGGGAGAGTGCGCATCGCGCGCAGCACCTTGTCGTCGGGCAGGCTCATGGCGGCGCTCCGGACTTGACGGCGGCGCCCATGTGGGCTTCATTGTGGCTCGCCTGCCGCTGGGGCACGCTGGAGATCAATCATAGCGATGGAAGTCCAGGCCACAACCGAGCCGCTCAAGATGCCGCTGCTGGGCGTCGCCGCGGCGACGTGGGGTTTTGTCGGCGTCGCGCTGCTGCTCGGCCGGCCGATATGGTCGCTCTCTGAGCTGGCCTTCGAGCCGCTGGTCCGGCTCGACCTGAGCCTCTGGCAATGGGGTCTCTACGGCCTGAGCGTGGTCTTGATGGCCTACAGCGAGGGCTACAAGGGCTTCCAGCGGGGATTTTCGCCCCGCGTCGTGGCCCGCGCCTTCCACCTGGCCCGGCACCCGACCTTGACGCGGGCGCTGCTGGCGCCCTTCTTCTGCATCGGCCTCTTTCACGCCAGCAAGAAGCGCCTGATCGTCAGCTGGACCCTGCTGACGATGATCGTGGCGCTGGTGTTGACGGTCAGGCTGCTGCCCTACCCCTACCGCAACATCATCGACGCGGGCGTCGTCGTCGGCCTGGGCTGGGGGCTGCTTGCCACGATCCTGATGGCCGCCCGCGCCCTCCACCGCGGCTGCGCCGAGGGCTCTCCGGAGCTCCCCGACGGCGAGGCGGCCCCGCCGCCCGTCGCCTGAGCGGTCGAGGGCGCAGGATTCGGGGCGAGAGGGGTCTGGTGTCGGGCTGGACAAGCTCGGGGCGCTGGATAGAATGTGCGCCCGAGTGCCGACATCCCTAAACCCCGAGCGAGGTATCCATGAGTGCCATCCCTCCCGTCGACGTCGTGGTCAGCTTTGACACCACGGGCTCCATGTACCCATGCCTGACCCAGGTCAGGCGCAAGGTCGAGGAGCTGGTCAACACGCTCTTCTCGCACATCCCCGACATCCGCATGGGGATCATCGCCCACGGCGACTACTGCGACGCGGGATCGACCTACGTGACGATGCAGTTCAACCTGTCGACCAACCAGAAGGCGATCTGCGACTTCGTCCGCAATGTCGGCGCCTCGGGCGGCGGCGACGCCCCGGAGTGCTACGAGCTGGTCCTGCACGAGTCGCGCAGCATGGCCTGGCGGGCGGACTCGGTCAAGTCGCTGGTGATGATCGGCGACGAGCAGCCCCACGAGCCCAGCTACCCGCAGAACACCAAGAACCTGGACTGGAGGAACGAGCTGAACCTGCTCCAGGACATGGGGGTCAAGGTCTACGGCGTGCACGCCATGGCCGCCTACCGCACCTACGCCCAGGAGTTCTGGAGGTCGATGGCCAGCATGACGGGCGGCACCTACCTGACCCTCGATCAGTTCAACGAGATCACCGACACGCTCATGGCGATCTGCTACCACCAGACCGGCGACATCAAGCTGCTGGCGGCCCTCCAGCAGCAGATCAGCGACGATCGCAAGATGACCCGCTCGATGGCCGAGACCTTCGAGGCGCTCACCGGCTCTCGCCCCGAGGTCAACGCCGCCGCGCCCGAGCCGGTCAGCTACGGCGGCGGTTACTCCTACCGACGCCCGAGCTACTCGACCAAGGTCACCGACGAGGACCTCAAGGCCTACGGCGAGGTGGCCCTCGAGCCCGTGCCGCCCGGCCGCTTCCAGCGCCTTGAGGTCGACCGGGCCATCTCGATCAGGGACTTCGTCAAGGAGAACATCGGCGAGGACGCCTTCGTGAAGGGCTCGGGCTACTACCAGTTTGGCAAAAAGCCAGTCATGGTGCAGAGTTACAAGAAGGTCGTGCTGGTCAACAGGGACTCCGGCGAGATGTTCTCCGGCGACGCGGCCCGCAAGCTCATCCGGCTGCCCAAGGGCCGCGACTACCAGCTCAAGCCCAGCGAGGTCGACCTGGACAAGTACTGGATCTTCATCCAGTCCACCTCCGTCAACCGCAAGCTCCTGGCCAAGGACAACTTCCTGTACGAGGTCGCCGAGTTCGTCGACCCCTCCGAGGTCGTCGACGACGACTGATCCCCCCGCCCCATCGACGGATCGGCCTCCCCCTGAACGCTGATGGGTTTGACTCCCGTCGGTCCCTCAAACCAATCAGCGTTCTCGCGCCCAGCCCTCAAGGCGTCGGCGCGAAGGGGCGGCCCCCCCCTCGCTGGCGCTCAGGCCCCCCGCGCCGAGCGGGGGCCGAGGTGGACCCTGTCCATCTCGAAGGCGCCCGCCTTCGTGACGTGCAGCAGCAGCGCAGTCCGCTCGACGTGGGCGCCGTGCCGGCCCGCCGCGCCAGGGTTGATCCACAGCGCCCCCTGCACCCGCCCAATCACCTGAATGTGGCTGTGCCCCACGATGAGCGCGTCCGGCCGCAGCCTCGCCAGCAGCTCCCGGGCCTCCTTGCGGGGACTGGACGGCGATCCGGCGATGTGCAGCGCCGCGATCCGCCGCCCGCCGATCTCCACCACCGCCTCCAGCGGCAGGTGGCGCAGCTCCCCCCCGTCGATGTTGCCGCGCACCGCCGTCACCGGCGCGGCCCGCTCCAGCGCCTTGATCACCGACGCCTCACCCACGTCGCCCGCGTGGACGATGTGATCGACCCCCCGGAAGATCTCCACCAGCGCCTCATCGACGAAGCCGTGCGTGTCCGAGAGCAGCCCGACGGTGGCGACCCTCACGGGGACGCCTCGGCGGCAGGCAGCGCCCGCACGCCGGGTCGCAGCGCCGGATCGAGCTGCCACGGGTCGTCGAAGAGGTCGCGGATGACCTTGGCCAGCACCCCGCCCTGCGCCCCGTCCATGAAGCGGTGATCGATCGTGGCCGTGATCGTCAACCTGTCCCGCACCACCACCTGGCCGCGATCGTCGGGCACCACGGCCTTGTGGATCGCCCCCATGAGCACCAGCACCGGCACCCGCGCGAAGGGCGTGGGCGGCGCGAAGGCCTCGTCGAGCCCGAAGATGCCCACGTTCGTCAAGATGCACGAGCCGAAGGGGAAGGCCTCCAGCCCCAGCGCCTTGAGGTTGAGCCCCAGGCCGCTGGTCAAGAAGCCCACGGCCGTGATCAGCGGCCGGATCAGCCACGTCGGCAGCGCCTTGAGCGGCCCCTTGCTCTTCTCGAAATCCTCGTCCTTGCCCCCGCGCAGCCGCTCGGCCCGCTCGCGCAGCTCCCGGGCCACGTCCACGATCGACTTCTCGTCCAGCCGCTCGACCTTGACCTTGGCCAGATCCTTGCCGCCCTCCAGCACCACGAGGTAGGTCAAGTCCACGGTCTTGTGGGGGATGTAGCGCCCGAAGAGGATGCGCCCGTTGAGCCCCGGCGCCTGCGCCAGCGCCATCGCCACGGCCTTGCCGACGAAGTGCGTGATCGTCACCTTCTCGCCGCTCTTCTCCCGCACCGCCTCCAGGTAGGCCAGCGCCTCGGTCGCGTCCACCGTGATCTTGCCGTAGATGTTGCCCTCGTCCGGCGGACCCCAGGTCGCGATCGCCAGCTTGCGGCGCGTCGTCATCATCGTCATCAGCCCTCCTCCCGCCTGGGCCAGCGGCCCTCCACGTATCGCTTGACCAGCGCCGCGTGCGACAGCGGCTTCTTGAGGTCCACCACCGAGCCGTTCGTCTCGTAATCCAGCAACACCACCGCCCTCTCTCCCTGCGCCGCCTCCCGCAGCCGCCCCACCTCCTCCTGGAGCCGATTCTCAAGCACCCACAGGTACATCGGCAGGTAGAGCTCCCACCGGGCCTCCAGGTAGCCCAGCAGCTCCTCGCCCCTCACCCCGCGCCGATGCCCCCGCACGGCCCCGAGGCGCCTGACCGTCCGCTTGATCCCCCGCATGTGCGTGACCGCCATCTTCGACAAGTCCACGTCCTGACTCTCAAAAACCTTCAACCCCTGCCACGCGCCCTCGACCGACTGGCTCACGACGCCCTCGGAGAAGGGCACCGGGATGTCGCCGTGCGGGTAGAAGGGGCTGAACCTCACCCAGGGCTCCGGCCCCTTCGAGGTCAGGTCCAGGATCACCGCGTCTTCGCCGTGCCGCTTTGCGATCTGCGCCGGCATTGCGCTCTTGTGCTTGAGGATGAGCATCGGCCCTCTCCGCTTCTCTCTGTGTGTGCGGGTCCAGGGAGGGTAGGTCCTCTCGACCGCGCTGTCCATGCCGCAGCCCGATCCGCGCCGACTTGCGCATCCCCCCGCGAGCCCCACCTTCTGCCCTCCACGATCAAGGAGCGCCCGCCCATGTCCACCCAGAGAGAGTCCCGCGCCGTGAGCCTCGATCCGACCCCCCACACCCGCCAGTCGCTCGCCCAGGGGCTGCGCGAGGGCGGCGTGCGGGCCGGCGAGCTCCTCCTGGTCCACACCTCGATGAGCGCCATCGGCTGGGTCTGCGGCGGCGAGGTGGCCCTCATCCAGGCCTTGCTGGACGCCCTCGGCCCCGAGGGCACCCTCGTCGTCCCCACCCACACCAGCGGCAACTCCGAGCCCTCGCGCTGGCAGTACCCGCCCGTCCCGGAGGCCTGGTGGCCCGCCATCCGCGCCCACATGCCCGCCTTCGACCCCGCCATCACCCCCACGCGCGGCATGGGCCGCGTCCCCGAGCTGCTGCGCGCGTGGCCCGGCGCGCGGCGCAGCCAGCACCCCAGCGTCTCCTTCGCCGCCCTCGGCCCCCTGGCCGCCGCGATCACCGACGACCACGCCCTGGCCTTCGGCCTCGGCGATCGCTCGCCGCTGGCCCGGATCTACGACCTCGACGGCCGCGTCCTGCTCCTTGGCGTCGACTTTGACCGCAACACCTCCTTCCACCTGGCCGAACACCGCGCCGCCTCCGCACCCCCGATCACCGAGGGCGGCGCGGCGCTGGACGAAGAGGGCCGCCGCGCCTGGCGCACCTGGCCCGACCTCGACGTCGACGCCGGCGCCTTCGTCCAGATCGGCCGCGATCTTGAGGCCGCCGGCCACGTCCACGCCTTCACCCTCGGCGCCGCGCCCTGCCGCCTCTTCCACCAGCCCACCGCCGTCGACTTCGCCACCGCAGCCCTCTCGCGCCCTCTTGAGGTGAAGGGAAGCCCGGCCTGAGCGTCAGCTCCGCCCCATCAATCGGCGCTGGCCTCCACGTCGAGGGAAAGCGACTGGAGCAGGAGGGCGATCTCGTCGTCGGAGAGCGGGCGGGTGCAGCGGGGGTTGAGGTCGCCGAGCTGGATGGGGCCGAGGCCGTGGCGCTGGAGCTTGACGATCTGGTAGCCGCAGTCGGCGCACATCTTTCGCAGCTGGCGGTGCTTGCCTTCGTGGATGGTGACGTGGATCCAGGTGGCGCGGGTGCGGCGCTCGCCGAGGGTGACGAGGGCGGGCAGGTAGGTGGTCCCGCCGACGGTCATGCCGGCCCTCATGCGGTCGAGGCCGGGATCGTCGTCCTGGAGGTGGCCGCGGATCTTGATGGCGTAGTGCTTGGGGAAGGAGAAGTCGGGGTGGAGGATGCGGCGGGCCAGGGGGCCGTCGTTGGTCCAGAGCAGCGCTCCCTGGGTGTTGTAATCGAGGCGGCCGACGGGGAAGACGCCGGCGTCGAGGGCCTCCTGGGGGACGTAGCGGCCCAGGCCGGGGGTGCCGTCGGGGGCGTCGTCGATGGCCGTGAGGTGTTTGATGGGCTTGTGCATCACGAGGACGACGCGGGGGCCAGCGGAGGTGACGGGCTGACCGTCGACGGCGATCTCGCAGTCGTCGGGGGCGATGGGCTCGGCGAAGCGCGTGACGACCTCGCCGTTGACCGTGACGCGGCCCTCGACGATCAGGGCGCGCACGTCGCGCCGGGTGCCGGCGTTCATGGCCTGGAGCCATTTCTGCAAGGGGATCATGGGCTTCTCCGCGTCCAAGGGGCCGCCAGACGGGCGTCAAGGCGGGCACAGTAGCACAGGCTGCGCGGGCTGATTGCGCGGATCGCGCATGTTGTGGCAGGGTTCGGGGGGAGTCAGCTCAAGCCGAGAGCGTCGGATGGGAGAAGCCGGGACAGGGGCCTATGGGCCGGGGGAGTCGATGCTGGATCAGCTCGCGCGGGTGCGCTTGTGGCTGGCGAGGCACCAGATCCTGTATGCGGAGCGGGAGCTGCATCCGGACCCGAGATCGCGGCACATGTTCGTCAGCGACGCCGAGTTCAGGGACACGCTCAGGGCCGAGGGGCCGGATCACGCGGCGCTGGAGGCGATAGAGCGTGAGCTGGAGGCGCTGGCGGGGCGCATCGAGGCGCGGGTCGAGGAGACGCTGATCGAGGGCGGCTCGGCGCCGCTGGAGGAGCTCCGGGCGGCCTTCCGGCTCAGCGACGTGGAGGTGGACGTGATCGTGGCGCTGGCGGCGCCGGAGATCGAGCAGCGGCTGGCCAGGGCCTACACCAACGCGTGGAGCGACTTTACGCTCAAGCAGGTCGAGGTGGCCTTCCTGATGGAGCTGCTGGGGCCGACGTGGGCGCGGCAGCAGGAGCTGCGCGAGGCGCTCTCGCTGGGGAGCCGGCTGGACGAGTACCTGCTGATCCACAGCTTCGGGAGCGACAAGTGGGCGCCGGACACGCCGCTGCTCTATCGGCGGCTGAAGCTCTCGGACAGGCTCGTGGACTTCCTGTTGACGGGCCGGGGGGAGCGCCTGGATCGGGGTCTGGGGCGCTCGGCGAGGTTGGTGGCGGCGGGGCCGGGGGCGCTCGACGGGCTCTTGATGCCGGAGGAGATCAAGCGCGGGCTGGTGCGGGTGTTGAGCAACAGCGCGCGGGAGCGGGGCGCGCGGGTGGCGCTGATCAGCCCGCCGGGTTGCGGGCGCAAGTCGCTGGCGGCGGCGCTGGCGGGGATGCCGGGGCGGCGCCTGCTGGTGCTCGACGCGCGCAGGCTGCCGCAGTCGGCGGCGGAGCTGGAGGTGGTGCTGCGGACCGCGCTTCGGGACGCGCACCTGGCGCGCGCGGACCTCTACCTGGATGTGCCGCCGTCGTTCTGCGACGACAGGCTGGCGCCGGAGGCCCGGCAGGCGCTCATCGACCTGCTGGGGTGGATGCCGGGGACGGTCTACATCGGCGCGGAGGTGGAGCCGGAGTGGCTCACGATGGTGTCCGGCGTGATCGTCTTCCGGCTGCCCTTCCCGACCGTCGAGGTGCAGGAGGCGCTCTGGCGGCGGCAGCTGGCCGGCCACGCGACGCTGGATCGGGACATCCCGCTGGAGGTGCTGGTGTCGGCCTACTCGCTCAGCGGCGGCGCCATCGAGATCGCCGCGCGCGAGGCGATCCACCAGTCGAGGGTGACGGGGGCGGGGCGCCAGGTGGTGATCTCGCGCTCGACGGTGACGGCCTGCGCGCAGGAGCAGCTCTCGCACCGGCTGGGCTTGCTGGCCGAGAAGGTCACGCAGATGTTGACCTGGAACGAGCTGGTGCTGCCGGACAAGACGATGAACGTGCTCAAGGATCTGGTGGCGCAGTACCGCAACCAGAACCGGGTCTTCAACGAGTGGGGCTTCAACACCAAGGTGGCCTACGGTCGGGGGCTCACGGCGCTCTTTCACGGGCCGCCGGGCACGGGCAAGACGATGGTGGCCGGGATCATCGCGCGGGAGCTGGGCCTGGAGCTGTACAAGATCGACTTGAGCCGGGTGGTCGACAAGTACATCGGGGAGACGGAGAAGAACCTGGGGCGGATCTTCGACGAGGCCACCCGCTCGCGGGCCATCCTGCTCTTCGACGAGGCCGACAGCCTCTTCAGCAAGCGCACCCAGGTCAAGTCCAGCCACGATCGCTACGCCAACCTGGAGACGAACTACCTCCTGCAGCGCCTGGAGAGCTACGAGGGGGTGGCGCTCTTGACGACGAACTTCGAGGCCTCTCTGGACGAGGCCTTCAAGCGCCGGCTGCGCTTCAAGATCGCCTTCCCCTTCCCGGACGCCAAGGAGCGCGGCGCGCTCTGGGAGGCGATGATGCCAGGGCAGGCCTATGTGGAGGGGCCGCTGGACTTTGGGGGGCTCGGCGAGCATTTCGAGATGACCGGCGGGCACATCAAGAACGCGATGCTGCGAGGGGCCTTCTCGGCCGCGCAGCAAGGCAGCCCCATCACCGCCAGCATCCTCTACGAGGCCGCCACGGAAGAGTACCGCGAGATGGGCAAGCTGGTCCGGTCCTGACGTTCCGCCTGAGATCCAACCACTGACACCAAGATGGAGCCTTAAGTGACAAAACAGAACGGACACCACAAGTCTCTGACGGAGCGCTTCACGGAGCTGCTGACCGCCGAGGGGATCGACTACGCCACCAGCGAGGAGGGCGACGCGCTCTTGATCCACGGCGAGACGGAGGCCGGTTCTTGCGAGGGCTACATCGTCATCGAGGAGCTGGAGGCGGTGGATCTGGACAACTCCGGCACGATGTCGGTGCGGCTGGACTTCTGCGAGGTGGCCTACGTGGTGCCGGTCGGGGAGATCGAGGATGAGGATCTGCCCGGGCTCCTTGAGCTGCTCGTCCGGCTCAACGAGAGCCACCGGATCGGGGCCTATGAGTTCAACATCGAGGAGCGGGAGCTGCGCTTCCGGATCTACCTGACCTTGCCCTCGGGTCAGGCCATCGCCCGCGAGCACCTGCTGCTGCCGCTCTACGAGGGGATCTCGGCGATCAACACGCACCACGAGGCCTTCCGCATGGTGCTTGAGGAGGGCTGCGATCCCGCCCACGCCACCGCCGAGATCTTCGCGCTGGAGGCGCTGGAGGACGGCGATCTCAACGAGGAGCTGCTGGAGCGGGCCAACGCGCTCTACGATCTGGCCAGGGCGCGCTACGCGGCCCGCGGCGAGGATGAGCTGCTGGCGGATCTGGAGGCGAGGTTGATGCGGCTGGCCCACCAGGCCGGCGAGGCGATGACGCGGTCGCTGCGCTCGTGAGGCCGGGGCTGGCCTCGGCCCGGCGCGCCGAGCGTGGATCTCGGCGCGCGATCAGCGCCGGCGTGGCGCGAGGGCGCCCGGACGGGGCTCCTCACTCGTCCGAGGCCTCGGGGCTCTGAAGCGCGATGGCTCTGAAGTCCTTCTCCCAGCGCTTGAGTTGCTTGCCGCTGACGCCGCCGAGCACCTCGATGGCGTGCCTGAGCCGGGCGCGCGAGAGGTCCGGGCCGAGGATCTCCATCGAGTGGTAGAGCGGGGTCGAGACGGTGCCGCCGGAGGTGGCCACGAAGATCGGCTTGTTGAAGAGCCGCGGCTTGATCGCCAGGGCCTCGGCCACCTTGGTGAGCGTCTCCTGGATGGCCTCGGCCTCCCAGCTGCGCAGCGCCTCCAGCGCCCAGAGCGAGAACTGGAGCCACTGGACGATGTCGGCCTGGGGCACCTTCTTCAAGTCCTTGTCTTTCTCTGTAAAATCAGCAACTTGAAGATCAAGCAACCCGGCAAAGAAGAAGGCCAGCGCCGGCCCCAGGTCGCTCAGCAGCCGGGTGCGGGGCTGGATCAGGGGGATGATCGGGGCCATGTACTCGGCGTTGAGCGCCCAGCCGCGCACGAGGCCGGCGAAGCCCGCGGCGTCGTAATCCTCGCGGATATAGCGCTCGTTGAGCCAGGTCAGCTTCTGGACGTCGAAGACCGGCCCGCCGAGCGAGACGCGCGAGAGGTCGAAGTGGGCGATCATGTCCTCCAGGGTGAACTTCTCGATCGTCTCGTCGGGCATCGACCAGGCCATCAGGCCCAGGTAGTTCGTCAGGGCCTCGGGCAAGAAGCCCATGCGCTGGTAGTAGAGGATGCTGGTGGGGTTCTTGCGCTTGCTCAGCTTGCTGCGGTCGGGGTTGCGAAGCAGCGGCAGGTGGCACAGCACGGGCGGCTCCCAGCCAAAATACCCATAGAGCAGCAGGTGCTTGGGCGCCGAGCTGATCCACTCCTCGCCGCGCAGCACGTGCGTGATCTGCATGTGGTGGTCGTCGACGACGTTGGCCAGGTGGTAGGTGGGCATCCCGTCGGACTTGATGAGCACCTGCATGTCGACCTGCGACCACGCGATCTCGATCGGCTCGCGGCGCAAGAAGTCGTCAAAGACGCACGAGCCCTCGCGAGGCACCTTCATGCGCACCACGTTGGGCTCGCCGGCCTCCAGCCGCCGCGCGACCTCCTGGGCCGACAGGTCGGCGCAGCGCCCGTCGTAGCCGGGGTTGATCCCGCCGGCCAGCTGCTCCTGGCGAAGCTCGCCGAGGCGCTCCGTGGTGCAGAAGCACCGGAAGGCGTGGCCCTTGTCGAGCAGGATCTGCGCGTGCTCGGCGTAGAGGTCAAAGCGCTCGCTCTGCCGGTAGGGGCCAAAAGGACCCCCGACGTCCGGCCCCTCGTCCCAGCTCAGCCCGGCCCACTTGAGCGCCTTGAGGATCATGTCCTCGGACTGGCGCGTGCTGCGGGCCTGATCGGTGTCCTCGATCCGCAGGATGAACTGGCCGCCCTGCTGGCGCGCGAAGCACAGGTTGAAGAGCGCGACGTAGGCGGTCCCCACATGGGGATCGCCGGTCGGAGATGGCGCAATCCGGGTTCGAACGGTCATTCAACGACTCCTTGATCAAGGGCGCGCGCGGGGGACGATGGAAGTGCAGACATCAGGTTCGCTCAGTGAAAATGGTCGGGCAGGTGCAACGTAATGGTCGAGATCAAGTGCAAGAAGGTGGCTCGGGCCTGGTGGGCTCAGCGGCCGAGTCCCGGACCACCGATGAGCCGCTCAGGCGTGGATGTCGAAGTCCTCGTGCGCCATGACGGTCATCAGTGGCGGACTTCAGACCAGGGTCGGGCTCATGGAGAGGCGGACGTTGAGGACGCCCTCGAAGTCCGTGGAGACGAACTGGGCCTTGATGTAGTTGATGCCTCGCAGCGAGAGTTCAAAAACCTCCTCGACGTCGGTGTCGGAGGCGGCGTCGAAGACGAACGTGAGGGCTGCAGCGCCGATGGGCGGGAAGTTCATCTTGTCGATGGACTGCAAGAGGGAAAAGGTGAATTTATTGTTGCCAGAGCCCGAGAAGGGCTTGTTGTCGGTGACGATGCGCAGCCTGAAGATGGCCTCGTTGATCGGGCGCACATCGAGGGCATCCTGATTGCGCGGCGTCCAGGACTGGGGAGCCAGGAGAGTTCCGGCGGGATGGCCCAGTGTGATCTGTTGATAGGGCAGCACGACGATGGCCATGGTCAACCTCCGAGGGTGGCTTGGTCAGTTGTTCTTCTTCAAGGTCATGACGGCCTTGAAAGCGATGGTGCCTTGAAAGTCGACTGATGTCAGTGTCACACGCAGAAATCGTGCGAAGTCTGATGCCGAGGCGAGGATGTCCTGAGTGAACACACCCCCTCCGGTGACGTTGACGGTCTGGGTGTCAAGCGGGGGAAAGTACTGCTTGTCGTTGGAATGCTGCAGATCGATGGTGAAGGACAGGCTGCCTGCGGGGGGGGAGAGGGTTTCGACGAAGTACTGGATGGAGACCAAGGTGTGGCCCAGGGCATCGTAGGCCTTCTCGGCGGGGGGGGTCCAGGACGAGGGGGCCGTCCGGGTGCCCCCGAGGTGGCCGAGGGTGATCAACTGGTAGGGCACGATCTCAACGATGGTGGTCATGGGCTCCTCAGGCGTTGGGGCCTGGTCGCGGGGCGACGCCAGGCACGTTGATGCTCACCGTTTGCTCACCGTTTGCTCAGCTTGAGCAAGACTCTGAGAGCGAAGGTCTCAGGATCCGAGTTGAAGGAAACGAGTCGAGGTCGAAGGTAGCGGGCGAACTCGGCGATGTAGCGGGGGGTCTGGACGTTGATGGTTCCGCCGCCCGCAGTGATCGGCGTTTGAACCTTTGAGGAGGGGATCTCCTCGAAGACGAGGTTGTCCTCCGCGTGATCGACGGCAAACAACAGCCCACCGGGGTGGCTGCCCGTGGTCGGGACAAGCGCCTGGATGCTGACCTGGAGGATCCCGAAGTTGTAGCCTTCGGCGTCCACCGACTCCTCCCTGGGTCTGGCCCAGGTGTTGGGCGTCAAGCTCCCGCCGCTCCCTCCCAGTGTGATGGTCTGGTAGGGGATCAGTTCGATTTCCATGTCATCACCTTTTTGACGGCTCTTATAGGTCATGTTCTCAGATCCCTCAAGAGCCGAGTCCACATTGGGAGAGAGCGCTGCATGCGCGGTCTCTCCATTCGCCTCACTGTCGAGTTTTCGAGCCAGCCTCTCGATCAAGATCTCTCGCATCAGCCCGAAGCTGAATGAATTTTTCCGATCAGACCCCAAAAGTCTTGTCAAGAGGGCATCCACGGCACCCATCGCCTCGTTCCGGCTGTCTTGCATGTCGGCGCCCTCCGGCTTCACCTTATCCTTGAGTTCGGTTCAGCATCCCCCAGATACTTGCAATTTGTTGGTTTCTTTCACCAACGTCAAGACTAGTAGTAGTTCCTATAACCTCAAAATTGATACTCAGCCAACGCTCAAACGTCCGCTCAAAAGATCTCAACCACATATCGCCCCTCACGCCAGAGTCAAAGCCAAATCTCAACCCTGCGAGGTTTAGATTGTTGTCGATTCCAAAAGCTTCTCTGCCAATAAATTCGTCCGGCAATCTTTCGGCGAGAATATTTCGACATCCAATAAACACGACCTGATTCGGATCTGATGGTTTTATCCCCCCGGTTCCGATAGCGGAATAAACAATCTCCGGATACAAGTCCTCCGATACGTTATTTTGGTTTGTTGGCTCTTGCCCAAACATGAACAACCGAGACTGCCTCACATGACTGGCGGGCGTTGCACTATGGCGAAAAACGTTAAAATGTAAATACTCGCGACTGTTGATCGTCAATCCATCCAATGACGCATTAAAAAATATCCCCAAGCTGTTAGCACTGTTAAGGGATAGGGCCAGCTTAGAGTTAAAAGTTGACTCGCTAACAAAAATCTCCCCCCCCGTCACATGCAAGCCCTGATCAAAATCTTCGTGAATGTGGCATCCCGTCACAACCAACCGATTTGACTTGCTCGAACTCATTCCATAAATCGCCACAAATTTGCTGAGTTGCTGTCTGTTGATTCTTCGAAGACCCTCATCCAAAGGCACCCCGTCAGGGCGAAAGCAGCAATTGACAAACTCAAGATGCTGAACATTTTCTGGGTCATTAGGAATCAAGAGATTGTATAAACCTCGAGCGTTCCGCCTTGTCTGAATTTCGACAGGGTTGTTTCCATCAGTGACAATGTTGAGATCGTCAATGACAACATTCGGATCCTCGACGATCGAGAAAGAGCAGTTTTGAAATGTGACGTTGTAAGGATTGATGATCCGACCGAACTCGCCTGCATTATGAAGTCCTGTAGCAATCCCGCTGTTCATCACTCGAACCGTCGAACCGCTGGCGCTGAGGTTGAAGGGTGGCGCATCGGATTGAACATTGTTGAGATACGCGGCGGCACCTTGTTTGAGGCCAATGTCCAAATCACCGTCCCTTAAGTGAATGTTTTCGCCCAGGAAACGTGAGGGCACGGCCCCATCCAGCTCGATGTCGATCCCACTGCTCAGGAAGACATCCCCTCGTGCGATGTTTCGACCCTCAGTGGTCAAATTCTGGACCATGGCGTCCGTGGTCGCAGAGCCAGTCAAGGTCAAGCCCCCACGGAAGCAGTTGACTGTCTGGCAATCGGAGATCTGAGCCAGAGCATTACCCGCCACTGAAAAGCCATCGCCGCCACTGTTGTGAATAAAGCACCCTTGAAGGTTGATCAGCGCCTTACCCCGTTGCGCACCCATAAAGACCCCACTCATAAACTCCATCTGAAACTTCTCGAAACCCCTTCGATCACCATCATCGATTAGAGATGAAAGATTCATATCAAAGTTAAATCCAAAGATGGAGAACAGACTAGAAGTTTTTAAAGGTTGATCATATGTCTGCGTTGTAAAACATCTGCCCAGATTAAACTGTCCATTATGGGTCAGCCTTGGACCCACCCGATTTTCATAATCTTCAAGGGCCACCGCTTCATTGATCACGGCCTCATTGAGGCAAGAAATTATCCTGTTATTGCGATCATCGACGCTGACCAGACCATTAAGATCACATTCGATCCGTAATCGATTCGGGCCAATCATCTGTCCCGAAAGGTCTGGTTTTAGAGAGAGCTTCATCGAAGCTTCAATCACCGACTGCAAACTAATCAAATCCAACCTGATATCACTTTCTGGAAGAACCTGGATGAAGTCGCCTAATCCCCCAGCCACGCCTCTCACATTTCCTATGTCTAGGGGAGCGGGCGGGACATTAAAGCTTCTTAATCTTGCTGAAAGCTCGTTAAATACCGGAGTCGAATCCGCCTGGTGCCAATTGGATTGAGGGTCCAACTCGCCAGGGTCCAATTCGCCACGATGAAAATCAAATTTGGATCTTATCTCATTTGCGAACTCAGAGAGGCGCGCCAGATCTGTTTCATTATCATCGAGGTTTGCAGTAATTACCTGATCGCTGATATCGCCCTTGTGAAGGTCTTGAGCCGAAATGTGGCCGTTAAAGTCATTTTTAAGAGCTATAAGAAGTGTGCGGACGGCTTCCGCTGTATCAAGAGGAATCTCTAAAGCATTGCCTGGGATGCTCTGGTGTGTTGTGTCCTTGGCTATAGCTGAATCATTCCTTCTAAATTGAAAAGATCCACCATGAAGGGCAAGGCCAATCGACCCGCCAAACCGCCGCTGAACCACCTGGCTGTTGCGGTGTAAGTGGAGCACTACCCGAAGCTCGTTGGCAAGCCGCGCTATGCTCCCCAAGTCCGCCGTAGCCTCCAGCTCTGGAAGAACCTCCGAGGACGCCTGGCGGATCACGGCCCCCAAACCGTCGTAGGTCAGACCCTCTTTTAGGTGAACCTCCGTGACCGTAAAGGTTCCCCGGAACTTGATCGTCTGCCCCAGCCGACCGCCGCGCTCTAAACGGGCGGCATCAGCGGCATTGACACAAGCCTGGATCGATAACGTCGTCGGTGTGATGCGCTCAAACTGCCACACGGTGTTAGGTGGAGTACCACCGACCCTGTTCATCGTGACCATGGTGGACTCGGCCACACCACTCGCGGCACCCCACCATTGCGGGTAAAGAACCCCGTTCTTCAAAGGAGCTCGAACTTGCCGGGTGTCTCCCCTCACCCCACGCCACTCCTCTCCCCCAAAGATTCGGTAAGGCCCGGCCTGAACGTAGCCATGGATGACCGTCTCATAGCCATCGCCAATCGGTAAAAGTTGAGCGCCTGGATCGAAGACCAGCGTGATGTTCTCGTGAAACGTGACTGCGCTCTCAATTCGATATGTACCAGGAGAGAAGTAGATGGTGCCTCCTCCAGCATCTTGCACGCTATCTGACAATGCCTTCAAACCAATGAAGTCGTTATGAGAACCATTGCCAAGGACAGGCTCATCAGGCACCAAACGACTGTTCTTGGCGAAGTACCACTGGCCTTCAAGAGACATGATCACATAGCCTCATATGGTAAAAAGTAGATTTTCTCGTCTCTCGGGCGATCGTCGTCAGAGCCGGCGCATAAGTAGAACAGGCCGTGGTCTGGATTAAAACCTATGCATCCGCCAAGATTTCTAGCCTCATCCGTCAAAACAATATCTGCACTATCCACCCGATATATCGATGGGGCTACAGGTCCGAAAAACACGTAAGTCCTGATCTTGTCGCCCTCAAATCTGCCCGTAAGAAACAAATCGCCAAATCCGTCCCTATTAATGTCTTTAGAGGCTAAATTGTATCCCACTTTCTCTCTCTCTATACCCCATCCGATGAAAGAAATATTTATGTCCTCGGAGTATGTTAGCTGTGCAGGAGGTCCAATAATTAGGTATGTGCGACCGCGATCATACCCACTGGGCGATGTCAGCATTAAATCGTCGAAACCGTCGTTATTTTGATCCTCAACGACTATTGCCCTATTACCAAGAGCGGATCCAATGTTGCTACCTGCGACAACAGCATTGGCGCCGTCCAAACGATACCTGCCTTCCAATGGACCATAAAAGAGATAGGCTCCGCCCTGCACCAAAATATTTGTGGGTCGGCTTCCTTCAGCCCCAATCAAGATATCCGCGATCCCATCGCCATTGACGTCCCCTGAGTTGATGGGAGCACTCCCAGCGTTAGTGGCGGAGTCAAACTCAAACATGGCATCGGCTTGAAGAAGCTCCGTTCGCTCTCGGAGCGGATTCAGCCACAGAGAAATACGACCCCTTAAAGTTGACGTAAAGACAAAATCATCGGCTCCATCATCATTAATATCTCCTAATGAGTTGATGCCTGATCCGCTTATTAATGAGTTAGGAAGATAATCAATACGCCAATCAGGCTCGTTAACCCTTAAACAATCGAGGAGGCCTTCATGATAATGATCGCAATAAACCCCTTCTTGCACAGGGCCGAAGTAGATGCTATATCCAAGATAGTGATCGCTCGAAGCAACAATTACATCGTCGTATTGATCGCCATTAATATCTCCGAGCCCAACTTTAGCCGTTCTTTGAGCAAAATACACCTGGGCTTCACCAGCAAGGCTAATCTCTCGATCTCGGGGAAAAGGCCCGTACATCAAGAACGCACTTGAGGGGATGTCATTCTCCACCAGGATGTCAAAAAATCCATCGTTGTTAACATCACCTGTCGCCAAAAACGAAGTGGTAGAATAAAGATCGATGTCCCTGAAGGTGTGTACCGCATAGTCCTGTACCTGTCTCGTTCGAGAGGCCACGCAAGCGGGCTCACCCGCACAGATGACCGTTTCGGTGTCCGTGCAGATATAATGATTACAGCCCCGACAAGACGAGCCTGGCTCGTGGGCCAGCTCCGCGCAGCCTCCACAGGCATTGATGCGCTCATCTTCACAGCGCAGCGCGTTGTTCCCGTCGCACTGCAAGGTCCCATTCGAACAAAGACCACAAGGGCTGCCTGGTTCTTGCTCCAGTTGGGACTGACCACCGCAAGCATTCAAGACCACACGGGCATCAGGCTCCACGTCAGCGAGATCAACGGCGGCATCTGTCTGGGCGTCTGGAACCCCTGGCTCTTCGTCGCTGGAGTCCAAGGCATCTGCCACCATGCTGTCGAGAACCTCAGCGTCCATGTCGCCCGAGTCAAAGACCTCCATTCCAAGGTCTGGCCCAACGTCCAGCACCTCCGTTTCTCCATCGCCTGGGTCAACCACGACATCCACCAGAGCGTCTGGGCTCTCAACATCTCCATCGTCGGGATCGTCCGCATCGCGTGGCGTGTTCGATACATCCGGCTCCACCGCACCCGAATCCAACGAACGCTCTCCTTGGCTCGTTGGCGGATCCGAACACCCCGCAGTAGACCAGCCAATCAAAAGCAAGCTCAGGGCCATCCGCCAAAGCGCAAATCCGACTCGTTGACTCTGAAGAAACCTTTTCATCGACGGCTATTCCTGGTGGATCCTGGATAAAGCGGCCCACTGTGTTGAGTTTGATGTGCTGGTTCCTGATTGGACACACACCCACTCGTAGTCCTGACCAACTCGCGGCGTTGTCAACCTCCAGATATCGCCCTTCAGACCTGCATCTGATGCCCGGGGTTCAGACGTTCCGTAAATCAAGCGCTGTCCAAGCGAATTGATCAATCCTATGGGTGGGCCATGAATGATGTTTTCTTCATTGGTGAGCGTTGTCGAAAGATGTGTGATCTTGATTCGTCTTGAATCACTGAGGAAAGACAGATAAGCAACACCTTCGTCGTCGGCCAACCTGGACAACTTCACATGGCCAATTCTAAGCAATGCTTCCGCCGTTGGATGAGCTAAAACTTCAATTCCAACTCTGGACTCCAGCAAGATTCCGTGGATCGTCGCCCTCAATCCGCACTTATAAAAAAGAATTCCCTTGTGAAGACCACTTCCAAATCTACAGTCCTTGATTGAGAGTTCGCTCTGGCTAGAACTTGTGCCGACCGAAACTATACCAATAAAGGTGTCTGTCAGCTGAATATTGTCAGAATTGTCCGACATTAAAAATTGACAACTCGCAAGAGATATATACCCTTTGGCGTCTTCGGATTCAGGCCAAGCGAGCGTGAGCGCTGTCACAGCCTTGCTTCGCGAACCCGCGCCACGATGAATTATGAAATCACAATTAGCGAGCGAGTAAAAATTTGACCCCGTGATTAGCGCTGATTTGTGAATATTGAATTCACAATTAGAGAACTTTGCCCTTCCTTCATCTCCTTTTAAGGTGAGCCCGTTGGACAATGTATTGGTAAACAACAGAGATGCCTGGTTGAATTGTGCTTCAATAGAACCAAACATTGAATTGCTGATAAAAGCCGTGCCGAATTGATCCTCTCCCTCCGGGACCAGTGAAAGCGACTCCAAGCGCAGTGTACCATCACACACAAAATTAGAAACTTGAAGGGACGTACCGTCAAGCATCCCATGAATCGAAGTGGCAACACCAAAAGCACGGCTGTTGATGACTTGTAACCGGAGCCCAGCGAGCGCCGTCAAGCCGACAAGGGAAGAATTCATAAAAGAGCAGTTGGACACCAGAACGTGGACTGGAAGATCTCCGGGCTCCAGAGTCAGTAAGCTCGTAGACTCAACATCATCAGAATCAATGTTGCCAAGATCGTCTTGATCGCCAAATGTGAATCCATAAATGGTGGTCAAGAGAGATAAGTCGACAGTGTGTGTCGCGATACGTGATGGCGAGAGATCCGTAAATCTCCGTGCCTTCTCCAAGATAGGTCTTCCCAAAAGGAAGTCTGACTGTTCTGCTGAACACATACTGACCAGAGATGAACCGAATGATTCCTGGGCCGCGCGGGAGGCTCTTGAGCATGAAGCTCATCCCACTGCTGTTCCCATCCGCAAGTGATTGAATGTTGTCGTTGACGCCAGAAAGTACCGATACACCCCACCACTGAGGGAAAATCTCGCTCCTGTGATTCCCGAGGCGAAATTTCCCACTTCCAGATGTTTGAAAGATTTGGTGAGGACCCGCCTGAATGTGGCCATGAATCACAACAATGGCATTGCTGGCAACAAGAGTGGCTGCTTGATCAAAAATAATCTGAACGCTTTCGGGTATGTCGATGGAGGCTGTCAGAATGTGAGTGCCGTTCGAGAGAAAGACTGACCCCCCCCCCCTTTGCAAAATTCCGCCAATAACCCTCCGAAGAGATATCTCACTCTCGCCACCAGAGGGTATAATGTTCCAGAATTCTGCCATAGGTATTCTATAGGTGGCGCTCTTCAGGGTATGAAAAAACCCCGATTCCCTTGTTGCGGTGCTTTAACCATAAGCGGCTGGCCCGTACCGGCTTTATCCCCATCTTCTCTCAGCATAGGCAAGCCCATCTCGACTGTCAAGCCTTGAAATCGAGCGCTTACCCACACGTCACAGGTTCGCTCAGTGAAGGCCCTCCAGCAGAGTTCTCGCAGGCTGATGGCCTCAATGCAATGAGTCATCGAGCCCGTCAGTGACGTTGTTCTCTTGCATCACGAGGCAAGGGTTCCGCTGTCGAGGGGGGCCACAGGACGCCCTGTCTGGCGTCCCGAAGGGATCTTGGAGGCCGTCCTTGCCCCCCCCTCCAGGTCCTCGTTCGTTGAGCAAACCTGAGTGCAGACCTGCCCGCCGCCTCAGCATCCTTGTGCGCCCGGCAGGTTGGCGGTAACATACGCGCAGTTTGCCCCCGTTGACAACGCACGTCCTGCTCTGCGCGCACCGCAGCAACCTCTCATGCCCCACACCCCCGACAAGAACATCGCGCGCGCCCTGTCGACCTCGCCCTGCTTCGCCGGCCTGAGCCAGAGCGCCCTGGGCGTCGTGGCCGAGGCCGCCGTCGCAGCCCGCTTCGAGGCCGGCCAGTTCCTCCTGCGCGAGGGGCAGGCCGCCGATCGCTTCTTCGTCCTGCTCCAGGGCCGCGTCGCCATCGAGCTGCGCTCCTCCAACCGCGGCCAGGTCATCATCCAGACCCTCGAAGAGGGCGACGTCGTCGGCCTGAGCTGGCTCCACCCCCCCCAACGCTGGATCTTCGACGCACAGGCCCTGACCTTCATCGACGCCCTGTCCATCGACGCCGACGCCATCATGGCGGCCTGCCGCCTCGACCCCGCCCTCGGCCTCGACCTCATGCACCGCTTCGCCGGCTGCGCCATCGACCAGCTCCAGGCCGCCCGCCTCCAGCTCCTCGAGTTCTACGGCGTCAAGGGCTGAACCCGCCGACCCCCTCGGGCAACAACCCCTCAAGCCCCCTCGGGAACTTCGCACCCACCCGCTCCGCCAGCGCCTCCACCTCCCGTGCCAGCGCCCGATCCGAGGGCGGCATCAACCTCAACAGGTTCAACTCCCGCTCACAGCAACCCTCGACCGACCCCGCGCAGATCCCCTCCAGCACCCCCATGAACACCCGCCCAAAGACCTCCGGCGAGACCCCGCCGCCCTTCTCCAGGCGCGCCAAGGCGATGACCTCCCCCGTGGCGTAGGTGACCGGCCGATCCGCGCACTGCGCCTTGTAACGATCGACGATCCCGGCCACCAGCGCCTCCTCCCGACACGCGCCCTCATGCGCCGACCACGGCGCCCGCGCCCAGCCCTCATCCCCCCACTTGAGCAGCCGCGACGCGCAGCCCATCACCCGACAACACCTCGCCGAATGATCGCAGACCTCCCCCATCACCGCCTCGACCAGCGCCCTCGATCCCGCCTCCGTCACCTCGGGCCGCGCCTTGAGCCCATGCAGCAGCAGCGCGAAGAACACCGCGTCGCTGTCCTCCCACCGCCTCACCCGGTGCCCCTCGTCCCCAAGGCGATCGCACCGCGCCAGCGCCACCCCCCGCTCGTAGGCGTTGACCGCGATCTCGCGCCCCGCGCACTCCCCCTCCACCGCCCTCGCCAGCGCCCCCTCCATCTCCGGCGCCAGACGCCAGTCCTGCAACCGCGCCGCACACACCGTCGGCCTGCACGCCTCCGGCTTGCGCGCGCAGACCCCCTCGATGACGCCCGCCGTCAGCCGCGCCCGATCCGCAGGCCCCAGCCGCTCGTAGCCCAGCATGCCCCTGAGCGCAGCCAGGTGCGAGAGCCGCGCCGCGTCCGGCCCCTCCAGCATCACCTCATAGGCCCTCGCGCCCTCCTCGACCCGGTGCGGGAAGCTGCCCAGGTGCGCGCGCACCGCCTCCGGGCCCTCCAGCCCTCGCCCGCTGAGCCACTCCCGCCCCCAGATCACGCCGCTCAACCCCACCAGCAATGCCAGCACGATCCCCGCCAGCGCCCTGCCCGCGACGCGACGCTCCAACCCCAGCGAGGCCGCCACCCCCGCGCTCCCCAGGCCCAGCGCGCACAGCAGCGCGACCGAGATCCCCGGAAACCAGCCCGGCCAGCTCACCCGCCCGTCGACGACCAGCGCGACCCCGAGAACCGCGAGCACCACCCAAGCGACGATCGACAAGATCACGACCGCCCACATCCGAAGCTCACCCATGGCCCCTTCAGGCTTCACTGACCACCTCCACCCCTTGCCCCGCTTCAAAGCCGACGACCGCCCGACGCCCTCCCGATTCTTGACGCGCGCTCAGGCCACAGGGAATGTCCATCCTCGACGGCTCGAACGCAACCCGGCGCAGCGATTCGGGAATGCGCCGCGCCCCCTGGATCTTCCACCTCCTGCGACGAGGCCCCGCCGATACGCCCATGAGCCACCGCATGCGCCACGCACCCCCAACAACCACGACCCGCACCCTGGCCCACTGGCGACGCCTGGCCCGCCGCGCCCTCGCCCACGCCGTCCAGCAGGATCAGCGCTGGTCGGCGCTGCGCGCCGCAGACCGGCCCACGCTGTTGATGTGGACCGCCACCGTCGCCCTCGGCCTCCTGACCTTGCCGGCCTTGGCCGCGCCGACCGGCTCGGCGCGCGGGTGGCTCCTGCTCGCGACCGCGCTGGCGATCACCGCGCCCGCCTTCGCGTGGTGGCTCCGGGGGCTCTACGGCGACAACGCCGCCGAGATCCGAAGCCGGCGCGCCGCGCTGGCGCGCCTGGAGGCGCTGCGCGGCGCGCTGGGCGACGATCACCCCCTGGAGATCGCCCAGCGCGCCAACGGAGAGGTCGCCTTGACCCTTCACCTCTCAGGCGGCGCCCTGACCGCCGCGCTGCCGCCCGACAACGCCGCGCCCGCGCGCCTGTCATGGCGCCCAGACCCCGGCTCTCCCACCTCGCCCCTGCCCGCGCGCCTTGAGCGCGCCTCCCATGTCGGGGCATGGCGCCTCGGCGCCGCGCGCATGGTCGACGGGCAGATCCAGTGGAACGCCGAGGCGCCCGCGTGGATGAAGGCCAGGGGCCCCGAGGCTCACGACAGCCTGCTGCGGCAGACGCTCGGGCTCGTCGATCCGACGCTGGACCCCTTCGAGGGCGAGGGGGCCGCGCGCCGCATCGCGACAGGGCCGGTGGAGAGCCCTCGAGCGACGGTGATCCCGCCCGTCGCGGCGATCGCCATCGGCGCGACGCTGGCCCTCTCGGCGGCGACGGCGGGGTTGGCTCTTGGGTTGCGGCACTTCGGGCACGAGGCCGTCGCCGGGTTGACGCCAGCTCCGCTGATGTGGGAGGCGCTGCCTGTCGCGCTGACGATCTCGGGCGTCGGGGCGACCGTCGCGCTGATCGCAGCCGCGGTGTCCCTCAACATCGCGAGGAGGGAGAGAGCGGCTGCGGCGCCGCCGCGCGACCAGGCGCTCTGGATCGACGGCCTGGGGGCGCGGCTGGAGATCGGCGAGGGCTCCGCGGCCGGCGAGATCGCGTGGGGGAGGCCCTTCCAGAGCGATCTCTGGCGCGTCGGCGAGCCGGGCGCGGGGATCGCGAGGGCGGCGCTTGAGCTCCGCCAGGAGGGATGCCGGATCGTCGTCGGCGCCGACCTGCCCGAGGCGGCGCTGCCGGCCAGCGCGCGGCGCCTCGACCTCGACCATCTGGTCGTCGACGCGGCGACCTTCGTCGAGATCCAGAGCCTCGTTGAGCGCGCGCACCAGCTTTCTTGATCGCCAGAATCATACCGATCAGGGTATGTAAATCATTGAAGACATATCGTCGGCGCACTTGTCCATCGCTTCACACTCCACCCCCTGTGCCCCTCGGGGGGGGACGCTCGTCGTGGGGACTCGGGTGGAGTGCCGATCCACCTCCTCCCGTAATTCAAGCGTCCCCCCTCCTTGCGGAGAGGGGGACAGGGGGTGGAGTGAGCCCGGCGCCCCGAATTTTCACCGCGCGCCTTGAAAAACAGGGGGCCTCGCCCCGGCCGCCCCTGTGCAGCGGGGGTGGAGATCGATGGCTTGATCTTTGCTGAGGACAGCGGGCGGACTTGAGATGGGGAGGCGTGCGCATGCGACGGCGGTTTCTGGCGGTGGCCCTCTTGATGTGGGCGTCGGGGTGCGACGACACGAACTATCACAGCGGCTCGGCTTTGGATGAGGCTGACGCCGCCGAGCCCGAAGCCGCGCCCGAGGCCGAGCCCGAGGCCGAGCCCGAAGCCGAAGCAGATCCCGAGCCCGAAGCAGAGCCTGAAGTCGAGGTTGAGCCCCCGCCGGAGGGATGCGCGCCCATGGACGCGAGGCTCATGAAGTGCGGCGGGTTCGTCTGTGACGAGGCCGACAGGTGGTACTGGGATGGCGCGGGGTGTGTCCTGATCCCCTGCGCCTGTGAGGGCGAGGCGTGCGGGCTGGGGCACCTGGAGTTGGAGGATTGTCAGGCGGAGCGGCGAGGCTGCGAGGGCGAGCTGTGCCGCACGACGGGAGGACAGTGGCTCTCTGCGCCCCCCCACGCCCAGTGCGGGCACTCTGTCTGCGGCCACCCGCCGCCCGAGGACTGCCTGATCCCCATGGATGGCTGCGACTGCGGCCCCGGGCGCACCTTCGAACCTGGCCTCGGCTGTCAGGACGACCCCTCGTGCGATCGCGACGACCTCTGCCTCGCGACGGGGGGTCAGGTGGCCTTCTGCGACACCTTCTGCGGCTTCGAAACGGGCATGATCTGCGAGGGCGGCGGCTGCGATTGCGGCCCCGCCCGACGCTTTGACGAGCGCCAGGGTTGCGTCGCGGACTGCCCCGAGCGCCCGGACCTGTGCGAGATCACGGGCGGCGTCATGGCGCCGAATTGCGGCGAGTTCGACTGCGGCCGGCCCAGCGATGACGACTGCGACGGGATCGCCTGCGACTGCGGGCGGCGCGCCAACTTCGTCAACGGCGTCGGCTGCGTTCAGGACGACGCCTGCCTGTCCGGACACGAGGGCGAAGCTTGCGGCCTCTCAACGAACGGCCGCGACAGCTGCGCCGCCGGGCTTGTCTGCTGCGAGGGGCCGCAGGGACAGACCTGCCTCCCGCTCGCCTGCGGACCCGACCGTGACACCGTCACCGGCTGCCCCATCCTCGACTGAGGAGATGTCCGGAGCGGACCACCGTCGCGACGCGGGGTTGAAGCGCCGCCCCGCTGCCAACCCGTTGATCTTCCTGCCGATCTTTGAGCCCTTGGCCGAAGCAGGCTGGACGACCTCGGGCCGAGCTGGCCCGGCCCGCCGCTGGCCGATGGGCGCTGTTCTGGAGGGCGCCCGGCCTTCGCTTCAGCGGACGACCGCGACGCCGAGGCCGCTCCATGAGTCCGCCTCGCCGCTGAGCTCGCCGCAGCACGCCCCTGCGTAGTGCCCGACGATGACCACCACCCCGAGGCGCGCGATGAGGTACGCGACCGCCTCGACCGGCTGCTCGTAATCCACCCCCTCGCACCCCATCCAGCCCTCGCCGCCGGCCTCGACGCTGGTCGTGGCGCCGCTGGGGCCCTTGATCTCGAAGCGGTGGGCGAGCGCGCTGCTGGTCTGCCAGGTGACGGTGTAGCCGAAGGCCATCGGCGTGGCGGCGCCGGGCCGGAGCGGGAAGACCGGGATCCAGCGCGGCGGGATGGACAGCGCGTCGAGATCGGCGCCGATCTGGCGCAGGGCCAGGCCCCAGGCCTCGGGGTCCTTGTCCTCCAGGTGGATGGGCAGGTCGAGCCTCCGGGTGGGGCGGTCGGGGTACTGGACGATGAGCGAGGTGGTCGTCGGCCGGCGCTGCGTCTCGCAGTGGAAGGTGCACAGGACGGCGCCGTTGGCCGCCGACCAGCCCGCGCAGCCGGGCTTGTCCAGCTCGTCCTCCAGGGAGATCTTCGCGCTCTGGGAGACCTCGTCGAGCAGCGCGCCGACGGCGGGGTTGTCCCAGATGGGCTGGAGATCCTTGTCGGCCTCTGCGCGCAGCAACACCGCGCGCGACTGCGGCGAGTCGATCTGGTAGAGCGCCTCCAGGTGCGAGATCGCCTCGGGCTCTCGCCCGATCAGCGCCAGCTCGCCGGCCAGGTTGAGGCGCGGCCAGGGCCGCTGCGGGTCGGCGTGGACGGCCGACAGGAAGTCTCCGAGCGCCCCGTTGTGATCGCCGTCCTTCTGGCGCTGGCCGCCCCGCGCGTTGAGGTCGTCGGACTTGAGCGGATCGCCCATCGGATAGAGCTGGGAGCGCTCCGAAGGCGACAAGCGCGGCGGGAGGTGCTCGCGCATTGTCTTGGCGTCGGGCTTGACCTCGTAACGGATGGCGGCCGCCTCGCGCTCGTCGGCGTCGGGCTCCCAGACGCCGACGAGCGCGGCGGCGGCCAGCGCCGCCAGCACACCGCCGAGCGCCAGCGTCATCGGGCGCCTGCGCGCCGGGGTCGCCGCGGGCGCTGAGGTCAGCCCCTCGTCCACGCGCGTCGTGACGCGCTCGCGCGCCTCGACGCCAGGATCGACGCCGGCCTCGGGCTGGCGCGGCGAGGGACGGGGGGGCCTGTCGGGACGCCGGACACCTCGGCCATGAGGGCCTTCGGGGCCGTCGATGGTCGTGGGGAGCTCGGCGGGGGGGGGCGTCGGCTCGGGGGCCGCCGTGGCAGCGAGGCCGTCGAGCGCGGTGCGGGCGTCGGCGTCTGCGGGCGCGGCCCCCACAGCGGCGCGGATGATCTCGGGTCCGCCGACGTGGAGCGCGCCTGGAGACGCCCCGGGACCCGAGGGCTGGGGGGCTGGGAGCCCCCGCGCGAGAGACTCCCGGGTCAGAGAGCTGAGGGGCGAAGGCGCGGGCGCCTGACCGGTCAGCGCCAGCAGGAGCCGCGCGGCGTCGGCGGGGCGGCCGTCGGGGGCGTGGGAGAGGGCGGCGGCGAGGCCCGATTCGAAGCGCGCGTCGCAGAGGCCCTCGGGCAAGGGCGGGAAGGGCGTCTGGCCGGTGTAGAGGGACATGACGGCCATCAGGTCGTCGGGATCGGCGGGGAGGCGGCCGACCAGCAGGCGCCAGAGGATCACGCCGAGGGCGTAGACGTCGGCGCGCGCGTCGAGCTCCTTGTGTCCCCGGAACTGCTCGGGCGACATGTAGGGCACGGTCCCCATCCGCGTGCCGGTGTGGGTGATCGACAGATCCGACTGGAGGATCTTGGCGATGCCGAAGTCCGACACCTTGGGCACCTCCTCGTCGCCGACGCGGTCGAGCAGGATGTTGCCTGGCTTGAGGTCGCGGTGGATGACCCCGGCCTCGTGCGCCATCGCCACGGCCGAGATCACGGGGCCCATCACCGCCAGCGCGCGCTCGGCGGACCACGGGCCGGACACCTCCAGCACCTCGGCCAGCGAGGGGCCGCGCACCAGATCCATAACAATGGCGGGCAGATCGCCCTCGATCAGATCCACGACGCGCACGATGTTCGGGTGCTGCAAGCTGGCCTGGAGGCGAGCCTCCTGGGTGAAGCGGGACCGGATGCTCTGGCTCAGGGCCAGGTTCGACACCAGGACCTTGATCGCCACCTCGTGGCCGAGGCTGACGTGGCGGGCGAGGTAGACCACCCCCATGCCGCCTGCGGCGATGGGCCCGAGGATGATGTAGCTGCCGAGCGCGTCGCCTTGTCTGAGCATCCCCTTCCCTTGCCCTGGCCCGAGCCGACTTGCCCGGCGCGACCTGCCACCGCGCGGAGATCCACGGGCGACCTCCGGAGATCGCCCAGGCGCGCGGGCAGGGCATAACCCCGACGGGCCGGCCTGTCATCCCGCCGCGCGCCAGGTGCCCTCCACCGCGCCCGGGGCGCGCTCGTGCGTGCGATCGCCGCAACCTGCCTCGCGGCGATCTCTGCGCGCCATCGGCGTGGCCTCGCAGGCGGTCGCCGGGCGGCTCAAGGCGAGCGGCTCGCGCAGCTCGTCAGAAGGCCACGTCGATCCAGGCGATCTTCCCGGCCTCGACCTTGACGCAGGCCTCGCGGCGCTCGGTGCGGTAGAACACCTCGACCGGGTAGACCCCCTCGGGGACGTCCGCGATGTAGAAGTCCTCGCCGAGCACCGGATCGGCCGCCGACCCCTTGCCGTAGACCTCGTAGAAGCCAAAGGGCGTGTCCTGCGGCTCGGGCACGATCGGGCCGTAGACCCGGGCGCCGTCGAGCCGCTTGCCCTTCTGGCGCACCGTCCCGGCGACCGCGCCGCGCCCCGGCAGCGGCGCGATGAAGGGCGTCGGGTTGATCGCCGTGGCCCCCTCCATCCCGTCGCCCGGCCCCTCGCTGAAGCGCACCTCCAGGTGCAGGTGATCGTTGGTCGCGGCCCCCGTGTGCCCCACCAGCCCCAGCACCGCCCCGGCCTCGACCTTGTCCCCGACCTTGGCGCGGATCTCCGACAGGTGGATGTAGAGGCTGTAGATCACCTTGCCCGCCAGCGGCTCGTCGTGGCGCACCGTCACCACCTTCATGTCCCGACCCCGCACCGCCGCGAAGGTCACCTCCCCGCGTGCCACCGCCAACACCTCGGTCCCTTCGGCGTTGTTGAACTCCACCCCCTTGTGCACGCCGAACTGCCCGCCCCACGTCTGGCCGAACTGATAAGTCTGATCGATCAAGGGGTTGGCCGCCTCCGAGATCGGCCTCGGCCACACCGGGTGCTGCCGCTCCTTCAGCGCGCTGCCCGGCTGGCACACCGCGCCGAAGTCCGGCGCCTGCGCCGCCGCCTCACCCACCTCCACCACATAGAGCCCCTCGCCGGTACCCGCCAGCAGCCGCCCCAGACCGTCGATCTGCACGGCGGTGACCTGGTTGCGCCTCGGATCGGCGCCCTCCAGATAGACCGCCTTGACCTCGCCGTCGGGCAGCGACACCGCCGCCAGCCCCCGGCCCGTGCCGACGAAGGCCACGTCGCCCGCCACCGCCACACCGTAGATGTGGCCCGAGGCCAGCCCCTGAAGCTCACCCACCGCCTTCCACGACGCGCCGCCGTCGGCGCTGATCCCCAGCCCCGCGTCCGTCCTCACCAGCAGCCGCGAGCCCGCCACGTGGATCCCCCGGATCCGGTTCGACGGCAGCCCGTCCTTGACCGTCCATTGCCGCCGCGCGCCCGAGAGCGCCACGTGGTGCAGCCCGCCCAGCACCCCGATCCACTCACCCCGAAGCTGCTCCGCCCCGTCGCCGCCGACCTGCGCGTAGGCCAGGACGTACTCCGAGGGCAAGCCCTGCGCCGGCGTGATCTTCATGAACTGATCCCCGCTGTTGCCCGTGCGCCACAGGCCGTCCGTCGTCGCGATCGTCAGCCCGCCGCCTCCCAGCGACGCCAGCGCCGTCGGGAACAGGAACTCCTTCTCCAGCTGCCTGCTGCTCCACCAACGCCACGTCCTCTTCTTCATCTTCTGGACCCCGAAGCCGTGGCCCACCGACCGCACCCAGAGATCGTCGCCGAACAGATCCACGCCGCTGAGGTAATCCGTCTTCATGCTCGGGTCCGGCGCGCCGGGATCCTCGTTCTTGGACGTCTTCGGGCGCTTGGGCGCGTCGAACTGCCGCCACTCCTTGCCCTCGGTCCGGCTGACGAAGAGCCCTCGGCCGAAGGTCGCCACCGCCAGATCCTTGCCCGACGCCGCGATTGAGGTCACCGGGTAGATCCCCCGCTCGGTCTTGGCCAGCGGCAACCGCGTCCACGTCGACGCCTTCAGCCTCGTCCGCCAGTCCACCTTGACCGGCGCCGCCGGCTTCTTCACCTCGACCGGCGCTGCCCCACCCTCCGCGCCGAGCGCGTCCGGCTTGCCCTCCGAGCCCGCGCACGAGATCGCCAGCGCCGCAACCACCAACCCGACAAGAACCGCCCTCATACCCGCCTCCCTTCTGATGCCCCGCGCCCCAAGATCCTTTTGAAACTACGCCAGGATACGCTAGAATCTGCGACGTTGCACCGACCGCCCTGCCTGCCGCCATAGCGTGGATCGCCGCGATGCCGCACAAGGAGATCCATGGACACCACCTCCATCTACCACGTCGACGCGCTGGATCGCATCGTCGAGGTCAACGACGCATGGCTCCTCTTCGCCCGCCAGAACGCATGGCAGGTTGAGCGCTCGGACCTCATCGGTCAGCCCCTCTGGCGCTTCTTGACCGATCCCACCACCATCAACATCTATCAACTCGTCATGGAGCGAGCCAGGCAGCACGACGCCCCCATCCAGATGCCCTTTCGCTGCGACTCCCCCACGCTCAAGCGCTTCATGACCCTCAAGATCCGACACCAAGGAGAGGGCCTGTTGATCTTCGAAGGCCAACTCGAGCGCCTTGAGCACCGCGACCCCCTCTCGCTGCCCGAGGGCGATCCGCTGCTCGCAAGCGCCTTCGTCACCATGTGCGGGTGGTGCAAGAAGATCCGGACCAACCCCCGCCAGTGGCAAGAACTTGAAGAGGCCATCGCCACCCTGAACCTCTTCGAAGCGCCGCACACGTTCCTGATCACTCATGGGATGTGCGAAGGGTGCTTCGCAAGAATCAATCGCAAGCTCAACCCCAAGAAGAACTCCAAGGACCCCCTCCAGTAACCCTGACCTCTTCTCCCTTCTCGCCTGCCGAGCTTCATGGTACGCCATCCCCCAACCATCAAGGGGGCACCTTCATGACCGCACCCACCAAGATCGCCGGGGTTCTCCGCTTCCTCAACGCCAGCAAGTCCAAGGCCGCCGCCGCGATCCCCGACAAGAAGACGAACACCATCGACCCCGACGGCCTCTCGCGCCAGGGGACCGTCCTGAACATCGACGCCGCCGCCGAGGACTTCGATCGGTGCTTGCGGGCGGCGAAGGGGATGGCGACCGAGGCCACGATGGGCAAGATCGTCGTCCGCCAGGATGGGGAGCGGCCGCGGCTCTGCTGGGTCCACGCCGGCGGCCAGGACGAGGCCCGGCTCCACCCCGACGACCCCCGCTTGCTCCTGCGCCTCGGCGACGACGCGCTCCGCATGGAGGGCCTCGGCGTCCAGTGGTCCGGCCTCTCGCCGGACGGCCGCCGCGCCGCCATCGGCGGCTACAACGGCACGCTCTGGCTCTTCGACCTGGAGCGCGGCGAGCTGGAATCCCGGCTCATCGGCCACAAGGGCCACCTCACCTGCGGGGCCTGGGGCGCCGACGCCCTCTTCACCGGCGAGCACAAGCCCGCCCAGCTGATCCGCTGGGGGCTCGCCGACGGCTCCCGCAAGGCCCGCGCCGTCAAGCAGCTCATGGGCGTCGCCGTCGGCGCCAAGGGCGCCTGGGTGATCGCGGCCGTCCACCGCGGCCCCGAGGCGCCGGTCTTCGACGGCGACACCCTCGCCCCCATCGCCTCCCTCGGCGGACACCACAAGGCCGCCTGCGCCGTCGCCGCCTCCCCCGACGGCCTCAACGCCCTGACCTTCGACGAGGACGCCACCCTGCGCGTCTGGAGCGCGGCAGACTGGTCCTGCACCGCCACCGTCAACATCAAGGATCACCTCGGCTACCGCGCGCGCCTGGACGACATCAAGTTCCTGCCCGGCACCCGGATCGCCGCCCTCCAGCGCGGCGGCTCCCTCGACAACCCGACCCTGACCTTCGACCTCGACACCCACGCCCTCTCCGACACCACCCGCATCAAGAGCGCCTTCATCGACATCCACCCCGACGGCCTGCGCGCCATCGGCGCCGGCAGCAGCCTCCAGAACGACGATCGAGGGCAATCCTATTACCAGGGCCACGTCATCGACATCGCACGCGGGCAGGTCGAGCGCGCCATCGAGCCGGCCCAGAAGCGCGCCTTCTGGCGCCGCGGGCACGACCAGGCCTTCTTCGAAACCGCCAACGGGCTCGCCGGCCACGACCCGGACACCGGCCTGCGCCTGCCCGGACACGAAGGGCACCTCGGCGCCATCGACGGCCTCGCCTTCTCCCCCGACGGCCTGCGCCTCGCCTCAGGCTGCCGACACGACCGCTCCCTCCACCTCTGGGACCTGAACACCGGCCGACCCGTCGCCCGCCGCGTGAGCACCTGGGGCAACTTCCACCAGATCGCCTGGACCCCCGACAGGCTCGCCGTCCGTACCAGCAACTACGGCCACGGCGAGCTCCTGATCCTCAACCCCGACGACGCCGCCACCCTCGCCAGCCTCAAGGCCACCCAGTCCCCCTTCGCGCCCATGGCCCTGTCCCCCGACGGCCGCATCGCCGCCGTCGGCAACACCACCGACAACATCTCCATCTTCGACCTGGACACCCTCCAGCCCCTCTGGCACATCCGCCTGCCCACCAGCAAGCTCACCGACAAGGACGAGGCCAGAGTCCTGACCTTCTCGCGCGACGGCGCCCTGCTCATCGCTCTGCTCACCTCCGGGCGCGTCGCCGCGTGGCGCCTCGACGATCAGAGCGGACCGACCCTCTTTGACACCCAGGGCGGCTTCCCCTCCCACCTCTGCCTCCTGCCCGATGGCCTCCACCTGGCCGTCTGCGCGCGCTCAAGCGTCGACCTCCACGCCCTCGACGGCGGCCTGCGCCTCGCCTCCATCCCCACCCCGTCCAGACCCTGCGCTCTGGCCGCCCACGGCGACACGCTCGCCGTCGCGCACCACCAGAGCCCCACGATCCTCCTGATCACCGACCCCCTCGGCGCCGCCAGCCGACGCTCGCTCGACGGACACGCCGCCGACGCCCTGGCCTTCTCCCCCGACGGCGCGCGGCTGGCCTCCGGCGGCTGCCGCGGCGACATCGCCATCTGGTCTCTCTAAACCCCCGTAAACACACACCAACCTCGACCCAGGAGGCACCGTGACTGAGTACTTCAAGGCAAAGCAGTGGGCCATCACAGGGGCCCTTGAGAAGATCTCACGCCGCGACGCCACCGCGCAGCTGCAGGCCAGAGGCGCCTCCGTGACCAGCTCGGTCACCACGAAGACCCACTTCCTCGTCTCGGTCAGCTTCGACCCGGCCAACGCCAGGTGGCTCTCCAACAAGGAGACCAAGGCCCGCCAATACAACATCCCCATCTTCAACGAGGCCCAGCTCATCGCCATCCTCGCCGGCGAGGAGCCCGCCGCGATCGAGGCCCTCTCCCCCGTGGTCGAGATCGAGGAGATCCCCTCGCGCGACGCCCTGGAGCAATTCCGCGACCTCGTCTACGGCGAGCTGACCCAGACCGGCTGGGAGACGATCTGCGATCTGATCGATCAGATCGCCCCCGAAGACCTGCCCATCGTCCTGGACTACCTCCAGGGCAACCTGAGCGACGCCTCCACCGTCGAATGGGTGTTCTCCCCTCACAACTACTTCTGGAGCGTCCTTCAAACCCTCAACCCGCGCACCCTCCCCCCTCGCTGGCTCTTCGAAGTCCTGCGCGGCGAGGATCACCCCAAGCTCGCGCTGGTCCGCGTGGCCAACCTGGCCGGGCAGAAGATCAACGCCACGCTGATCAACGGCCTGATACGCTGCACCCACCTCTCCCACATCAAGGCCGTCAACCTCAACGACAACCCCATCCCCATGAAGGCCTGGGGCGACCTGCTCCAATCCCCCCTCATGCGCCAGCCCGAGTCCCTCCACCTGGGCAAGCTCAAGATCAGCGCCGACGGCGCCGCGCTGATGGCGCACGCCCCCCTCCAGAGCACCCTCACCCACCTCATGCTCTCCAAGGTGGAGCTCCTGCGCGGCGCCGCCAGCGCCTTCTTCGCTTCCCCCGCCTGGGCCAACCTGACCTTCCTCCAGGCCCACACCATCAAGTCCACCGAGGACGTCCACGCCGCGCTGGCCGCCGCCACGCACATCAAGAAGCTGACCCACCTGACCTGGACCGACGTCAACGGCCAGGACGCCAGCCTCGCCGCCCTCCTCTCCGCAAGGCACCTGTCCGGCCTGCGCTTCCTCAGCCTGCGACGCCAGCAAAACAGCGCCGTCCCCGAGGTCGCCCTGCGCGCCATCGCCCAGGCCACCGACATGAACAGCCTCGAACACCTCGACATCATGACCACCTACTGGAGCCCCATCGACCACCCCGGCCTCCCCGAGCTCCTCGCCGCACCCCACCTCGCCTCGCTCAAGATCCTCTTCATGTCCACCGACCCCCAGGGCCTCGAAGCCCTGGCCGACGCCACTCACCTTCGCGCGCTCCAACACCTCGAGCTCAACAACCAGTTTCCTGGCGTCGACGCCTGGGAGCGACTCCTGACCGCGAGCCACCTCGACGACCTCCTCGAGCTCCACATCACCGCCGCCCTCCCACCGGGCTTCGTCGGCCGCCTCCTGTCCTCCGATCGCATGCCCAGGCTCGCCTCGTTCGCCCTCTCCCGCACCCACCTCGACAGCGACGACATAGACGCGCTCATCAAGGCCACGCACCGAACCCCCCTCCAGAACCTCCACGCCTACATCCACAACGACGTCAGCACCCGCCAGCTCTCCGCCGCCGTCAAGGCCGATCACCTCCCCGAGGACTTCAAGCGCATCCTGAACTGGGAGCTTCATCAACGAAAATCCAATAAAAAATAACGCTACAGCCCTTCATCATCTCCAACCCATACCGTTGAGGACATATCCCGCCCACCGCCTCTCAACCCCCCCCTGCCCCCACCTCGCCGTATCAAAAATCGACGCAATGCTGTCAACGCAATATCGATTTACAACACAACGGCGGCACCTCAGACTGGATCTCGTCACGACGCCTGACCGCACGGAGAAGGAAACCCCCGCCGCGCAGGCGCCGAACCCAGGAGAGGCCATGAACATCAGACTCGCCCCCTTCCTTTTCTTGCCGATCGCGCTGGCGATAGGCTGCGCCGAGCAAGAGCCGGCCGACGGCGCCCTCGACATCGACGATCCCGCCGAGGAGCCCGACGCCAGGCTCTACGCCCCGCCGGCTGAGCGCCCGAGCGTGACCCTGACGCCAACCCAGGAGCCCTGCGGCGTGATCGCGTCGCTGTCCCTCTCCACGATGGACATCGACAACGACACCACGCACGCCGTCGCCACGGTCGAGGAGGAGCAGGACGCCGCAGGCCTGCTGTCGAGCCAGACCCTCCGGTGGCTCGACCAGGCCGGGGTCGTCCGCCAGGAGCGCGTCGCCCTGATCTCGCCGGCGCAATGCCTCGGGCTGCTGACCTTGAAAAAGTTCAATGAAGACGGCCAGATCACCGAAGAGCGCGTCGAGGTCGTCGACCCCAACTTCGTCGGCTCCATCATGGCCTACGTGATCGTCGTCTCCACGACCCGGCGCTGGACCTACGACGCCGAGGGCCGCGAGATCCACGTCCAGTCCGACTTCGACTTCGACGGCACCTTCGACCACCACATCTGGAGCGCCTACGACGACGAGGGCCGCCTCGTCCGGCGCGAGAACACCCTCGAAGGCCTCGACCCCGACTCCCTCATCGGCACCCTGGGGTGGGGCGCCGAGGCCCTGCTTGAGACGTGGACCTACGACGCGCGCGGCAACACGCTGGTCGAGACGGCCGAACACCCGCGCTGGTCACGGCGCATCGAGCAGACCTTCGACGCCCAGGACAGGCTCCTGACCCTCCGCCGCTTCGAAAGCGGCGCGCTGGCCGAGGACACCGCGCGCACATGGCGACCCGACGGCCAGCCCCTGACCCTCCGCACCCACAACCCCCAATACCAGGACACCCAGGTGACGTGGTTCTACACCGACGAGGGCACGCTCGCCCGCGTCGACAGCTTCGAGGACTTCGGGGCAGACGGGCTCTTCGACCGCCTCAACCGCGAGCACTTCGACACCAGGGGACTGCGAACCCTCTACGAGCAGGATCAGCCCTTCGACGGCCGCATCGACTGGCGCGAGCGCGCCCGCTTCGACGAGGCCGGCCGGATGATCTGGGCCCAGAGCGTCAACGAGGCCGAGGGCGCCGTCGTCTCCGAGATCCGCTGGACCTTCAACGACGCGGGCCTGGAGATCGCCGAGGCCGTGGTCGTCCGAGGCTGGCAGGGCATGCACGCGCTCAAGAGCACCGACTACGACCCCGCCGGCAACCCGCTGCGCGTCGCCTGGACCGATGAGCGCGGCCAGCTCCTGCGCGAGCACCGCTTCAACTACGACGACGCCGGGAGGCTCTTGACCGAGGCCCACGATCAGGACGGCGACGGCGACGACGACCTCTCGCACGCGCAGACCTGGGATCGGGGCGGCAACCTCCTGCTCGACACCTGGGACCACGACGGCGACGGGATCGCCGACCGCCTCCACTTCCTCCACTACGCGCCCTTCTGAGACACGGCGGCGCGGGCGGGCGGGGTCTCCAGAGCCTCTGCCCTGTCAACCCGATGGTGAGCGATACTGGTTGGCCTCGAGCTTGAGGACGATGGGGCCGAATCAGGAAAAATGATGGGGAAAAGAAACCTCCGCCCGAGGTGGCGCGCTGAGATTGCGTGGATAGGCGGGAGTTGAACCCGCTGCCTCCGGTTCTCAAAACCGATGCTCTACCAAGTGAGCTACTACCGCTTGTAAGCGCGATCGAATGGGCGGAAGTCAGTGAGGCCGTGTGGAATCGAACCACATGCTTGTAGGCAGCGCGATGGAGATCCCCGAAGGAGATCGAGCTCGGATGCCGGAGTGTTACTTCTCGGGTAAGGAGAGTGAAGGCACCAACCTTCGTAACGGCCTCAGTCGCGAACCCCGAAGGGATCGCCTTCTAGAACAGGCGGGAGTGACGGGATTTGAACCCGCACCATCCTGATCGACAATCAGGCGCTCTTCCAGTTGAGCTACACACCCGCGATCATTCGGGATTCACGATCTTCGACCGCAACCCCCGAGAGCCTGAGACGGGATTCGAACCCGCGTCGCCGGCCTGGCAAGCCAGCATTCTACCATTGAACCACCCAGGCGCTGTCGGGCGTTGTCGGCTTGAGCACCTTGCTTCGTTCCGCCTTGCCTCGACGACCCCACTCAAAAGCAGCCCCCGTGCCAGATCGCACCAACCCCGACAAACACGGGATCGGCGCGCTTCCATCGGCCCGATCGCCCCTCATGCACGCGATGGGGCTATAAGTCGCGATAAGGCTGGCTAGACGGCCTCCGGGGTGCCTGGAGGCGCCCCTTGGAAATCACGGGCGGCGCGCTACACTGTCCATCGCCGCGATCGACGAACCATCCGAGAGGGAGACATGACCGCGCGGATCTTGCTGGTGGGGCTCGACCCCCCTGAGACGGACCCCATCGTCGAGCGCGTCGAGGCGCGCTGCGTCGTCCACCCGGCGCTGCCCCGGATCAAGGTCGTCGAGGGTCGGCTCCTGACCCAGGGGCCGAGCTCGGTGGCCTTCGTGGAGATCGACAAGGTCGTCTTCCACGGCATCTTCGCGGACGACTTCGACTTTTTGTGCGGGCTGGCCCTCTGGGGCGGCCCCTGCTTCCCGGACGCGATGGCGATGATGGACTGCCGCCTCAAGCTCCCCGGCCTCATCCGGGCCAGCCGCGTCAGCCGCTTCGGCGCCGCAGCGCGCGGCTTCGCGGGCCGGGGCACGCGCCTCAAGGCCGAGGCCGAGACGGTCGCCAAGTGGGGCAACTGGCATTGCGGCGAGGACAAGGCGCGCTTCACGGGCGACTTCGAGGCCCAGGAGGCGACCTGGTTTGAGCCCTTCTTCACCGGGCAGGCCGTCCGCGTCGTCGCCATCGGACAGCGCCATTGGCAGATCCGCCTGGGCGGCGAGGGCTGGCTCAAGTCCATCCACCACGCCGACGCGGACTTCATGGCGCTGGATCCTGAGCTGCTTGAGGACACCCTGCGCCTCCGAGCGCACTTCGGCCTGGATCTGATCGGGGTCGATTACATCGTCGGCGACGACGGGCACAAACACCTGCTGGAGGTCAACCACATCCCCTCGGTGACCTGCTTCGCCGAGATCCGACAGGCGTGGCTCGATCAGGTCACCGAATGGATCGACCGCCCCGCCTGAGCCTCCCGCCCATCAACGCCCCTCCCCTGACCGTCCAGCGCCCGCTCGATCCCCAGCACGCAGACCCCCGAGGCCAGCCGGTGGGGCCGCCTGAGCGCCGCGTCGACGAAGGCGAGCCCCGCGTCGCAGGCCGCCTCCAGCCCGTCGCCGTGGGCCAGCCGCGCCGCGATCGCCGCCGAGAGCACGCAGCCGGTCCCGTGCGTGTCGACGCCCTCCGCCCGAGGGCGCCTCCATCGACGCACAAGCCCTTGATCCCAAAGAAGATCTTCGGGTTCTCCGGAGAGGTGGCCCCCCTTGAGCAGGACGGGGCAGCGGGCGAGCCGGGCGAGCTCGGCGGCGGCGTCGGCCATGTCGCCTCGGCCGATCGAGCCCGGCGGGAGGGCGAGCAGCGCGCAGGCCTCATCAATGTTGGGGGTCACCAGGGCCGCCATCGGCAGGAGCGCGCCGCGCAGCGCCTCGACCCCCTCGGCGTCGAGCAGGCGAGCGCCGCTGGTGGAGATCATCACCGGATCGACCACGGGCCGGAGCCCTCGGCGGGCCAGGATCTCGGCGACGCGGGACACCGTCGCGGCCGACCAGAGCATCCCCGTCTTGACCGCGCGGACCTCGAAGCCCTCCAGCACGGCCTTGAGTTGCGCCTCGACCAGATCGACCGCGACCCCCTCGACGCGGCGCACGCCGTCGAGGTTCTGCGCCGTCAGGGCCGTGATCACCGTCAAGGGGTGGACCCCGCAGGCCGCCATCACCCGCAGATCCGCCTGCACCCCGGCCCCCGCGCCCGTGTCCGAGCCCGCCACCGTCAACCCCGCCGGGATGTCCACCCTCACCTGCTCTTCCCTCCCCTTCAAGCCGCCACGTCCTCGCCGCGCACCACCGCCAGCGCCGCCCCGCCCGCCTCCACCTCGTCGAGCACCGCCACGAGCCGCCGCAGCGTCTCCACCGGCATCAACTCCCAGTCGCAGCGCTCCAGGCGGCGCGCGCAGCGCATCGCCTCCAGGAGCTGGAAGTCGGCCTCCTCGGCGGGCTTGATCCGCTTGCTGCCCATCCTCGACAACTCCAGCAACCACCCGCCACGCAACAGGAAACGCCTCAGCCGCCCCCCTCGCCGAACCGCCACGATCTCCTCCCCGACGAAGGCCACGGGCTCGATGCACAGAAGCCGGCCGCCCTCGTAGATCGCCACCTGCGCGCCCTCGGCCATCATCTGAAGCTCCGCGCTGATGGGCCTGAGCCGAAAGCGCCCGCAAGCGAACTCCTCGAAGATCCCCATCTGGATCAGCCCCTCGATGGTCTTGGCGTGGACACCCTCCATCTGGAGCCCCCTGAAGGTCAGCTCCCCGTGCACCCGCAGCGCCTCCATCGCCTGCTGATCAGCCTCCAGGAGCTCCAGATCCAGCGCCTGCTGCGGGTTCATCGCTCCCCTCCTGCCTCGACCTCCGGCGCCGGGTAGGGAGAGCCCGCTGGCTTGTAGATCACCGACCCGGAGCTCGGGTGGACGAGGATCTCGCCCTGGGCCTCCAGGATCTCCAGGCGCTCCCGGATCGCCCCGGCGATCATCTCCAGCAGCGCCGCCTCCGGCACCCAGCACAGCGCCCTGTGTATCCCCTCGACCACGTCCTGAGGCAAGCCCATCACCACCCCGACCAGACCCCCCGACGACGACTCCATCTCAACCTCCCCGACCCGAAGACCTCGCCTCACCCCCGCGATCCCTCCTCGAAGAGGGTCGCGGCGCTCCCAGGTGCCTTCTTACGACATTACTGATGACACGTTCAGAGTGTCAAGCGTTCAGCTTATCGGTGTGGTGGCGATCTGGCGAGGCGGTCGAGATCAAGGCGCGGGGACCTCGACCTGGAGCATCCGCTCGATCATCTCGGCGGGCAGGGGGCCGGACTTGTTGGGGTCGTCGTGGCCGACGAGCACCTCGGTGCCGTAGGCCTCGTTCATGATCCGATCCTGGGCCCAGGGGGTGCCCTGGCCGTCCTCCTCGATGAACTGCGTGGAGCCAAAGCCGAGGGTCTGCATCAGCGCCTCCATGTTCTGGCCCGTGCCGGCGATCGGGTGGCAGACCTGACAGGCCATGAAGGGAGAGGTGCGCCGGACGGTGTGGGGCGGGAAGGCGCGCTGGCCATTGCCGGGGCTGCCGTCGGGGCCGACGCGGACGGCCTTGTCGATGATGGTGGAGCCGTCGGCCCCGATGGCGTTGAAGAACATCCGCTCGGCGGGCATCGAGGGGGAGACGCGGCCTTCGGTGTTGAGCATCAGGAGCAGGATGTCCGTCTCGGCCCAGCGGCGACCTCCGGTGACATTGCCGGGGGTTTCGGCGCCGTCGATGAGGCTGCGCTGGGTCTTGCTCATGTCGACGGTGACGTGGCAGCCGAAGCAGGTCGGGACCCAGGCGCTGTGGCAGGTGTAGCACTCGAGCTTGTCGAGGTGGGAGAAGCCCTGGCCGTCGCGCCCCATGGAGGCGTGCAGGAAGGAGCCGGGGGCGGCGTTGTCGATCAGGCGCTTGATCTGGCTGACCGGGTGGCGCTTGCCGGAGAGCTTGCCGCGCAGCCAGACATTGCCCTCGGTGTCACGCTCCAGGTGTGACAGGACGGTCCCGCGCCGGGTCGTGAAGGTCGCCTCGGCCTCGGCGCCGCCGTGGCAGTCCTCGCACTCGATCTCGACGGCGTTCTCCCCGTCGACGTAGAGGCGCCCGTCGCCGTGGACATCGCGGGGGGTGTGGCAGTCGATGCAGGCCAGCCCGGCCTCGAAGTGGACGTCCGGGGGGGTCTCGTCGAAGTCGTTGGTCGAGTCCTCGTCGGTGAGGTAGAAGCTGGCGTCGTGGCCGTGAAGCGACACCCCGAGCACCTCGGGGCTGGGGGGGTTGAAGCCCACCCCGCCGCTCTCGCGGTAGCCCTGATAGGAGGGGCCGATGCGCCCGCCCCGGTAGTGGCAATGGCCGCATTGCTCGACCGGGATCGCGCGGGTGAGCACGTGCTGGACGGGGTGCGGGGTGCGATCCTTGTCGATCGTCGGGTCCGCAGAGCGCGACAGCCCATCGTCGCTGTAGACCATGTGGCAGGCCGAGCAGCCGCTGGAGCGGAAGTCGCCGGGGAACTTGTTGTCGCCGAAGGACCAGGTGTGGCAGCGCATGCAGGCCTTGGTCAGGTAGAGGTCCTGGTAGGGGCCGATCTCCGTCGAGCCCGGCATGATCGTCGGCGCCTCCATCGCCTCAAGCGCCCCGACCGTCCCAGGCTCGGCCCCGGCCCGGAAGTCCGGGTCGCGCACGTCCTTGATCGCCTTGATCCCCGCCCCGCTCCGCTGCTCCCCCGCCCTGTAGCGCGCCACCCCCAGCTCCCCCGAGAAGGTCGCCATCTGGCTCGTCTTGACCACCTCCACGAGCTCCTGGTGGCAGCCCGACCCCTTGGAGGCGGGCGACCCCGCACCGCAAGTCATCGCCGTGACTCGGTAATCTCCCGGGTTGATGAAGCGCAGGTAGTCGGCCGACACCTCGTCGAGCTCGCCCGTCGACAGGTTCTTGATGAAGGCCGGCGCCCCGGGCGCCGGCTTGACGTGCGCCTCGGACTGCTTGCGGGCGTCGGGATCTCCGCCGTGGCAGTCCTGACAGCTGAGTTCCTGCCCATCGACGAGCGGGTGCGCCCGCTCGATCCCCGCCTCCGACCCGTCCGGCTGGATCGGGCGGTGGCAGGCCAGGCACCCCGAGCGATCCACGAAGATCACCCTGTCGACGACCTCCGTCCCACACCCTGACAGCGCCAGCACGGCAACAAGTAGAGACCACGACCCCGCGATAGGACGGCGCATCACCCCTCCACCACCACGACCGGCAGGATCACCTCGATGGACTCCCCGCCCGCCGAGAACTGCGCCTTGAGTTCCAGCTCATCCCCGTAGAGCTCCGCCAGATCCTCCTCGCTCAAGGGCACCGGGATCGGGATGTCATAGGCCTCCAGAAATCCCTCGGGGCTGCGCGTCAACCTGATGCCATAGCGGATCGCCCCCACCTCGCCCAGCGAAGCCCTGATCATCCCGTCCGGCGCAAGGCCCGTCACCCGGATCGACAGGTGCACCCAGGTGCCGCCCTGGAAGCCATGAATGACCGCCACCTCGTCGCGCTCGACCAGCGGCCTGAAGAGCTGCTCCTCATACACCCCCAGCGTCATCCCAAGCTCGTCCGTAACAGGCTCGTCCTCGTCTTCTTCGAACTCCACGGGCCGATCCCGGTAGATGTCGTTGTAGACGATCTCCCCGCAACCAGATACCAGCGCCGCCCCCGTCAACCCGATCAGCCAGAGCGCCATCGACTTGTTCATCCGCTCCCTCCTCAAGCCCACCACGAAAATCTGAGCCCCACGCCGCAAATCGTCCACAACACCCGCGCCCTCGCCCTCGCCACGCCCTCGACCCCTGCCCCTCGGCGCCGCGATCACCACCCCGCGACAGGCCGACGACGCGCCGTCCGAGGGTGAACCTCCCTCGGCTTCTGCAAGCCGCAGACCAACACTCGCGTCAGAGCCCCTCAAGATCAAGGATCGACGACAGATCCAGCATCCCGCGCCCGCCCGTGGCGTGGCGCGCCCGCAACCCGTGCCCCTTGGGCACCTTGACCCGGAGCAGCCGAAGCCCCGCCGACGCCCTCACCTCCCTGGTCCTCCCCCGCGACACCGTGACGCCAAAGCCCCAGAGCAGCTCCACCACCGTCGTCTTGGCCGACGGGCCATAGCCCCCGCCGCCGTCAAAGCGCACCTCCAGCCCCTCCATCGGCAGACCATGCGCCTCGCAGAAGGCCCACGCGCGCTCGATCACCTCCAAAAATACCGGCAGCAGCTCCAACTTGAGCTTGCGATCGCGCGACCCCTTCTCCGCCTCCCTCAACATCGACTTGAAGCGCGCGACGCCGGCCGGCGCGGTCAGCGCGTGGATCGGCAGCCACGGTAACCATTTATCATGCGCGCCATCCCCCGCAAGCCCCTTCAGCTCCCCCCCCCAGCCGACCGGCGCCACCCGGATCGCCGCCGGCCACCGCCCCAGCACCGGCTCCCTGGCGTAGTCCAGCGCCAGCGAGAGCGCGCCGACCGCCTCGAAGCGCTCCAGCAGGTTGCACAGCCGCACCCACCCCGCCTCACCGGGCGCGTCGTGGACCAGCCCCCGCAGCTCCGACAAGCCCGCGCTCAACGACAGCGCCTCCTCGAACACATAGGCCCCCGAGCCCACCGCGACCTCCACCTCCACCCGCGGATCACACGCCGCCCTGGCTCGCTCCAGCGCCTCCCGGACCCGCTCGGAGCGCTCCGCCTCCAGCGCCGCCCTCAGCGCCCCCAGCGCGCTCGCGTCGCCGACCTGCGACAAGCCCTCGGCCGCCGCGCGGCGCGTGTCCGCCCTGGCGCTGCCCAGCAGCTCGATCAGCGCCTCGCGCGACGCGCCGCCCATCGCCACGAAGCCCCTCACCCCCTGCTCCCGGATGGCCTCGGAGCTGTCCTCGATCGCCACACGGTGCATCTGCGCCGTCGCCACCCCCGGCGACTCAAGCGCCCACCCGTAAGCCGCCCCTCGCCAGGCCTCCGCTCGCCCCTCCAGCGCCTCCAGGATCGCCCTCCTGAGCCGCGTGCCGAAGATCGGACAGAAGCGCGCCATGTACTGCTCCCGCGTCAGATCCGCGAATCGCTCCACCCCCTTGAGCGCCGCCCAGGCCGCCACCGGCGCCTCAAGGTTGGCCTCCAGCGCTTCGCGCCACAGCTCTCTGCGTCGCTCCTCGTTCCAACTCCGAGAGTTGAGCCAGCCGATCACGAACACCAGCCCGCCCATCGGGTCCGTCCTCAAATAGACTCCAAAATCACCGCGCCTGCACAGGTGGTCCAGCGTCCTGGGCGACTCGACCAGACGGGGCGGAGCGGACAGCAGCAGGTCGTATTCCCTCCTGAGGCTTCCGGCGGCGATCTCCAGCTGCGACTCCAGCCGATGCCGGACCTCAGGCGAGGGCTCGACCTCCAGCGCCTCCCGGGCGACCGACGCCGCCCTCGGGTCCGGCTGCCAGCGCGCCAGCACCGCCGCCGCGCCCATTCGCGTCGACACCCGCCGCTCCGACAGCGCCCCCTTGACCCCCTCAAGGCCACCCTCCGGCCCCACCACCGCCAGCGCCTCCACCGCCCTCAAGGACACCGACGCCTGACGATCGCCCAGCAACCCCACCAGCACCCCCACCGACGTCTCGTCCGCCAACGACAGGAGCGCCCCCAGCATCGCCTCCTTGCCCAGCCCGGGATCGCCCGCCAGCGCCGCGTTCAAGTGCGGCAGGATCGGCGCCCCGAAGGCCGCCAGCGTGCCCGAGATGATCTCTTGACCCATGTCTTGCAGGTTATCAACTTTCGCCGATTCAATCGCCATGCGCATGACCGGCTCGCTCAGGCACACCCGCAGCGCCGCCCAGGGGACCCGCCGGTGCCCCAGCAGGAGCGCCTCGCGCCGCCCCTCGTCCAGCGCCAGGAGCACCCGATGGAGCACCTCGGACTCCGGGTCCCTCGACAGCTCCTCCCTCAAGAAGGGATCCAGCCGTGGCGGCCACGCCTCCCGCCCGATGAGCGCGTCGAGCACCAGGATCACCCCCTCCCGGCGCCACCCCGCGCTGCCATCCTGCGCGCCCTCCGCCACGCGCAGCGCCACACCCAACGCCCCCGGCTTCAGCTCGCCCAGCGCCGCGGCGGCCTGCTTCACGACCCTCCGCGACCTCCAGCTCGCCACCCTCCCCCAACCCTCCACCAGCCCGCCCCTGAGCGCCCCGCCGCGCCGATCGGGCAACCTCGACAGCAGCGCCGCGATCTCCGCCGCGCACTCCAGCAGCACCTCCGACGTGTCCCGCGCAAAGAAGAGCCCCAACACCCCGTCCAGGCGCGCCGGGAAGCCCTCCCCCGTCACCTCCAGGAGCCGCACCGCCACCGCGCTCATCCCCGCGCGGCCCTCGCCGCTGGCGCCGCTCAGCGCCCTCGTCAGCGCCTCGACGTCGCCCCCGCCGCCTCGCTGCAGGACGCGGCGGCAGTCGCGGTTCGCATGAAACAGCAGCTGCTCGTACAGCCTTGAGCTCATCGCCTGTCACCCCCGTCGCGAGGGGGCAGCGCCCTGGTGACGCTCTGGATGCGCGACCAGAACTCCGGCGCAGCCGCCTCCCCCTGCCCCTCTCGCCGGTTGCGCGCGAGATAACCCTGCAATGTTCTTCGGATTTTTCGCGCCACGCCCTTGCCGAGGACGACCCGCTCCAAGGTCCGGTTGTCCTCCGCCAGCGCCTCCTTGATCGCCCAGGCCCCCCGCGAGGTCACGCCGTTCTGGTGCACATCCAGCGCCCTGAGCGACCTGTCGCGGCGCAACCACCCCGCGATCGCCTCCGCGCCGACGTCCCCGATCCGATTGGGCTGTCCCCCCAGCGCCCGGGTCGACGGCGCGCAGCCCAGATCCAGCGACCCCAGCGACCCCCGATCCCCCATCGCCGCCACGAAGCGCGCAGCCCCCTGCGGCCCCACCCCATTGCTCGCCAGCGACAGCACCCGCAGCGTCCCACACCCACCCGCCGCCTCGCCGAGGATCGCGGCGCCCTCGTCGCCCAGCCCGTTGACGCTCAACGTGAGCGTCTCAAGGCGCCGCGTGCGCCGCAACAGCGAGGCCAGCGCCCGAGCGCTCTGGACCCCCGCCCCATTGCCGCCCAGGAACAGGTGCTTGATCGCGTCGTCGGCCCCGAGCGCCTCGACCACCTCGCATACGCCCTCATCCCCAAGCCCCGTGTTGACCAGATCCAGCGCCTCCAGGCGGTGACGCCCGCCCGCCAGCATCCCGGCGACATGCCGTGCGCCCTCCACGCCCAGCGGGTTGCGCTTGAGCCAGAGCCCCCTGGCCCGCGACGAGCGCCCCACCGCCCCGACCAACGCCTCGACGCCCTCAGGGCCGATCCCGTTGCAGCCAAGGTAGATCGTCCGGAGGCTGTCCTGCCTGTCGACGAACTCCGCCAGCGCCGCCGCACCCTCATCCCCTATCCCGTCCGTCCCCAGCAACAGATCCTGGATCTCCCCCCTCCCCTCCAGCGCCCCAAGCAATGCCTTGACCCCAAGCGGCCCTATGGACTGCTTGCACAGGTCCAGCCGCCCGTCCGACAGCGCCGTCCCTCGCCCAAATGTCACCGATTTCGTTGATATCTCTGATTTTTTTGCCACTGACGACGGCGTTGATCGTGCCGACGGCGTTGTCGATCCAGGCCGACGGCGGCTCGGCGTCGATCCCGCCGAAGGCGTCGATCCTGCCGACGGTGTCTCCGACGGCGTCTCCGAAGGCGTCGCTCCCGCCGAAGGCGTCGATCTGGCCGACGCCGTCGCCGACGGCGTCGATCCTGCCGACGGCGTCTCCGATGGCGTCTCCGACAGCGTCTCTGGCCAGACCAGCGGTCCCACCGAGAGCCAATTGAGCAGCTCGGAGAGCTCCAGGATGTCGCAAGCCTCCATGGCCTCGACGTGAACCAGCGGACACCTCGGATCGGGCGCGTCAGCCACGGCCACCTCCTCCTGCTACCAGGGCGCGGGGCGATAGTCCTTGAGGAAGACCCCCCAGGCCGGCTCGCCGCGCGCCGCCCTCACGACCGGATCGTAGACCCGCGCCGCGCCGTCGATCACGTCCAGCGGCGGGATGAAGCCGCGCTGCCGCGCTCTGGCTCGCCCGGCCATCGGCTTCTCGTCCGTGATCCAGCCCGTGTCCACGCTGCACATGTAGATCCCCTCCCTGGACAGCGACGCCGCGCTGGTGCGGGTCAACATGTTCAACGCCGCCTTGGCCATGTTCGTGTGCGGGTGATCCGAGGTCTTGTTCGCGCAGCCGAACTGCCCCTCGACCGCCGAGACGTTCACCATCACGCGGGCCTCGAAGGGCGAGCGCGCCATCGACGCCCGCAACACGCTGCACAACACGAAGGGCGCCATCGAACCGACGATCTGCGCCTCGACCATCTCCACGGGGCTGACCTCCGAGAGCTGCAACACCCAGCTGTTGACCGCCCTCCGATCCACCGGGACCCCCTCCTCGTCCAGCTCCGCGCAAAGATCCGCCCCCCCCGGCAGCTCACCCCGCGACCGCCCGCCCAGCTCACCCGACGACCGCCCGCCCGCCTCGCCCGGCGCCGCCGAGCACGCCCCTGAGATCCCCGGCGCGGCGCCCGTCAGGATCGCCCCCGGCGTGGCCTCCAGGGCGGCCACCCCCGACGGGATCGCCCCCCGCAGGACCCCGGCGAGCGCCGAGGGCTCGAACTCCGCCGCCAGCGGCGCCGCGGGCCAGGGCGCCAGCAGCGCCGCCTCCGATGGCCCAAGCGCGTCGGCCTCGGCCCGATACAGCGCCGCGCTCCAGGACGCAGGGCGGCGCACGGTCTGCGCGGCGTTGTTGATCAGGATGTCCAGCGGCGCCTCGGCCAGCCTCGCCTCGGCGAAGGCCACCACGGACGGCAGGTGCTTGAGATCCAGGCCGTGGATCTGGAGCCGGTCGCGCCACGCGTCCGCGTCGGCCACCTGGGCGAAGCGCCGCGCCGCGTCTCTGGGGAAGCGGGTCGTGACCTGCACGTGCGCCCCGTCACGCAGCAGCTTGAGCGCCAACCGGAAGCCGATCTTGATCCGACCGCCCGTCACCAGCGCGCGCCGGCCCTCCAGCCCCGCCCGCTGCCCCCGCATGGCCAGGTTGAAGTCCCCGCAAGCTGCGCACATCCCGTGGTAGAAGGCGTGGATTGATCGATAAGGCGCCTTGCACACATAGCACCGCCGCTGGTTGTGGAGCCCCCCCAGCGTCCGGCCTGCCTCGGCGCCTGAAGCCTCGGGCTCGGCTCGATCTTCGCGCGCGGTCACCGCCTGCTCGACCAGCGCACGATCGCGCTGGACCGCCGCGCGACGTCGAGCGAGGCGGCGCTTCTTCTTCGCGCCCTTGATCAGGTGGGCGGCGGCGCGCTCGACGGCGAGGTAGTCGGGGTCGAGGGGATCGAGGCCGCGGAGGGCGTCAAGGACCTGGAGGCAACCTTGGAGCTGCGCCGCCGTCGGGCGCGACCCCACCGTGATGCGCCCCTCGTCCGCGCTGGCGGAGGCCAACGCGGCGGACTGAAGAGCATCAGCGGGCTTTGGCGGCTCGTTGGACATGGCCGTCCGTGGTTCATTGGGGGCGGCCGGATTCGAACCGGCGTCCTCCGACCTGGCAAATCGGCGCGTCATCCCCTGCGCTACAACCCCCACACATCCAGCGCCACCCCCCAGAGGGCGGAGCTGGCCGGGCGAACCCGATGACATCGGGAGCCCACCCCGGATGAGCCTCGGGATGCAAGGCGGGCCGGATTCGAACCGGCATCCTCCAGAGTTGGAGTCTGGCGCGACAACCCTTGCGCTACCGCCCTGCAACCCCAATCTCTATCACCTGAGCGCCCCCGATGACCAGCGGCACCGGCCAGGGAGATTCGATGGATCTCGACCTCCTCGACAAGCGCGTCGTCCTCGACGGCCAGTTCACCTTGATCCCGCGCCGACAGCTCCGCACGCGCCTGCGCGGCTGCGGCGCGCGGGTCCCGCGATCGTCCCGCGCCATCCTCCGGCTCATCCAGCGCGACAGGGTCGACGCCCTCATCATCGGCAACAACCCCTTGCTGATCAAGCACATAAGAGGCCCCGTCCAGGTCTGGGATGAGGTCAGCGCCGCGACCGCCGTCGGCCTCCTCGACGATCCCAGCGTGCGCCTGACGCGCCTGCGCGACCTGCTCCACCAGCCCCCCGCCCCCCAGGTCTGGAGCCAGGTCTGCACCTGCCTTGAGTTCTGGCCCGAGGACGAGGCCCTGGATCTGGGCCTCGACTACGCAGAACACCACCTGAGAGGCTGGCCCGACGCGCTTCGAGAGGCCCCGCGGCGCTGGTTTGAGCGGGTCTGCTCGGGCGGCCGCGAGCCTCGCCTGGCGCTGGCGCGCGCGGCGCGCTTCACCGGCCCTGGCGTGAACCCTGTCCTGATGCGAGGCATCGTGAGCGCCCACGACGCCTCGAACCTCACCCAGCTCGCCTTTGACCGCTGCGCGCTGACCCAGCCCGCTCTGGTCGCCCTCGGCAAACACATGGCGCTGCCGAAGCTGACCAGGCTGGAGATCACCAACCAGCCCTTCGACCACCATCGGGAGGCCGCGCTGGCCGAGGCCCCCGCGCTCGCTCGCCTGCGCACGCTGACCTTGCCGGTCTACTACCCCCTCAACAACACCCTCCCCTGCGACACCTCCTCCAACCTCAAGGGGGCGTCCATCCAGCGCCGGCCCTGGACGCGCTGAGCGCGCTCAAGGCGCCTTGATCTGGCCGATCCGCGCGAAGACCAGCCTCATGGGCTGCTGAGGGATGGTCATGTGAAGCTCCTGACCTTTGAGGACGAAGGAGACGGACTCCGACACCCCCGGAGGGACTATCTTCGCCACCAGGTCGCCCTGCTCCCCCACCTCGACGCGGTAGGGGATCTTCGTGTCGGCGGGCAGCCCGCCGGTCTGCTGGCCCTGGCGGATGATCAGCACCAGAGTCTCGGGGCCAAAGCGCAGCTCAAAGTCCACCTTCGCCTGCTTCCAGCTCGCATGCATCGCCTCATCGACCCCTTCGAGGCGATCCAGCCGCCAGTCGCCCAGGAAGTGCGCCGCGGGGTCCTGCGGAGCGCGCTCCTCTCCCTGCCCCTCCTCGGGTCGCGGCGACCCCGGCGCCTCCTTCAGATCCGCGCCCTCACCGGGCGCACCGGCGCGCGGCTCGCCCGAGGGCTCGACCTCGCCCCCGACGGGCGCGACGATGGGCTTGACCTCCCAGCCCGCGTCGCAGGCCGCGCCGACCATCACCACCCCCGCCATCAGCGCCAACAGGCTCTTCTTGACGACCACGACCACCTCCACCTTGTTCATGATCCGACCCCATCGAGTTTATCGAGAGATATTGACAAACACAAACCAGTTGATCTCTAGAAAGACACGCGACGGGCGCGTTGATCAGCGGGGAGGAACGCACGGGGATTCGAAAAGATCCACCGCGGGGATGATGTGGTATAGGCGCTTGTCGCCCGGCGTCGGCGCCGGGGCGTAGGAGGTCATGATGGAGAGCGTGCTCAGGAAGCTTGGGATCGAGGCGATCAACGCGGGCGCGGCGTGCGGCCAGGAGGCGCTGGCGGGGGAGGGCGTGGAGATCGCGAGCGTCGACCCGACGACGGGCCGCGAGATCGCGCGGGTGCGGCTGGCGACGGGGGAGCAGCTTGACGAGGTGGTGGTGAGGGCGCAGGCGGCGTGGCGGCGGTGGCGGATGGTGCCGGCGCCGCAGCGCGGCGAGATCGTGCGGGAGATCGGGCAGGCGCTCAGGGAGCACAAGGAGGCGCTGGGGAGGCTGATCACGCTGGAGGTGGGCAAGGTGACCAGCGAGGGGGCCGGGGAGGTGCAGGAGGCGGTCGACATGGCGGACTTCGCCTGCGGGCTGTCTCGGCAGCTCTATGGGTTGACGACGCACTCGGAGCGGCCGGCGCACCGGCTCTATGAGCAATGGCACCCGCTGGGGGTCGTCGGGGTGATTACGGCCTTCAACTTCCCGTGCGCGGTGTGGGCCTGGAACGCGATGCTGGCGCTGGTGTGCGGCGACGCGGTGATCTGGAAGCCCTCGCTCAAGGCGCCGCTGGTGGCGCTGGCCACGCACCGGATCTGCGCCGAGGTGCTTGCGCGGCGCGGCTTTGGCGATGTTCTTGGGCTGGTCATCGGCCAGGACGCGGCTGTCGGCGAGGCGCTGGTCGCGGACCGTCGCCTGCCGCTGATCTCGGCGACGGGCTCGTGTCGGATGGGGCGCAGGGTCAACCAGGTCGTGGCGGGGCGCCTCGGTCGCTGCCTGCTGGAGCTGGGGGGGAACAACGCCGTCATCGTCCACCGCGACGCGGATCAGGCGCTGGCCTTGCGGGCGGTGGCCTTCGGGGCCGTCGGCACCTCGGGGCAGCGCTGCACGAGCACGCGGCGGCTCTTTGTCCACGAGGACATCCACGACGACTTCGTCCGTCGGCTGTCGGCGGCCTACGAGAGCCTGCCCATCGGCGATCCCGCCTCGCCCGGCACGCTGGTCGGGCCGCTCATCGACGGCGAGGCCGTGGCGGGCTACGAGGCGGCCATCGCGGCGGCCAGGGCGCAGGGCGGGCGGGTGCTCGTCGGCGGGTCGCGGATCGAGGGGCCGGGGTTCTTCGTCGAGCCCACCCTGATCGAGATCCGCCACGACGCCCCCATCGTCCATGAGGAGACCTTCGCGCCGATCCTCTACGTCAGCGCCTATCGGGAGCTGGACGAGGCGATCGCGTGGCAGAACGAGGTCGAGCAGGGGCTCAGCTCGGCCATCTTCACGGACTCCTTTCGCGCCGCAGAGCGCTTCCTGGCCCACGACGGCAGCGACTGCGGGATCGCCAACGTCAACGCGGGCACCTCGGGGGCCGAGATCGGGGGCGCCTTTGGCGGCGAGAAGGACACGGGCGGGGGGCGAGAGGCGGGCTCGGACGCCTGGAAGCATTACATGAGGCGGCAGACCTGCACGCTCAACCGCGGCGCGGAGCTGCCGCTGGCGCAGGGCGTCACCTTCGACCTCGACTGAGAAGCTGTCCGGGGGAAAGGGCGAGGGCCGCAGCGCAGGGCGCCTCAATCGGGGACGACGTTGGGGGCCTCGGGGTTCTGGGTCGGGTCCCAGCGCTTGAGGAAGGCGCCGTACTGCCCTTTGGCCTTGCCGACCTGCTCGCGCAGGTTGTTGAGCGTGTTGACGGGCATGTCCGAGACGATCATCTCGGCCACCCAGGTCGGGATCGCGCCGGCGGGGTCGGCGTCGACCTGGTACATGACGTGGGTGCGCGTCGACGACAGCGCCTTGAGCCTGTAGTAGCCCTTGAGGCGGGTCATCCGCACGACCCCCTCGACCTCGGGCTGGAGGGGCGAGCGGGTGGCCTGGAAGTTGATCTGGACCGTGTGCTTCTCGGCCTGGATCGACACCCTGGACTCCAGCACCACGTCGCGGTCGTCCACCGGCCAGGGCGCGTCGGTCCGGTTGTAGGACAGCAGGTGCAGCTCATCCACCCGCTTGAGGAGCCGGGCGGTGTGGCAGCCGTGCATCCACTCCTTGTGCCGATCAAAGTCGCTGATGACGGCCAGCAGCGCGTAGATGTTCGCCTCGATCACCGACTCGCCCTTGAAGATGGGCAGATCGCGGCCCTCGGACTGCTGCTGGTAGACCTTGACGCCGCGCTCGGTCTTGACGTGCTCCCACGGCCCCGCCTGCGCGATCGACCCCATCGAAAGAAAAAACACCATCATAATCAACAACTTGGAGAACGAACCACTCAAGACCCTCATACTCCTCCTGGCCGCCGGGACCTTCAAGAACACCTACCACATCAAGCGCCGAACACAAAACCTCGCCTCGGCCCGCGATCATCCAGGGGCCTCGACGAAGCGCTGGTCCGGGGTGCAGAGATCCTGGCGGGATCACCGCGAAGGGTCAGGGGGTTGAGCGGTCACCTCGGCCCCGCCCATGGCTCCTTGACGCCCTTCTGCGCCTTCTTTAAGGTTCTCCCGTCGCTCCTTGATCAACGTTGTGGTGTCCAGCGGGAGAGAGCTCCGCGGGAGGATCTCTTTGGGCGTCGAGGGGTCTTCGGGGGTCTTCGTAGGGGCGCGCCCGGTGAGCCGGAGGCCGTGGCGAGCGGGATGGAACAGGAGGTCGAGGGTGAACAGGTCAAGATATCTTCAGTTGCTCGTGTCTGGTCTCGTGGTGATGGCGGGGGCGTCGAGCGCGCTGGCCCAGCAAACGCCTGTCGAGCGGGCTCGCGCCCAGGACGCCTCCAACGACCGGGGCTTGCTGACCTCTCGCGCCGACACGCTGAGGGAGGGTGAGTTCTCGGTCAACGCCTACGAGCTCTTCTTCATCGGCGGGACCTACGCGTTCACGGACGACTTCCAGGTGAGCTTTACGACCTTCCCGCCGATCGTCGAGGACACGCCCTTTCTGGGGATCTTCAACGCCAAGTATGTGTTGATGCGCTCGGCGACGACGGTTGTCTCGGCGCAGGCCGAGGGCCTGATCCTGAGGCAGGACGGCGTCAGCGCGGGGACCTTCGGCCCATCGGTGCAGGTCGACCATCATCTGGCCGACGGGGCCTTCGTGCTCCACGGCCAGCTCAGCGCCCAGGGCGTCTTCGGCGGCTTTGAGGACGAGGTCGAGGTCGGCGAGGGCGCTCTGGTGCGGCTGTCGGCGGGGGTGAGCGCGCCGCTGGGCGAGCACGTCAAGCTGCTCGGCGAGGTCTTCGTCCCGGCTGCCTTCGCCGAGGGCGAGTTCGAGGTCGCCGAGGTGGCCCTGGTCAACTACGGCCTGCGCTTCCACGGCGGCACGATCGCGGCCGATCTGGCCTTCCTGCGCCCCTTTGGCATCGACGACAACCCCTTCATCCTCGGGATCCCCTTCCTGGGCTTCTCGGCGCGCTTCTGATCGCGCCCGCGGCTTGCCCTGGGCGGCTGGAGGCGGCGTGGCGCCGCCTTGAGCCCCGAGCGCGCCGCCCTGGTTCCTTCGGCGTTGACAAAACGGAATGACGTGTCATTCTTGGGCCAGCATCTTGTCAGAGGGGGGCCCGGGGAGGAGACACCATGGAGCCGAAGAGACACCGTGTCGTGATCGTGGGTGGCGGGTTCTCGGGCCTCGGCGTGGCCATCCGCCTGCTTAAGGAGGGTATGGGCGACTTCGTCATCCTGGAGAAGGGGAGTCGCCTCGGGGGGACATGGCGAGACAACACCTACCCGGGTTGCGCCTGCGACGTGCCCTCGCAGCTCTACTCCTTCTCCTTCGCGCTCAACGCCGAGTGGGGCCGGATCTTCGCCGAGCACGCCGAGATCCAGGCCTACCTGGAGGCGACCGCTGAGGGCTTCAAGGTCACCCCTCACGTCCGCCTGGACACCGAGCTTCAGGAGGCCCGCTGGGACGACGAGGCGATGGTCTGGCGGCTGAAGACCAGCCAGGGGCCTTACGAGGCTCAGGTCCTGGTGGCGGGCCTCGGCCCTCTGCACGAGCCCAGGATCCCCGATCTGCCCGGGATGGACGCCTTCAAGGGGGAGGTCTTCCACTCGGCCAGGTGGCGCCACGATCTGGCGCTGCGCGGCTGCAAGGTGGCCGTCGTCGGCACGGGCTCCTCCGCCATCCAGTTCGTCCCGGAGATCCAGCCCGAGGTGGCCGCCCTGACGATCTTCCAGCGCACCGCCTCCTGGGTGCTGCCCAAGCCCGATCACGCCATCCCCGAGATCGAGAAGGCCGCCTTCCGCCACCTCCCCGGCTTCCAGCGGGGCTTCAGGGCCGCGATCTACGGGGCGCTGGAGCTCGTCCAGCTCGCCCAGCGCAAGCCCGAGCGCATGGATCGCCTCTCGAAGCTCTCGCTCATGCACCTGGAGCGGCAGGTCAAGGACCCGGCGCTGCGCCGGCGCCTGACGCCGGACTTCTCGATGGGTTGCAAGCGCTTCCTGCTCTCGAACACCTGGTACCCGGCCATCCAGGCGCCCAACGTCAAGCTCGTCAGCGCCGGGGTCAAGGCCATCACCCCCGGCGGGCTCATCGGGGACGACGGCGTCGAGGTCGAGGCCGACACGATCATCTTCGGCACCGGCTTTCACGCCACCGACCCGCCCGCGGCCCAGCGCGTCTTCGGCCGGCGAGGCCGCTCGCTGGCCGACACCTGGCAGGGCAGCCCGCAGGCCTACCTGGGCACCACGATCGCGGACTTCCCCAACCTCTTCTTCATGATCGGCCCCAACCTCGGCAACGGCCACACCTCCGCCTTGATCCTCATCGAGGCCCAGGCCCGCTACATCGCCGACGCCCTGCGCGCCATGGATCGCGACGGCCTCGCCTCGATCGCCGTCCGCCCCGCCGTCCAGGCCCACTACAACGAGGCCGTCCAGGAGGCCCTGGCCGGCACCGTGTGGAACGCCGGCGGCTGCGCCAGCTGGTACATCGACAAGACCGGGCGCAACAGCTCCATCTACCCCTGGACCACCCTCGATCTGCGCCGCCGCCTGTCCCGCTTCGACGTCGAGCACTACATCGTCCGCCCGGCGCCCCGCGCCCTCTCCCCCAGGCCGCGCCGCGAGCCCGCCCCGCTGGCGCTTCGGGGCGCGGTCGTGGCCATCACCGGCGGCGCCCACGGCATCGGCCTGGCCGCCGCCGAGCGCTTCGTCCAGCAGGGCGCCCTCGTCTGCCTCGGCGATCTGGACCTGGCCGCGGCCCGCGCCGCCGCCGCCGCCCTCGGACCCCAGGCCCACGCCGTCGGCCTCGACGTCTCCAGGCGCGCGTCCTTCGCCGCCTTCATCGACGCCGTCGAGCGCCAGATCGGCCCCATCGACGTGCTCGTCAACAACGCCGGCGTCATGCCCGCCGGCTCCTTCCTGGCCGAGCCCGACGCCGCCCACGCCGCCGCCATGGGCGTCAACGTCTGGGGCGTCTCCCTCGGCATGAAGCTCGCCCTGCCCCTGATGATCGCCCGCGGCCGCGGCCACGTCGTCAACGTCGCCTCCCTGGCCGGCAAGGCCCACATCCCGGGCCTGGCCACCTACGTCGCCAGCAAGCACGCCGTCGTCGGCCTCAGCGCCGCCGTCCGCGAGGAGATCGAGGGCACCGGCGTCACCCTCTCCACCATCATGCCCGGCGCCGTCCGCACCCGCCTGAGCCAGGGCATCCCCCTGCGCAACGCCATGGCCATCGACCCCGAGGACGTCGCCCGCGCCATCGTCGACAGCGTCGAGACCCGACAGGCCGAGATCGCCCTGCCACGCGCCCTCGGCGCCCTCGCCATCGCCAGCCCCGCCCTGCCCGAGCCCCTCGTGCGCTGGGTCCGGCGCAAGCTCGACATCGGCCGCGTCCTGACCCGCGCCGACCACGACCAGCGCCGCGCCTACGAGCGCGACATCGTCGCCCAGGGCTCCACCCTCCAGACCACCGAGGCCCGATGACCGCCGACCCACCCGACCGCGTCGCCCGCCGCCGCGAGGCCATACTCGCCGCCGCCGAGCGCGCCTTCGCCCTCAAGGGCTTCCACGACACCGGCATCGCCGACATCGCCGCCGACCTTGGCATCGGCCACGGCACCTTCTACCGATACTTCAAGAACAAGCAGGACATCGCCGCCTCCGTCGCCGAGCGCGTCGTCGCCCGGCTCGCCGTCGTCGCGCTGGCCGAAGACCCCGCCGCCGCCGACACGCTCGCCGATTACCGCGCCCAGACCGAGCGCATCCTCGGCGGCATGCTGGCCCTGTCCCGCTCCCAACCCCTGGCCCTCCAGCTCTTCCACGAGCAGCTCACCGCCCTCGACCCCGGCCGGCTGTCGGCCATCCTCGACGCCTACGCCCTCTTCACCGCCCGCTTCCTCAAGAACGGCGTCGACAAGGGCTTCTTGCGCCACGACATCGACATCGAGCCCACCTCCCAGGCCCTCGTCGCGCTCATCTTCGAAGGCACGCGCCGGGCCCTGCACACCGACGAGGTCGAGGCGATGCGCTGGACACACGCCGGCGTCCGCCTCATGTTCGACGGGATCTCAAACCCCCTGGCCTCACCAGGGCACGATACCCGCTGACAAGGCACCACCAAACCCCACGCCCGCCGAGACCTCTCTGGGGACATGAAACCAATTCCAAAGCAATATTCAACACATAACCCCACCCCATCGCCGCTCGACGCCCTCCAGCAGCGGCGGCCCCTTCGCCGCGCCGCGGCGCAGGAGGGACCCCAGCGGCAACGGGGGCATTCGACCGATCAGCAGCGGCGGCCCCTTCGCCGAGGTGCGGCGGAGATCGGCGCGGGTTGGCTCGTCACGGCCTGGATCGGCCTCGCGCTCCTGGCCGGCTGCCCGCGCCTCGACGCCGCCCCAGAAGACGCGGCGCTCCAGCAAGCCCAGCGCCTCGGCGCCTGCCTGGAGCTCGCCGATCGCCTCGACGCCCTCGGCGCCGCGATCGACGGCAGCTTCGAAGGGGCCATCGACCGCGCCCAGGGCGACCCCGAGGCCGAGGCCCGCGTCGGCGCCGCCCGCGACCGGATGCGCGACATCCGCAGGCTCCACGACCTGTCCGGCCGCGCGGCCTGCCAGAGCACGCCGGACCCGGCGCAGATCGCCTGCATGCGCCGCCGCCTCGACGTCTTTTCGGGCCTCGACGCCGCCCTCAAGGCGCCCCTCGGCGAGCCGGGCGGCCAGGCCCTGCTCGGCGCCGTCCACATCGGCCTCGACGCCATCGTCAAGACGCTCGCCTGCCAGGGCGCCCTGACCACCTTGCCCGGCGGCCTGACAACGGCCAGGCCCGAGGGCGCCGATCCCGAACCCGTCGGGCTCCAGGCAAGGATGCTGTGCCAGACGCGCGGCACCGAGGGCGCGCTGGTGACCATCAACCCCTGCCACGGGCGGCTGCTGCGCCCCGGCGACGCGGTCAAGATCGCCTTCGAACTGGAGCGCCCCGCCCACGTCTACCTCCTGTCCACCCACAGCGCCGGCCACGCCCGGATCATCTTCCCCCTTGAGGGCGACGACAACCGCCTCGACCCCGGCCAGACCTTCGAGGTGCCCCCCGACGCCTGGGGGACCCTGAGCCAGCCCCCCCGCGACGTGGTCAGCCGCTTCCTGCTGCTGGCCGCCGACGGCCCCGTCGAGGCGCTCGAAGCCCTCCGGGGACTCGACGTCGAGGCCCTGCCAGACGGCGACCAGGGCCGCGCGCTCATGGCGCTGATCGACGCCGTCGACGAGCGCTGCACCCCCGCCCTGCCCGGCCAGCTCGCCCGCGCCAGCGCGCCCTCGATCGCCGGGATCGCCTTCGAGATCGTCCTGCTGCGCCGGGAATAGCGCGGCGCGCTGCTCATTTTCAGCATCACCTCGGCATCGACCGGAGCACACCCGTCCACGCGCCACACCCAGGGAGCGCCACCATGAAGACCACCGCCAAGGGCGCCGCGATCGCCGCGCTCCTCCTGCTGGCCGGCTGCCAGTCCGAGGTCAAGCCCGAGAACATCACCGCCCAGGTCACCGAGGCCGCCTCGCCTCAAGCCTCATCGGCCTCCGAGGGCTTCTGGCGTCACTGGAGCGACGGCAAGGCCGAGCTGAGCGGCTACGATCTGATCCAGCCCCGCTACGGCGAGAAACGCCACGGGCGCGCGGTCCTCGTCTTCGTCACCGAGCCCTACTCCCGATCCCGCAAGGTCAAGGTCGACCGCTACAACCCCAACGACCCCGACCACGCCATGGCGCTCAAGCTCAACCACGTCCGCAAGTTCCAGACCGGCGTCTACGACTACAGCGTGATGACCTCCGTCTTCGTCGACCCCACGCGGGGCTTCGCGCCGATGGAGATCAACTTCTCGATGCAGGAGTGGTGCGGCCACGTCTTCGAAGAGATCCACTTCGACGCCGACGGCGCCAGCTTCGACCTCAACAGCTACTTTGAGGGCGAGTCACGGCGCGAGAAGCTCACCATGCCCAGCGGCGCCCTGGCCGAGGACAACCTCCTCATCCAGCTCCGCGGCCTGGGCGCCGACGCCCTCGACACCAGGGCCGCCGAGGTGGACCTGCTGCCCAGCGCCAACTTCCGCCGCCTCAACCACCGCCCCGTCCAGCTGACCCCCTCCAAAATCACCTGGAGCGACGCCCCCGCCGAGATCACCGTCCCCGCCGGCACCTTCCAGGCCCGCGAGGCGACCTGGCGCCGCATGGACGGCTCAAGCTGCACCGCCCAGCTCGAGGTCGCCTACCCCCACCGGATCCTCGGCTGGCGCTGCGACGACGGCGAGCTTGCTCGCCTGACCGGCTCGACCCGGCTGGCCTACTGGGGCACCCACCGAGAGGGCGACGAGAAGCTGCTCTCCGAGCTGGGGCTCGCGCCGGTCGGCTTCACCCCCACCAGCGAGCCCTGATCCCTGCCGCCTCGCGGCTCGCCGCGAGCCTCTCGACGCTCGCGACGCCATCGCGCAACACATCGCCGTTATTCATGATTCTTCGCAACGCCCTGCGCCCCACGCCCATGCTCCTCGCACTCCTGCGGGGGCTCGTCGGGTGGACAAGGGGGATCGCACACTCCACCCCCTGTCCCCCTCCTCGCTCCGCAAGGAGGGGGAACTCTCGTATTACGGACACGGTGGTTCGGGGACGCTCGTATTATGGCTTCGGGTGGATCGAGTCCCGCCCCGACGACATCACCACCCGCCCCAGGGGGCCAGTGATCCCGACGCAGGCTCCTGCGGCCCGCCCCCCGAATCATCGTGCCCACCCAACCAGCCCACCCCTTATCTACCTTACCCGTAATACGAGAGTTCCCCCTCCTTGCGGAGCGAGGAGGTGGACAGGGGGTGGAGTGTGCGATCCCCCTTGTCCACCCGACGAGCCCGTCCCCCCTTGTGGGGGGCGGTGCGAGGAGCGTGGGGCGAGGCGCGATACAGGTCGACAAAGGCGACGACGTGCCCCAGAATCGCGGGGTCGCCGCGACCTTGGGGTGGCTCCGAGGCCGTCGGCGAAGAGGTCGCGGTCTGCGCGGCTTGAACGACGACAGGAGTCGACGCTCCCATGCTCCTTTGCACGCATTGCGGGGCGCCCAACGCCGCCCACCACCGCTTCTGCTTGAGCTGCGGCGCCGATCTCAGGGTGCTGGACGCGCGCCTCGGCTCGGCGCCCTCCGAGCCCTCGCCGGCGTTGGTGGTGCCAGCGCAGCGGCCACGCACGCTGGCCAAGGGAAAGTGGGGCATCCTCAAGACCCACGGCTTCGGGCTCTTCTTCGGGTCGATCTGGGCGCTGATCGGCGGGATCCTGCTGGTCGTCTTCGGGTCCATCGGCCTCTTCATGCCGCCGATGCTGCTCGGCGCGCTGATCGCGTCGCCCTTCTTCTTCATCGGGACGGGGATCGTGCTCGTGGCCCTCTTCCGAGCCATGCTCAAGCACCACCTCGCCATTCACGGCACGCTCGTCCTGGGCCAGGTGGTCTCCTCGGAGGTCGATTCCAGCATGAGGGTCAACGGCCGGCCTGCGAGGCGGATCACCTTCAGCACCACCGACGCTGGCGGCCGGGCGCAGACGGGCTACGTCCAGAGCTTCGACGACGACGTGATCCACGCCCACCCGCCGGGCCTGGAGCTGCCGCTGCTCGTCGACCCCACCGACCCCTCCACGCTGATCGCGCCGTCCATGCTCGGGATTCAGTTCGTTCAGCCCGCCCCCGTGATCGACAGCCGCCCGGATCACGTCAACCAGGGGGCGCTGCGCGAGCCCTCGATGGCCTCGTGGTCAGCGCCGCTGCGCTCGGACACCCAAGAAGGCGCGGCCAGGCTCCCCTTCTGGTTGAGGCTCTTCAGGAAGAAACCACAGGCCGACGCGGGGAGCCTCTCGCTCGACGCTCAGGGCGGCGGCGGCCTGCTGCTGCGCCAGGATGACCCCCAGGTCGAGCCTCGCAGCGTGGCGCTCGACAGGCCCTTCTCGCTGATCTGCTCGACGTGGCCGGTCAGCGCGTCGACGACCGAGCTCAACGTCACGGTGCGGCAGCGCGGCGCCGGCGCCGACGATCCCGGCGTCCGCTTCAAGGCGACGCTGCCGCAGAGCCGCGTCTCGAAGCGCGTGGACGCCAAGCAGGAGGCCGTCGCCACCCTGGATCCTGAGGACTTCGACGCCCTCTGGTCGACGCTGCGCTACTTCGCCTCCGTCCACGGCGAGCCGCTGCCCGAGGTGGCCGACGTCGCCGACCGGCGCACGCTGCCGCCTTCGAGCCCCGCCGGCGCCAAGGTCGCCGAGGCCCAGCACGCCCAAGCGCGTCGCCTGTGAGGCGCCCAGGGGTCTGAATCGGAGGCCGCCGATCAGGGCCGAAGGTCGCGGATGGTCTGAATCGGAGGTTGCCGATCAGGGCCGAAGGTAGCGGATGATCAGCTCGATGAGCTCGTCGGCGAAGCGATGGTCTGTCAGCAGCTCCCGGTTCTCGATCTCGGCCGAGTAGAGGATCCCGTTGACCGCGTTGACGACGATGAAGGAGGCCACGTCCAGATCGCGCGGGCGCAGCGTGTCGGCCTTGCTCTGCATCGCCACGGCGACCAGCGCCCGTATCCGCTCAAGCCACGCCCGCAAGAGGTGGAAGCCCTCCAGGTGCGTGACCTCGAGCAGGAGCACGCGGCTGAGCTCCGCGTCGACCTGGGTGGCCTCAAGGAGCGCATGGACGACCGCCCGCACGGCCAGCTCCAGCGTCGCCCCCTCCGACTCGGCCATCTCCGAGAGCTTCTCGACCACCACCGCCGTCTGGCGCTCGCACACCCGCTCGAAGAGCGCCAGCACCATCGCGTCCTTGTTGGGGAAGTACTGATAGAGCGACCCGACGCTGACACCGGCCTCCTTCGCGATCCGGTTGGTGCTCATGTGCCGGTAGCCCTCGGCGATCAAAAGGCGAGCCGTCGCCTCCAGGAGCCGCTCGACCATCTCCCGCGAGCGCTCCTGGGCCGGCTCCTTGCGGGGCTTGAGGTCTTCTGAGTCGCCCATCAGGCCCTCATTTTCAAAAGCGAGTTGATAAACGCGAGTGACTGCTCACATTCTAGAACGCGAGCAGTCACTCGCATTAAGATCAGGGTGCGAGGAGGGCCCCCCCTCCTTTGGCCCTTGGAAATACCACGGATCGCGTCAGGAAGGAGAAGACCATGAGCACGACGGTACACGAGGCGAGCTGGAGGGGCGTCGAGTCGAGGGAGCGCAAGGCGGCCACGCCGCCGGGTCCCAGGGGGACGCCCTTGATCGGGGTGCTCAAGCCCTTCTCCGACAACCCGCTCGACTTCGTGACCCAGACGGCGAGGCGGTGGGAGGGTGGCGTCATCCGGCTGCCCTTTGGGCCGGTGACGCAGTACTTCATCACCGATCCGGCGTTGATCGAGGAGGTCCTGTTGACCCGCAGCGGCTCGTTCATCAAGGACGAGATGACGCGAAAGTTGTCCACGGCGCTCGGTCAGGGGCTGCTGACGACGGAGGGCGAGGCGTGGAAGAGGAGCCGGAAGCTGGTGGCGCCGAAGCTGCGCAAGAAGCAGATCGAGGCCTACGCCGACGCGATGGTGCGCCACACCGAGGCGGCCGTGGGCAAGTGGGAGACCGGCGAGGTTCGGGATATTCACGAGGAGATGATGCACCTGACGCTGGAGATCGTCGCCGAGACGCTCTTTGGCGCCAGCGTCGGCGATGGCGCCCACAAGGTCGGCCAGTGCCTTGAGAGCATGATGGAGGTCTTCGTGGCCGAGGAGCGCACGCTGCTGCGCTTCGTCCCGGACTGGATCCCGACGCCCAGCCGTGTCAAGGCGCGCAAGGGGATCGGGGATCTCGACGCGGTGCTCTTCGGGATGATCGAGGCGCGGCGGCAGGGCGCGCCCGGCGACGATCTCCTGTGGCTGCTGCTGACGGCCGAGGACGACGAGGGCGGCCGGATGAGCGATCTGCAGCTTCGGGACGAGGCCGTCACGCTCTTCCTGGCCGGGCACGAGACCACGGCGCTGGCGCTCTCCTTCGCGCTGACGCTGATCGCCGAGCACTCGGCCTTCGAGCGCCGCCTCACCGACGAGATCGACGCCGTCCTGGGCGATCGCCCCGCCACGGCGGACGACTTCATGAGGCTGCCGCTGACCACCGCCGCCGTCAAGGAGGCCATGCGCCTCTACCCGCCGGCCTGGGCCATCGGCCGCGAGGCCATCGAGGAGGTCGAGATCGGCGGCTACACCATCCCGAAGGGCGGCCAGGTCTTCATGTCCCAGTGGGTCACCCACCGCGATCCGCGCTGGTTCAAGGACCCTGAGCGCTTCGACCCCGAGCGCTGGATGGTCGAGGACCCCGACCGACCCCGCTTCGCCTACTTCCCCTTCGGCGGCGGCCCGCGCGTCTGCGTCGGCAACCACTTCGCCATGATGGAGATGGTCCTGGTCCTGGCCACGCTCTACCAGCGAGCCCGAGTCCGCCGGACCTCCTGGGAGAAGCTCGAGATCTCGCCCGCCGTCACCCTGCGCCCCACCGGCCCCATCAACATGCGCATCGAGCGCATCGACAAAGCCTGACCTTCAAGCCCTCGCCGCATCCAAAGCCACGACCCTTTGAATGCGCCGCAATATCGGGGCGTCAGCAACCGTGTCGCCCAGCCCGGGCGGCCTCGCTCGCTGACACCGACGTTGAAGTAGGGTGCACCATGAAAACGACCCCCCTGACCCTGATCCTCGCCGTTTTCGCCCTGACCGCCTCCGCCTGCACGATCATCGACGGCAATGGCGTCCTCGTCGAGGAGCGCCGGCCCTTGAGCGCGTTCAGCGAGGTCGCAGCCGACGGCCCCATCCAGATCGACATCCAGGTCGACCCCGACGCCCAGACCCCCTTCGCCATCGCGCTGTCCGGGGACGAGAACCTGATGCCCTACGTCGCCACGCGCCTGGAAGGCCACCGCCTCATCATCGAGGAGACCGAGTGGCTCTCCCCCGCCCAGCCCCTGCGCGCCACCCTCACCGTCCCCCGCCTGCGCGGCATCGACGTCAGCGACAGCGCCTCCATCATCGTCCGAGGCGTCCACCGCGACACGCTGCGCGTGCGCGCCGCAGGCCACAGCCGCGTCGTGCTCCAGGGCGAGGTCGAGTCCTTGAGCATCGCCAGCTCGGGCTCGGCCCACATCGACGCGCTCGATCTGGTGGCCTGGAGCGCCCACGTCGACCTGGTCGACAACGCCTCCGTCGAGGTCTGCGTCGAAGAGACCCTTGAGATCAGCGCCTCAGGCTTCTCGACCCTGACCTTCGCCTGCAACCCCTTCCACGTCATCGAAGACACCGCCGACAACGCCCACGTCCAGCGCTACTGACCCCGACGACCCGGCCCCCCACCCCATCAGGCGCACCGCTCGACCTCAACGCCAACAAGCTCCGCCTGCGGCGCATCGACGGCCCTCTTCACACGGCCGCCTCCGCAGGCGACCAGGCCCGCCTCGCCGGCGACGCCCTCACGACTCCCCCAACAGCACCTTCAGCGCCGCCGTCATGGCGAGCGCCTCCAAGGGCACCGGCGACGGCGGCGTCGCCAGCGGCCCAGGGATCGCCAGAACCTCGGACATCTCCACGACTTCCACGAGCCCGGGCGACCCGCCCGCCCGCGAACCCAGGTTCAGCGACCACCACCCCACGTCCCGCCACGCCCCGAACTTGAACCCCACGGCCTTGTAGACCCCCACCGGCTCAAAGCCCATCGACTCATGCAGCCGCACGCTGCCCGCGTTCGGCAAGGTGATCCCCGCCAGCGCCACCGCGAAGCCCTGATGCCGCAGCACCTCGAAGAGCACCCCGTAGAGCGCACGGCCCACGCCCCGCTTATGGAAGTCCTCGCGCACATACACCGAGACCTCCACCGTCCACTGGTACGCCGCCCTGCTCCGGTGCCCCGACGCATACGCGTAGCCCACCGCCACGCCCTGCTCCTCGAAGACCAGCCACGGCCACCCCCTGAGCGTCTGCGCGATGCGCGCCTCGAAGTCCCCCAGCGATGGCGGCTCGATCTCGAAGGTCGCCACGCCGACCTCGACCTGATGGGCGTAGATCGCCAGCAGCGCGCCCGCGTCCGATGTCCTGGCCAGCCGTATCATTGAAACCTCAACCACGCCGTCGACAGCGTGCTGGCCCTCAACAGCGCCCTGCTCGCCTCCGCCCTGGCCTCCTGCGCCAACCCCTCGTCGCGCGACAGCGCCTCAAGCTCCCGCCAGATCTGCGGCATGAAGGGCAAGAGCCGCCAGTCCGGATCCTGAACCACCTTGCCCTCCCGAACCCGCCGCAGCAGCGCCACCCCGACGTGGGTGCCCAGGTAGTCGCGCACCGAGGCGTCCAGCCCCAGCTCTGGCCACGCCGCCAGCACCCGCACTATCGCCAGCGTGTCGTCCTCGTAGATGAAGCGCCGCAGATCCGTCAACGCCCGGTTCGGCGTGCTCGACATCACCTCCAGCGACGCCATCACCTCGATCAACGCCGTCAGGAAGACCGCCGGCGAGCCCGGCCTGTCCTCTGGCCTTGCGCTCATCGCGCCCAGGATCAGCGCCTCGACCTCCCTGGGGATGCTGGCGTCCACCGCCCGCGGCGGCCTGGGCGCCTCGTTGACCACCCTCGTCATCAGCGAGAAGATCGACCCACCCTCAAAAGGCGCCTCCCCCACCACCAAGTGGTAGAGCAGCGCCCCGAGCGTATAGACCGCCGAGGTCGCCTCGAAGGCCCCGCCCGAGACACACTCCGGCGCCATGTACACCACGCTCCGATGACGCGGGCTCGACCCCATCCCGTTGAGCAAGCGGCGATCCTCCGCCGACAAGCGCGTCCCGAGCCCCAGGATCGTCACCTCCCCCGCGCTCGACATTCTGATATCATGAATGTCCATGCAGGGTTGCAGGACACCGCGCTCCATCGCCGTGCTCACCGGGCAGGTCGCCTGCGCCATCACCCACAGCGCCTGCAAGGGGCTCATCGCTCGACCCGGCGTCAGAATCTGCGCCAGCGAACGCTCCGCGACGAACTCCGAGACGACCCCGAAGAAGGGCCCCTCCCTCTTCACCCCCAGCAAGGCCGGCGCGCGCCGCAGGCCCACCCCCTCCAGCGCCTCGACCGCCCGCCTTGTCGTCGCCTCGATGCGCGTGCCCTCAAGGCGAAACCTCGGGAAGAGCTTGATCGCCACCTCTCGCCCCGACGCCACCTCGACGCCGCGCCAGACATCGTCCGCGCCGTCGCTGTCGAGCAGCTCGTGCAGCTCGTACGAAGGCCCGCCCTCAACCATCTTGACACGACGCTGGCGCCTTCCAGAACTCCACGTAGAACGACACCTCGCCCAGAGGCCGGACCCGATGCGGCACTTGGGGCTCGATCACCCCCTCGACCCCAGGCACGAGCGTGTAGACCCCCCCCGGCTCGACGAGGACCTCATACTCCAGCGCCCCCGACAAAACGCACACGCGCGCCCAGCACCCGTCCTTTGTCGTGTGCGAGCCCTTGAGCCCCTCCGGGATCGTCTCCTGATCCCACACCCTCGTGCGCCGATATGCCACCGCGCCTGTCGGGATCGCCTTCATGACTCCTGCTCCTCTCTATCGGAGGGCTCTCCATCCTAGCCCCACCCCTCCCAGAAAGGAAGGCTAGGACTCTCACCCGCTCATCCTTGCAAACCTCGCCATTCCATTGCACCAACAACGCATGACCCACAGGAGGACAACGACATGTCACCCCCCAAGGCTCTCTTCGCCACCACGCTCGCCTCGATCACCCTCATGGCGCTCTCACCGGCCCCCGCGGAGGCCTTCTGCGGGTTCTACGTCTCGGGCGCCGATGGGCAGCTCTTCGCCAACGCCACGCAGGTCGTCCTGATGCGCGAAGGCACCCGGACGGTCCTGTCGATGCAGAACAACTACGAGGGGCCGCCGAGCGACTTCGCCATGGTCATCCCGGTGCCTGTCGTGCTCCAGAAGGAGAACGTCAAGACCCTCTCCAAGGACATCTTCGACCGCGTCGACAAGATGGCCGCCCCGCGCCTCGTCGAATACTGGGAGGTCGACCCCTGCGCCGTCCTCCCCGACTACGAAAAGGACTTTGCTTCCCGGAGGTTCTCGGCCTCGGCCAACGGCGCGCACAAGAAGAACGGCGCCAAGGAGGTCAAGATCGAGGCGCAGTTCGAGGTGGGGGAGTACGAGATCGTGATCCTGAGCGCGAACGACTCCGGGGCGCTCGATGCGTGGCTCAGGAGCAACAAGTACAACATCCCGCAAGGGGCCGAGCCGGTGCTGCGACCCTACGTCGAGGCCGGCACCAAGTTCTTCGTGGCCCGGGTCAACGCCAAGAAGGTCACCTTCGAGGGGAACAAGGCCCTGCTCTCTCCCCTTCGATTCTTCTATGATTCCAAGGACTTCAGCCTGCCGATCCGGCTCGGGATGCTCAACGCCAGCGGGCACCAGGACCTCATCGTCCACATCCTGGCCAGGAACCAGCGCTACGAGGTGGCCAACTACAAGAACGTCACCATCCCGACCAACATCGGCGTCGGCGAGGACGCCAAGAGCCGCTTCGGGGAGTTCTACGCGGCGCTCTTTGACCGCACTCTGGCCCAGAACCCTGGCTCGGTCGTCACCGAGTACGCGTGGGACGCTTCGTCGTGCGATCCTTGCCCTGGGCCGACGCTGAACCAGAACGACTTC
>SYOX01000084.1 GCA_005804885.1 Pseudomonadota bacterium
AGGTTAGTATCGCCACGGCGGCCTCCGGCACCATCCCCATATAGATGATGACCCGGTCGCCCTTCTGAATCCCCAATGACTTCAAGGCATTGCCGAGCCGGCAGGTCTGCTCGTGAAGCTCGCGGTAGGACAGCCGCCGCACGTCGCCGGGCTCGTCGCCCTCCCAGAGGATCGCCGTCTGGTCGCCGCGCGCGTGCAGGTGGCGGTCCAGACAGCTCTCGGTGACGTTCAGCCTGCCGTCGCCAAACCACGACAGCGGCCCCTCCTGCACCGACTTGAAGTCCCCGATCAGCCCCTGGGTGGGCTCTCGCCTCCAGGCCACCGTGGAGCGCGCCACCCCCAGCCAGAAGCCGTCCGGATCGAGCCTGGCCTTGAGCCACTCGCGGCGGTAGTCGTCCATGCTCTCGATGGGGCCAAAGGCGGTGGGGTCCTGCGTCATGTCGTCTCCAGGCGGCGTACTCCGCGGCGCAGATCAAGCGCCAGCAGTCGGTCGGGTTCAGCGATCGGCGCCATTGTTTCGCGGAACCCGGCCTTCAGGCAAGCCTTCGCCCTTTTTTGCCCCCGCGCCAATCCCCCTCCCTCACCCCTTCCCCCCCGATCCTTCGCCCGCCTCCCGATCCCGTCGCTCGCGATCCCGATCGCTCGCCTCCTGGCCCCTGACCTGACGCCTGCCTCTCCTGGCTCGATCCCCTGGTGAACGATCCCGACAGCGCCGATCTCGATCAAAAATTGGAGGAGGCCGGCCCTTTTGGACTTGATCGGCCCGTGACCCCATGGCATAAACCTTGGTCCGCGGGCCTCGTGTCCGTTGCGTGTTCCGGCTTAGCTCAGTCGGTAGAGCAAGTGGCTGTTAACCACTGGGTCGCTGGTTCGAGTCCAGCAGCCGGAGCCTTGGGACGCCCTTTATGGGTGATCCTGTGCAAGACCCCCGTCAGCAATGCTGTCGAGGGTCTTGGCGTTTATGCCCTCTTTTTCGGGGCTTGCGGGCCGCTCGCTCGGCGCACGCCGGAGCACCGGGTTCCGTGAGCACCAGAGCCACGCTGAGGTCATCGAAGCGCTCGTCGAGGGCGACCCAGCCCTCGTACTGTATGGCCCGCACGTAGTCCTCGCGGCGCTCGCGCTGCACGTCGCACGAGGTCAGGTCCTGCTCGCCGCGCGCGACCGACTGGCGGGTGTAGATGGCGTCGCGGAGAACGGTTTGACCAGGCGAGGTGAACATCGTCGACCTCGCGCGTCAGCGGATGATGACGGGACGCCGGTGAGGGCAGCCGGCTCGCAAGTCAGCGCGCATCGTCGTTGCCCTTCCATGGCTCTCCCGGGAGACGGCTGACGAGCGCCGCGTGCACGCGAGACCAGGCCGCGGCGGCATCGTGCACGAGGCCCGTCCTCAAGAGCGGCGGCACGTCGGTCAGGAACGCGGGATCGGTGAGCTTCGCCGCCATGTTCGCCTCGAACTGCGCGCGGGTCACCGGCGTGCCGCCGAACGCCATGTACTGCTCGAAGGCCTCAAGCAGGCGGTCGCCGTCGAACGCGGGGTGGTCCAGCGCGAGGTCGAGGTCGAAGAGGTCGCGTCCCTTCTTGCGCTGGTAGAGCGCGCGCAGCTTGGTCCCCAGAAGTTCGGGCAGACTGAAGGTCGCCACGTCGGCGTGCCCCGAGAACCAGGGGTTCGCGACCTCCACCCGCTGCGTGGCGTAGCCGTGGACGGCGAAGTGCTCGCGCGTGTTGATCTCGATCTACACGCGCATCTGCACGACGGGCGTGAAGGTCGTGTCGAAGCGGTAGTACAGGGTGAAGCGGCCCTGACCGGCCTTCCACTTCGGCTTGCCGAGCCAGGGGTCGAGCGCGGCTCGGATCTCGTCGACGAGCGGGCCGATCGGCCCCGCTATGCGCTGCACCAGATCGATGTCCTCGGAGTAGCGACCAGGTGGATCGAAGAAGAGCTTGTGCAGCGCGGTGCCACCGCGGAACACGGCGCCCTCCGCGAACGCGGGCCGGTGGAAGAGCTCGACGAGCGCGCGGGAGAGCACGAGGTCCTGCTCGACCTGTGTGTTGTCGGGCCAGGGCGCGGCCTTGCGCCATGCGGTGATGTTCGATCTCGGGATCACAGGTCGGGCTCCACGTCGTCGTTGACCAGCACGTGCCAGCGGGGGTCGAGGGGGGCGTCGGCGCTGTCGCGCGCACTGGTCAGGGGCGTGGGCAGAAGGCGCTCACCCTCCAGCTTCTTGGCCAGAGCGTCGGCGAGCACGGTTTCTTCCACGAGGTCGAGCAGCCAGCCGAGTCGCTGGACGTCGCTGCGCGCGACCCGCTTCGCACCGGCCGCAAGCTTCTCCGGGTTCAACTTCTCGGCGAGTTCGGAGAGCACCGTCGCGATGTTGTTCCAGTAGCCGCACGAGGACGGGAAGCGGATCAAGTCGAAGGCCGTCGTCTCCGGCGTCGAGACCACCATGCTCCCAGTCTCGGTCTGCACGCGCTCCGTGGCCGCACCCTCGACCAAGTTGCTGACGTGGAACTCAACCCGGACCCGGCCGACCTCGACGGCGCGCTCGACGGCGTCGCTGATGACCTGGAACGCCATCGGCTGCTGATGCCCGGCGCCGTGGAGCGCAGCCGCACTCAGCAGCGCCACGTAGTACTTTCGCCCCCGGTGCCGCATGAGGTCGTCGATGAACCAGCTCGCCGGTGGGCTCCCGGCCGAGCGGTACTCGCGAGGCACCACCACGAAGAAGTCGCGGCGAGGGCTGACGATCGCGCCGCTCTTCTTCAGACGGTAGAGCGTCATCTTGATCGCTACGTCGGAAGCGTCGGTCACATCCTCGGCTTCCGCGCGCGAGAACACATACCGCCCGTCCTCGGGCAATGTCTCGACCCACTCATAGAGGGTGCCTGGACTCGCCATCGCTCAACCTCTCGCATAACGTAACGCGACGCGTAACTTTTCGCAATAGAGTCATTGCAGGCAAACTGCCCGTTCCCGGTTCGCCTTGGCATCTCGCTCGACGGCGCTGATCGCGAGACAAGAAACACCGACCGAACGGTGAGCAAGACATTACTAAGCATCTACAGGTATTTACGAGCACCGGTTGGCCGTGGCAAGGCAGATGCTTAAGGAGCTTTGGGACGCTCATTATCGGTGATCCTGTGCAAGACCCCCGGCAGCAATGCTGTCGAAGGTCTTGTCGTTCATGCCCTCTTTTTCGGGGCTTGCGGGCCGCTCGCTCGGTGACCGCGAGAAGAAGTCAAGCGCCGACCCGCCCATCGCCCGCTCGCTCCATCGCCGCCGACATCGAGGCTGGCCGACCCAAAAACAACGCAGACGTCGTCCGGCAGCACCGCCTCAGCCGGGCGCGCATCACGCATACTCATGAACCTTCTCCTCGTCCCCGACATCCAGAAGGAGGGGAGCGCGCTCAAGTTCCCGGTGGGGCGGGAGCCCGTCACCGAGCGCGCCTTGCGCCGGGGGCTGGCCAGCCTGTGCTGGGAGGATCAGCGGGCGGCGGGGGTGGAGATGCAGCCAGGTCCAATCGAAGCCCCCGATAATAGGCCTCCGCCGACCGCGAGACATCGACATTGTTTACTGAGAATATGTTTACATCCACTGATTGACAGTCCTGGACGCTGGTGTCATAGGAAGACCTCCTCTGACGCGACGGGCATCCCGAGCCGCGGCGGAGACATGAAGTCAGCACTCACGTTCAACACGTCGCGAAGAGCCTCATCGACAGGTCGCAAAGATCCTCGGCGTGAACGAGTGAACCGTCCACAGGATGGGGAGTTTCAGGTCACGTCATGACCGGTGTGATGGCAGGGAGAATGATGCAAGCAGAGATTCGGAATCCGTCACGACAACGAGCGCGCATGGCGCTGCGCGCGGGCCTGCTCGCCTGCTCGGTCGCGGCCATGATCAGCGGATGCGCCACGACGACGACCGAGAGCCTCGGCTTGCCCCCCCTTCAAGCGGTCTCAAAGGTCGACCTGTCGCGCTACACCGGCACATGGTTTGAGATCGCCAGCTACCCCCAGACGTTCCAGGAGGGCTGCACGGGCACGACCGCGACCTACACGTTGCGCGAGGACGGCGAGGTCGACGTGATCAACCGCTGTCGCAAGGGATCGCTCGACGGGGAAGAGGACTCGGCGGAGGGAAGGGCTCGCGTTGTCGATACCATCACCAACGCCAGGCTCGAGGTGACCTTCTTCTGGCCCTTCTGGGGTGACTACTGGATCATCGACTTGGGAGAGAGCTACGAATACGCCGTCGTAGGGCACCCTGGTCGAGACTACCTCTGGATCCTGAGCCGCACGCCGACCCTGGATGGCGCCGTCTACCAAGGGATCCTCGACCGCTTGCAGGCCCAGGGATATCCGCTCGACAGGTTGCAAAAGACTCTGCAGCCGGCTCAAGCGCCGACACCATCCCAGACCGGGGGCTGACCGTGCGCCTTGGTTTGTGCTGCATCTTCGCCGAGGGAGACATCCGCTTTCGCACCACCACGGCCAGGGCCCTGGAGAAGCTGAGCGGAGAGGGCCGCGCTGACAGGCTGCGCGAGCTTGCCGCCCACAACGCGGCGTCTCTGCATGAGGCGATCGAGTATTGCTCGACCCACGACATCGGCTGCTTTCGCGTCAACAGCCAGATCCTGCCGCTCAAGACGCACGGCAGGTTCGGCTACGGGGCCGACCTGCTGGGAGACGAGATCATCGACGCCTATCGGCGCTGCGGACAGCTGGCGCGCGACACCGACACCCGCATCTCCTTTCACCCCGATCAGTTCGTGGTCTTGAGCTCGCCTGAGCGGCGGGTGGTGGACAGCTCGATCGCCGAGATCGAGTACCTGGCCGAGGTCGCGGAGTGGATCGGCGCTGACGTCATCAACGTCCACGGGGGCGGCGGGTATGGGGACAAGCCCGCGGCCCTGGGCCGGTTGATCGGCGTCGTCGGCGAGCTCTCGGACAGGGCGCGCTCTCGCCTCACCCTCGAAAACGACGACCGCGTCTATACGCCGAGCGATCTCCTGCCGGTCTGCCATCGGGCGGGCTTGCCCCTCGTCTACGATGTCCACCACCACCGATGCCACGGCGACGGGCTCGGCGTGGAGGAGGCGACCCGGCTCGCCGTCGAGACCTGGGATCGTGAGCCCTTGTTTCACATATCGAGCCCGCGGGAGGGCTGGAGTTCCAAGGCGCCTCGTCCCCACGGCGACTACATCGACCCGAGCGACTTTCCCGTCCTCTGGGATGCGATGGACATCACCGTCGAGGTCGAAGCCAAGGCCAGGGAGCTGGCGCTGTTGAGGCTGCAAGGATCGCTCAAGCGGCGGTCGAGCCAGGAGGTGACAAGTCAATGACCGAGAAAGTTCAAAGTCAGGATGGGCCGGGCGCTGTTGATATCCCGGTCGGGATATCGGCCTGCGTGCTGGGCCAGGGGGTGCGTTTCGACGGCGGCCACAAGCTCGATCGCTTCATTCGAGACACCCTCGGCGCCTACGTGCGCTTTGTCCCGGTCTGCCCTGAGGTCGAGATGGGCCTGGGTGTCCCCAGAGAGACGCTGCGGCTCGCGCGAGGAGGCGACGATGAGGGCGGCGCCGTGCGCCTCGTCGCGCCCAGGAGCGGGACCGATCATACAGAGCGGATGGAGTCCTTCGCGCGGATGCGGGTCATGCAGCTTGGCAAGGAGAACCTCTGCGGCTACATCCTGCAAAATGGCTCCCCGAGCTGCGGTATGGAGCGCGTCCGCGTCTACAGCAAGCCTGGGGTGGCCCCGGCGCGCAATGGTCGAGGGCTCTTCGCCCAGGAGCTGATGCGGCAGCTGCCGAACCTCCCCGTGGAGGAAGATGGTCGCCTCAACGACGCTGGCCTGAGGGAGAACTTCGTCGAGCGGATCTTCGCCTACCGCCGCTTCCGTACCCTCTTTGGCGGCGCCTGGCAGATGGGCGACCTCGTGGCCTTCCACGCTCGCGAGAAGCTGCTGCTGCTGGCCCATGACCGAACCACCTATCAGGAGCTGGGTCGGCTGGTGGCCGGGGCCAAAGGGAGGGATCGCGATCAGGTGGCCATCGAGTACGAGGCGCTGTTCATGGCTGGCCTTCGCAAGATGGCCACTCGGGGCAAGCAGACCAACGTCCTTGAGCACATCGCCGGGTACTTCAAGAAGTTGATCGACGCGAGCGATCGACAGGAGCTCCAGGAGGTCATCGCCAGCTACCGCGCGGGCCACGTGCCCCTCGTGGTGCCGGTGACCTTGCTGAAACACCACGTTCGGCGCCACGACATCGAATACCTGGCGCAGCAGACCTACCTGGACCCTCATCCCATCGATCTCATGCTGCGCAATCATGGCTAGGCCGTGTCTGACAACAGGTCGAGTGTGATGGTCTCCGTTGGAAGCCACAGGAGGTCATGATGGCACGCATTGATTATAAATGTGGCCTGGTGTTGGTTGATTGAGCGACGGTGTGGGTCAGATCGAGGTTGTGGGTTCGCGGTTGCGTTCCGCCGCCATCCGCTGCCGATGCCTGAAGGGCCAGATCCCGAACAACTTTGAGATCTTGCAGATCGGCAGGGCGAAGGCGCCCTACCGCCGTCCCAGGCTGCGCGTCTTGCAGATCGGCGAGGCGAAGGCGCCGGCGTCTGGCCTTTGATCACCGACCCGTGCGGCGCCGGTCACGCCTCGACGGCGCGCAGCAGCGGCCTCGGCCCTGCGACCTCGGGGATCGTCGCGTTCAACTCCAGATAGTGTCCGCGCAGGACCTCGCCGATCTCGACGAAGCGCGCCCCCTTCGTCGAGGTCGAGCGCCACTGGAGCGAGAGCGTCCGCCCCGGCTGCGCCCCCTCGAAGCTGCGCGCGACGATCCCCTGTCCCGCCCGCACCTCGACGCTCAGGGCGCTGGCCGGCAGCAGAGTCGCGCCGAGGCCGCTCTCGACCATCCGGGTCAGCGTCGAGAGGCTCGCCGCCGCGACCGAGGTGGGCGGAGGCACCCCCGCCAGCGCGCACACCTCGATCGCCTGGTCGCGCAGGCAATGGCCGTCCTCCATCAGGATGAGGCTCGCGCCCGCGATCTCCTCCCGCTCGATGGCCCTGGGCAGGCCGAGCGGGTGATCCGCCGGGGCCACCAGCACGAAGGGCTCGACGATGAGATCCGGGCCGCACAGCCCCCGATCGTCGAAGGGCCGCGCGAGCAGGCCAAGCTCTATCGCGCCGGCCCGGAGCTGCTCAAGGAGCACCTCCGTCTGAAGCTCATGGATCGCGCAGGACACGTCAGGGAACAGCCGGCGGAGCTTCAAGAGCAGCCCAGGCAACCCATAAGGGGCGATCGTCGGGATCACGCCAAGCCGCAGCGTACTCTGGCGAGCGCCGACCGAGGCCGCCAGCTCCCGAGCGTCCGCAAGGAGCCGCCGGGCGCGCCGCACGATCTCCTCCCCGGCCCCCGTCACGATCACCCTCGGCCGGGCGCGCTCAAAGAGCGCGACCCCGAGCATCTCCTCGACCTCCCGGATCTGCTTGCTCAGCGCCGGCTGGCTCACGCCGCAGCGCCTCGCCGCCTCGACAAACTGACCAGTGTCGGCGACGGCGACGACGTATTCAAGCTGTCGGAGTGTAGGCATCATGGCAGCGTATAACTCTAGACTACTCAAATTATAGTTTCAATGTCTTTGATGTATTCGCGCCGAGCGCATACACTCCGCCCCGAATCAGGGCGCGGCGACAAACACAAGAACCTGCGCCCATCTATTTTATCTCGTTGCGTGCATGGTCCAACATCAATTCAAGGAGTAGATATGAAGAACGAAGGCAAATGCCCTGTGGCACACGGCCCCGCCGCCCACAAGGCCGGCGGGTCCACCTCGAACCAGCACTGGTGGCCGAATCAGCTGAACCTGAAGATCCTCCATCAGAACGCCCCCGCCTCCGACCCCATGGGCGCGGCCTTTAATTACGCCGCGGAGTTCGCCAGGCTCGATCTGGCCGCGCTCAAGAAGGATCTCGGCGCGCTGATGACGGACTCCCAGGCGTGGTGGCCGGCGGACTACGGCCATTACGGCCCGCTCTTCATCCGGATGACCTGGCACAGC
>SYOX01000012.1 GCA_005804885.1 Pseudomonadota bacterium
GACCGGATACTTCACCATGGACGCTTGCTCAAACTCGATGGGCCGTCCCAACGAACCAACTCACGCAGTCCTGGCCTTGCCGACCACCCTCAACCCGTCAGAGTTTCTGGAATCTCGCCTTCATACTTGACGGAACCCACAAGAGCCGAGGCGGGCTCCATGATCAAGATCTCCAACTCAGCGTGAGAGATGCACGCAAGCCCTTCGATCCTGTCCTCATCGGGTCCTTTACTGATCGACAGGGCTCGCTTGCGCGAGAGCCTTCGGAGCATTTTGAGGTTCACTTCCACCCCCTTTGCCTTGGATCTCAGACCGTCTGAGCGTGACACCGTTTCGCCTCGATGGCAAGAACGGATGGACAGCCCTACACCCTTTTTCAGCATCGATGCCGGTGTGGACGAGATCGGCTGTCACTCGGCTGTTGATTACAAGGTCGACAAGCGATACAATCAAAACGTTCTGCGCTTGTTGAATGGAGGTGGCAAATGGCCGATGACAAATACCCGAGCTTGCAGGTGATGGTGCCCGTGGAGGTTGTCGACGCGATGGACAAGCTCGTGGCGACCATCCCCCAGCAGAACTACTCCATGATCGGAGAGGCGGCGATTCGGGCATGGCTCGAAGGGGTGGAGGCTCAAGACTTCGAGCTGATCCACCCGACCCGCCGCACGACCTTCACCAAGGGGGCGGGGGCGCCCTTCCCCCGAAGGCTCCACGACAAGATCCGAGGCCGAATCAACACGACCAGGCGGAGGGAGGGGCGTACAAGGCAGAACACGCGCAGCCTGCGACTCTACCTGCCGGATGACTTGATCCAGTCGTTCAAGGACGCCGTGTACTGGATGTGCGAGACTCGCGCCTACGTCGTGGAGGACGCCTTGAGGGCGGATCTGGGGCTTGAGGCATGGGATGCGGGGGGTGGGGAGGCTTGAGGCCTCCTCTGGCGGCACGGAAGCCCCTTTGGCATTGAGGCCCGCAGCCGCAGACCGCCGTGATCGGCTTCGGCCGCCTTGCACGCCGAGGAGAAGTTCCTCACCGTCTCGATCGCCATAGGGCTCGTCCTCCACCTGATCTGCTGGTTCAGACAAGGGCAAGGAGAAGGGCGGGGGGACTCCCCGATCTTCTCTTGCCCTCCCACCAACTCCGCGCCCTCGCTCGCCCCTGTGCCAGCTTCGATCTTCGGAGTCCCTCCTCGGTCTCGACCCCAGCGTCTTGCCTCTGTCCATCCCTCTTCCCTATAACTCCTATGAATCAAGCGGCGCAATCGGGAGGTGGGGGATGGGACGGTGGATGGTGATCGGGGGCTTGGTGCTTCTGTGGTGTTCGGGCGCACATGCCCAGGGTGGCCCGGCCGTAACCATTCACTCCCTGCTCGATCTCGATGACAAAGGGCTCAATGATGGATCTCAGCGGTCAAGCTCAACGGGACCGAAATCGTCTGCGCCTCGTGTTCATCGTGATCGATCAGGATCGTTGCATTCGGAGGGCTTGGATGTCGATGACGTCGAGGCCGACCACGACGAGCTCCAAGGAGGGTGAATGGTTACGCCCGGCCTACGCCGATCCGACCAAGGACCAGCTCGAACTCTACGAGGCTGGCGCGCAAGCGTTCTCATCGGACGACTGGCCAGCCGCCATCGACTACCTCAAGGCATCGCTGGCCATCGGGGAGATGAACATCACCTACCTGACCCTTGGCCAAGGCTCTGCTCAAGTCCGGGCGGTGCAAAGAGACCGCTGAAATGGTTAAGATCAACCCATAAAGCCTATATTTCTCACTAGTCAAGTGGGGATAGTTGAAATAACGCCGCTACCGCTCGAAGCTTCGGGCGCGGAGGAGCAAGCGGCCGTCCTGCGTCTTCACGATCTGAGCGTAAGCACCGTCAGCGATGTGCGGTGTCCCTAACACCTTAGTGGCCCAAACCGCCGTGTTTGTCTCGACGACCCGCCATGTCGCAGCAGCGCCGTTGTCGTCAACGAATTGCACATCCCCCCGCGGGAGGCGGATGCTTGGAGGGAACCGAAGGCTGCGATCGACGGCTTTGTATACTCCAAAGCCCAGGCTCTCCTTGACCGCGCGCAGCTCGCCGTCGATCTCGACCGCTAGTGTGCCGCTCGCTGTCTTGAACAGAGACAGCGCGAGGAATTGCGTAGAGAAAGCCTGAAGTGCATGGATCCATTCGCTGTCTCGCCGGTTGGCGATGACGGCGACGGACCGCGGAACGTGGAAGACCAAGGTCTCGGCTTGCCCTCTGTCGATTCCCAGCCGCTTTGCCATCACCGATGCGCAGTCAGATTGCGGCTCACCGTAGGTGAATGCGCGGATTTGGGGCAGTACATGGTGCACCAGCGAGTGCGATGTCAGTTCTACCTCAATGACGAACCAGTGCGACAGGTTCCGAGCAACAAGGGCGAGGTCAGGCTTTCTTGCCCCCGAGTCAGGATGGGCGAAGGTTCCAGCAAACGGAACACACTTGTAGTCCGGGTACGCGCATACTAGTGCCTTTACAGCGTAGCTCTCGAATTCGGCTTCGGACGGGGCATCTGGGTCCACCAAGCGGAACGTTGTGTCCGCCGAGCAGTCTCCAACGAGGAGCGTCTTCATGCTCGACTCCACACGACTTCCGCCAATCCCTCAAACACTTGTTCTTCCACCTGCAAACGGGCAATTTCGGGGCCCGTCGCAACGAGGGAGTAGATCATGGCGCTCTCTTTGTCAGTCGACGGCCGCAAAACACGCCCGAGGCGTTGGATGCGCTGGCGTCGTGTAGCGGTGCTCGCGGCGATAATGCCGATCTCGGCCTCAGGCACATTGAAGCCCTCATCAAGAGCCCGGCACGTCACCAGGACCCGAATGGTCCCACTTCGGAAGTCGGCGAGAGCTTCGGCGCGTGCTCGAACGGCGAGCTTGGAGTGATAGACCCCAGCGGAGACGCCGTTCTGAACAAGAACCTGATGGATTAGATTGCAGGCGTCTATGTCTTCGTGGAATACAAGAATCCGATCGTCGCGGTGAGCTGCCACGAGACGCAGGGTCAACCGCACACGGTTGAGGCTTAAATTTAGCACGCGCGATCGCTTCAGCATGAGCGACACGGACTGCTCTGCCTCAGATCCATACTTCGAGATTGACCGTGCGATGGATCTCGTAAGCTTGTCGTACTCTTCTTGGCGGTCGGACTCGAGTTCGAAGACGATATTTCGAAGCTGAAATTGTACGATCACCCTATCTTCCAATGCGTCAGCGTATGAGTACTGGTAGAACAGCGGTCCGAGGGCGGGCACTAATATCTCGTTCAGACCATCATCGTACTGCCGCTCAGGCGTGGCGCTGAGGCCCAAGGATGCAACCTTCGGCACATCAAGCGCAGCCCTGAACTTGGGGCTTGCCGCTTTGTGGCACTCGTCGACCACAAGCATGCACGGACGAACCCGGCCTCCCTCGACGAGACGCGCCGCTGTGTTTAGCACCGCAATGTTGATTGTGCCAGACAGGAGCCGCTTCTGACCTGTAACAATGTTCACTTCGTCGAGCGCCAGTCCGAAGAATGCCGCCGCCTCCTCCCACCATTGGTCCAGCAAAGCGACGGTCGGTACGACGATCAAGCATGTGTCCGGCTCGGCTTTCTTGATGCAAGCCAGCGAAAATACTGTCTTCCCGCCGCCTGTGACGACACTCACGATGCCTCGGTGCCCCTGTTCAACCCACAGCGGCAACGCTGACTCTTGCCATTTCCGGAGTTTGAACTCTGGCAAGTGCTACCCCCTTGCCGGTCAGCCGTTACCGCCCTTCACGATGGCATGGTACTCTGTGTTCTGGATGGCAGTCACAGCGCTCTCAGCGTGCAGCGCCTTGGCGTGCAGTAAAGAGTTCTTCTTTCGCCGGATTGCATTAGGATCCACCCTTTCAAAGATTTTTGACACTTGAAATTCAGCGATGGCATCGTAGATGTACTGACGGAGGCACTCCTCTTTCGCGTCGGGAGAGTCGATGTCTGAGTAGTAGGCGTGAAGGTTGTTGATGATGATGTGAAGGGTACCTTGCTCAGCTGAAGTAGTGATCGTCAGGTACGGGTCGTTCTCACTGCGCTCCTGCAAAGAAACGATCACTCGAAGATCAGGCAGGACGTTAAACGACGCAGCCTCTTCGTCTTCGGTGAGAGACTCCACCTGCTTCTGGTTGTTCGCGAGAATGGTATCAAGTGGGGGCAGTAGATCGCTGGCAGCATCCTTGATCTCGTCTGTCACGAACTCCTTCGTCATGCCATCGATGAGATCCTTGATCTTCTCTATCGACCAGGGCTTGCCGCGCTCACCGTCACCTCGACGCCGGCTGGCGTAATCCCGGTACTCCTTGGTCAACTCGGCGAGAAAGACTTCAAGCTGCTCTTGCTCGTTGTCGCGGAAGAGGATTGCGTCTTTGGTGTGAGATACATCAAAACCATCCAGTTCGATCAAGCCGGTGAGGCGCTGCGCAATCAGGTTGTTTGCGCCCTCTTCGTCAACACCTCCGAAGATCGCGCGAGGCTTCCAAGCTGATGGGAAGCCTTGAATCTGACGACGGTTTTGAAACAGTGAGAATCCGCCGAACTTTCGCCCGCCTTTGCCCTTCCGCAAGACAGCCACCCAGCCGCGAACGGTATGTCTGTTGATGGTCGTCTCGAACTCACGCCTGTAGGGGTTGCCGTGATCGTCGGTATCAAACTCGTTCTCGTCGGGTGCCTGAACCTCCTCGCCGTTGTAGATCAGCCTGAGGGTGTTATCCCTCAGGTCGTACCGATACATTGAACCAAGGTACTCGCGGATGTTCTCCTCGGTTCGCTTATAGATATTGCGGTTGAGATTTGAGATGACGATCTCGGTATAGTGTTTGTCGGCATCGACTTCGTTCGGCGTGACCGTGATCCTTCCGCCTGCCGCCACGTGGGGCACGTCAATTTCTGCGGTCCACTCAACGCCGCTCGACCACTCCGCAGTCACCACCTTCCACTTCTCTCCAATCCAGCACGCAGCTGTCTTCATTCCCATGCCGTACTTGGAGCGCCCTCTACTGTCCGGCGTTGGGTGCGCGATCTTGAGCCCGTGCTCTAAGTCCTCGCGCGACATTCCGATGGAGTTGTCGCGGATGCTGAGCGTCTTCCTCAGCCTATCGTGCGTTATCTCGACGATGAGAGGCGTCCCCTCCTTGGCAAGGATGTCGTCGATGATTCCTTCGTAGTTCAGCCGACTCTGCGTCGAGTTGTCGATGAACTCGGCCAGTGCATGCCACATCGTATACGAGAGACGCGAGTAAGCACCGATTACTCCCGGCCCCACAGACAGAGTGGTTTCGAATCCTTGCTCGTCAATGATCACGGCTGCCCCCCCTCTTCGTTTTCATGGAATTGCTCGAACCTTCCCTTTGAGCCTTCGGCATAGCCCTCGTTCGCTTCGACCCCCACCCAGCGACGGCCCAAACTCTCAGCGGCGAAACCGGTGGTGTTGGAGCCTGCAAACGGATCAAGCACCAAGTCGCCCGGCTCGGTAAGAAACTGGATGAAGAACGCTGCGAGTTGCATCTGCATTCGAGCAGGATGCACCTCCAACCCGCGCTTCTTGCAGTAGGCGCGGTAGCCCTTGTCCCAAATTGTTCCAGTGAATTTCATGAGATTCGCGGGGAGCTTCGGGTTGGCTTCGTCCAAATCCACGACATTAGGCGAAATTGCTCCTCCATGGTCGGTCAGAAAGCCAGTCTCAGAGATCACGTGACCCGAAGGGCGATGGCCAGCATTGTAACGTTTGGATTTGAGGAGCTTCTTCATGTCGTCGCCATAGGGCGTGAGCACACGTCGGTTGTCAGCCTTAGGAGACTCGACCGGCGACATCCACCATACGTGTGTGTAGGAATCCTTCAGTCGGATTCGCTTCACGTTGACCCACTCCACCGGACTCGGAAGCCGCGCAGGATTGTGGCAGATGATCTGCTGGCAGAGTTTAAGGTCGGCGGCTCGCTTGAATGCCAACAGGGCCTCAAGGGGAAGGGTCGACATGACTGGAACGCCCTGTTCCCAGGCGTTTCCGACCTCGACTACGATCGACCCATTGGGTGCGAGAAGCTGCGCCAGGTGGGGGGCGAGGGATGCAAGCCACTCTACATACTCCTCACCCGTTCGATTGCCATACTTCTTCTTGCGGACCAGCGGAAAGGGGGGTGATGTGAAGATCAGGCTGAATGTACCTGCGAGCTCGCTGAGGACCGGAGAAAGGAGCGCATCTTCGATCTTCCCGATCAACATCCGACCGTGGTTTGTGTGGTATGCCTCCACTACTGAAGGTGTCTCTGGTTGCTCATGGCTGGTGAGGGGAAAGGCCAACTGATCACCTCTAATAAAGTACAACGCCAATCACGCTGCGTGTCTCTCGTCATCTTCGTCGCCCTCGGGGTTGTCGTCGGACCCCTCGCAGGGCGAAGGTTCGCCCTCGACCAGCTCCAGGCGCAGGGGCGTGCCGTCAGGCGTGTGTGTGGGGACGTAGGGTCCACCGGGCTCAAGCTGTTTGAGATAGCCGCGGTCCCTTATCCTGTCCGCTATCATGTGGACCCCCGCATTGCCGGTCAGATCCCTCAGTCGGCTGAACTGTGGAGGATAGCCACGCTCGCGGGTATCCTTGATGATCAGCCTCAGTACGTCGGCCTGCCTTCGGGTTAGTTTCTTTGTGGGATTTGCCATGGGCGCTTCCTCCTAGCCGTAAGTATAGGGATCCTGCATTCGTGCGTCCAGCACGTTTTTTGATTGACTTATGAGCGTCTGACGCTCATAAATGAGGTGCCGGGCGATGATGCCCGGCGAATGACAAGGCTCGGTCGCGCCAGTCCAACCGGCAAGAAGGCGACGCAACCGAGGCCACAACCCCAGCATGTGAGGTGTACCCATGACCTACCACAACTCCCCCTCTGCCTTCAACCCGGCGCTGCACAAGCGGCTCCAGAGGGCCACGGACCGCGCCATCGTCCGTGTCAGCTACCTTGCCGTCTGGCAGGTGATCGACGCGGCCAAGAGGGCCGATGTCCCCACCGAGGCGCTGATCGACGCGCTCGACGCCCTTCACCCCATCGGCGCTGCGCCCGCCCGCAAGCGCTCGATCTTCGACGACATGGACAAGGAAGAGACGCCGTGGCGGCTGCGGGCGGCGGGGCACACCCCCGGCTCCCCTGTGCCCTCGTCGACCAGCGCAGCCTCCGATGCCACCACCCCCGCGCCCGCTGCGGTCACTGAGGTCTGGCGCCAAGGCGAGGGCGTCGTCTGCGTGCGGTCCTTCTCCGATCCCCAGACCGTCTACGTCGTCAAGCTCACCGGCCCCGTGTCGGCCTCGTGCTCGTGCCCCCACTGGCGCACGCGGCTCAAGGGCAAGAAGGGCGCCGTGTGCAAGCACGGGCTGGCTGCCCTGGCCTTCCTGGGCAGGCAACGCAAGGCGGCGTGATGTTTTCAATGGAGTCCCGAGGCCGTCGACGGCCTCGGGGCGCCTCAAACGGAGACAGGGATGAGCGACATCATCGGGTTCGACGGGGGTTCCGGTCAGCGAGCCCTCTGTTGGACAGAGAGCCAGCGACCAAAGGCGTACCCCATGTTTGCAAAGGGCGCCAGGTTGTCCTTATTGACCGGCTCGCCCTGGGCGCGGCGGATCAGCGCGTCGGCGCAGGCCGAGGGGTCGATCTCGTCGGCGCCGATGCGCGCCGCGAGCTCTTTTGCGCCGATGCGCGCCGCGTGCCACAGGACAAACTGCTCCAGCGAGCGGGGCTTGACAGCCTCGCGGATAGCGCTACCTTTGGTTTGCATATTCGAGCTCGTCTTTGGGGCCGGCGCAGTTGCCACTGCGCCGGCCCTCCTTTTTCTTGTCTCCGATCTTCTCGGTCGCTGTTCCTCCTTCCGGTCCTTCCTCGATCATCGACACCGAGGACCCCAGCGTCAACTTCGAATCAACTCAAGCACTTACAGACCGGGGAGGCCGTGGAGCCTCCGAGTGGACTGGCCCGAAGAGGCCGGCAGATGGCGCCGTCGCCTGCAAGCGCGGCCAGGCGCCGATGGCCTTCCTCACGGGGTCGCGGAGGTAATTTGCGGTCGCTCGCAATGGGGCTTGACTCTATATCTCGACATGCGGAATATGTTTAACAAGTCATACATGTGCTTGCTCCTCCTGCATGATGAAATTGTAACCACGGTCTGCGGCGCCGCCAGTGCCGCAAACCCCAGACGGAGACAGATCATGGCGCCTTCAACCGAGCTCTTGACCGTCAGGGAGGTCGCCCTCCGGCTGAACCTCTCGACCCAGACGGTCTACGTCTACATCAAGCGGGGGCTGCTCAGCAGCGTGCGCCTCTCTGCGCGCACCCTGCGCATCCCCGTCGAGTCCGTCGAGGCTTTTCTGGAGAAGGGCTACAAGGAGGCTGAACGATGAACGACATCATCAAGAGCTTCGACTTCGAGGGGTCCAGCGTCAACATCATCACCTACCGCGAGCGCCCCGTGTGGATCGCTCAGGAGGTGGGGGCGGCGCTGGGGTACAGCGATCCGAAGGTGCTCACCCGCAAGATCGGGATGGACTGGTCGGACGAGTTTGAGGAGGGAGCAGACTGCTTCAAGGTGGAGGGGGAGGAGCTGGACGGGCTGAAGTCACTGGTGTCCGAATCGGACACCAGTGGCCCCGATGCCACCCCCATCATCCACCCCCGCACCCCTTCCCTCATCCTCCTGACCGAGAGCGGGGTCAACCTGGCCTGCACCCTGGCCCGCACCGACAAGGGCAAGCTCTTTCGTCGCTGGCTCGCTCGCGAGGTGCTCCCGGCCCTTCGGCGCGGCCAGATCCCCAAGGGGGCCACGGCGCGCAAGGCCAGGGGGGACGGAGGGGCGGCGCGCATCCACAGGGCGCTGGCGCTGCTCGACGCGCTGCGCAAGTGCGGGGGCATCTCGCAGCAGCAGCACGACGACGAGCTGGCCCACCTCTACGAAGAGGTCACGGGCAGGAGCGTGGCCGGTCGACATCCCGCGCCGCCTCCGCCTGTCGAGGTGCCCGCCAGCAAGCCCCAGAAGCCTCCCGTGCGCCGAAAGGCCCGCCAGATCAGCGCTCCGCAGTGGGCGCCGTGGCCTCCCCCCGCCCTCAAGGGGGCGCGGGTTCGCGGCACCGTGCGCCTGTCGGCCAAGGCGCTCAGGGTGGCCCAGGCCAGCGCCAAGGCGCGCTCGGTGCCTGTGGCTGTCTTCATCGAGGGGGCGCTCGCGGCCTGGATCAACCAGATGGAGGCCGAAGAGGTCGAGTGCTCCGATGGGAGGCGACGCTTCGTCAAGCAGGCCGGCGCGATGTTCTCTCGTCGAGGTGTCGACCCCAAGGGCGGCTGGGGGCCGGAGGGCGGGACCGAGGTCGAGGTGGACGTGTGGCTCATCGGCACGCTGGCGGATGTGTGCGGGTGGACGGGGCGGGGCTTTGACGCGGCGCTCATCGAGGCGTTCGATGGGGAGGTGGAGTGATGGTCTGGGGGGAGGTCAACCACGAGGGGGTGCGGGAGATACTCGTCGTCGTCGAGGGGAGCTGCGCGCTGCACGGCGGGCGGGTGTGGCTGGAGATCCTGACCGAGCTGGGCAAGAGGGGCCAGGCCGCGCCGCCGATGCGCTGGGGGCGCTGCTGGGTGCGGGGGCCGGGCTGGATGGCGTGGCGACCCCCGAGGGGGCGCGGGGGCTGGCGGCTGGCTGAGGTGGAGTTGACGGCGCCGGGGCAACAGGCGTAGTGTTTTGCTCGTGTGTTTGACTTGGGTGTCGCATTGCTTTTCGGAGGGTCAGGCCATGGGGAGCGCGGACGGGATCGAGGCGCAGATCGCGGGGCGGGACGCGGAGATAGCGAGGCTCATGGCGCGCGTGGAGCTTCTGGAGAGCGGGCTGGGCCAGAAGATCGCGCAGCTCAGGGTGGTCGCGCGACTCAGAGCGCGCGTGGAGCTTCTGGAGGGCGCGCTGACCCATGTGGGCGCTGCGGCCAGGCGTGGACTGGAGATATCGGACGAGATCGCCAGCCCGACAAATACCGATAGCCACGAGATAGACGGCGCTATCTGGTCTTCGGAGACTTGAAAAAAGAAGGGGCTCGCCGAGGGAAGGCGAGCCCCTTAAGAGGGAGGTGGTCTTGGGAACCTGCAAACATCATATGACACACGGACTGCCCAAGTCAACCATCTCTATCCATTCAACCAGGGCCGCGCTTGAGCGGCCCTCAACGGCGAGGAGGCGCGCACGGCGCCCCGACAGGTTCTCCATCGTCCGTGACGGGTTAGATGGGGCAAAGGGCCGGGGGCGCCGCAACTGCGCGGCTTTGAGGACAGGCAATGCAATCCATTGACGACAGGATCATTGCGGCCCTGGAGGCAGGGCCGCTTCCCGTGGGGGATCTCGAAGCAGCGGTGGGCAAGCCCTTCAGCCTGCCCCCGGTCAAGACGCGCCTGCGCAAGAGGGGCCTGACCCTGGTGCGCGAGGGGGATCTGCTCAGGCTGGAAGCGGCGGGCGGCGCCTCGAAGGTCCGCTGGGTCAAGCCGGGCGAGCTGCTGGCCTTGCCCGCGCTCCAGTGCCGCGCGTCGGGGATCGATCTGGTATCGGTGGCCGCCTACGCCGAGGCCATGCGGGAGGCTGGCGGCTGGGGCTCCTTCCCGCCCATGATCGCCTTCGAGGGGAACGGCGCCGGGATCTTGCTCGCCAGCGGCTTCCATCGCCGCGAGGCGGCGCTGGCTGCGGGTGTCGATCCGGTTCCCGTGGAGGTCAGGCCAGGCGGGATGAGAGAGGCGCTCGTCTTCTCGGCGGGCGAGAACGCCGAGCACGGGCTTCCTCGCACCAACGAGGACAAGAGGCGCTCAGTCGAGGTCCTCCTCGACGATGAGGAGTGGAGCGCGTGGCCTGATCGCCAGATCGCCCAGGCCGCTCGCGTCTCGCACACCTTCGTCGCCAACCTGCGCCGCCAGAGGGCCGAGCGCGAGAGGGTTGATGAGCCCGCCGAGGGGGCTCGGGCGGTCGGCGGCAACGTTGCCGCCTCGGAAGATGCGCGGTGCGAGAGGACCGTGGACTTGTTCGAGGGCTCGACCCTGGGCGCGGCGCGGGCGGTCGTCGATAACACGCGCGACGGGGGCGATGCCGACAACGACTGCGACGACGACGACTGCGACGACCGCGAAGGCGACGACGACTGCGACGGCTTCGACGGCGATCTCGATCCCCTCGACATCAGCGCATCCGATCGCGCCCGACTGCGCGCCCACGGCCAGGAGATCGCGCGGGCGACGCTGGCCTCGTCGGAGTCCAACGAGTGGTACACGCCCGACTGGATATTGGAGGCGGGCCGCAAGGCCCTCGGCGGCGAGTTCGAGCTGGACCCGGCCTCGTGCGAGGCCGCCAACGCGCGGGTTCGCGCCGGGCGCTTCTTCGGCTTGGAAGACGACGGGCTCGGCCAGCCGTGGATCTGCGAGAGGCTGTGGCTCAACCCGCCCTACGGCGGCCAGACCTCTGAGTGGGTCGGCCAGCTCGTCTTTCGCCACAAGGGCGGCCAGGTGGGCTCGGCGCTCGCCCTCGTCAACGCGGTGCCTGATCGAAGCTGGTTCGATCGCCTGTGGGCGGCGTCGGCGGCGGTCTGCTTCCTGTCGGAGCGGGTGCGCTTCTCGGGGCCTGGGGGCGAGGCCGGTTCGAGGCCAACGCACCCGAGCGCCCTCTTCCTGCTGACGACGGGGAGGGTGGCGCCCTTCTGCGCCGCCTTCAAGGGTCACGGTCGGATCGTCCTGTCGGTGGAGTCCGCGCGGGCGATGGGCGAACTGCACGCCGAGGTGCGCATCGCGCTGTAGGGGTCTTCGAGGCTGGTTCATGGATCGAGGGAGGTGAAGGTCATGGACGCAAAGGTCATCGATATCGATCGGAAGGGCGCCGGGGTGGCGCGGGATCTGGGCAAGGGGCCGCAGCAGGGGGTCTTGTGGCCGATGGAGTCGGCGAGCAAGGGGGCGCGGCGCACCAACCGCCCCTCCGAGCTGGCGCTGCGGCTGCTCGATCGGATGAAGAAGGGCAAGCAGATCAGCGAGGGCTTCTACCAGCAGGAGATCGCCGCGCTCTACAGTTCGGTCACGGGCAGGCCCGTTGTGCAGCGCCGGGAGTGCGGGCAGATCGAGTGCGGGCAGGTCGAGGGCCTCGATGGTGATCCCTGGCGCGAGGCCTTCCTTTCGGCGTGGAGAGGGCGCTTCGAGGGTTCGGCGGTGTCGGTCCTGGATCTGGCGATGCTGCTCGATGACCCGCGTGTGGCGGTGGCAAGGCCGCCCTGGGGCGAGTACCGCTACGATCGGGCGCTGACGACTTCGCTCGGGCTCTGGCTCAAGGGCGTCGATGAGGTCGAGCGCGTCGGCAGGGATCGCATGACGCGGCGCTCGCTGTACCGCCTCAAGGGGGCGCGGACGTGACGGCGCTCCTTCTGGACGATGAGCCCTGCCCCTCAGAGGGCGGCTGCGCCTTGACCGTCTTGCGCTCGCTCGGCGGCAAGCGGCTCACCAAACTGCACGCAAGGGGCGAGGGCGGGATCGAGACCATCCCCTACGACCGGGCGGGGTGGTTCGAGGCCACCGAGTTTCCACTCGGCAGCAAGGAGGAGCTGCTCGACGCCCTGGAGCTGCTCAACGACGAGCCGAGCTCGTGCGTGGTGCGCGGGGGGCTGCTCCCCGGCGTCAGCCCAGGCCGGATACGCCGCACCCTCTTTGCCGACGACGAGGGGCGCGGACCCTTCTTGCGCGACGCCGAGCGGCGCTGGTTCTGCCTCGACGTGGACGGCCTCAAGATCCCTCGCCGTGTCGATGTCGAGGACCAGCTCGCCCTGCTGGGCTTCGTCAGCGGCCAGCTGCCCGACGAGCTCTCCGAGGCGGGCTTCATCCTCCAATGGTCGGCGTCGAGCTTCGTCTACGGGGCGCGGGATCTCAGGGCCCACCTGTGGTTCTGGCTCGATGAGCCGCTTGCCTGCGCCCCGCTGGCGCTTCGGGCCGCCGAGTGGACGATCGGCCGGCCCTGGCTCGACACCTCCACGATCCGAAGCGCCAACCAGATCCATTACACCGCAAGCCCCGTCTTTCGGGACCTCGATGATCCCGTCAAGGGGAGGCGCGTGGTGCCCTTCTGGAGCCTTGGCTCGGTGGTCCTGCGCGGCGTGGCTGAGGACTGGCAGGCGGCCATCGAGGCTCGATCCAGGCGCATGGCTCGGGTCACTCCTCGCTCGGTGGCGGGATCGTCGAGGTGGCGCCACGCCCAGGAGGCGCTTCGCCACCTCGACGCCGACTGCGGCTACGAGGACTGGCGAGGCGTCATGTTCGCGCTGCATTCGGAGTGGCCGGAGGAAGGGCTGGAACTCTTTGATGCGTGGTCGAGCGGCGGCAGCAAGTACAAGGCGGGCGTGTGCGATTACATGTGGCGCTCGTGCCGCGACGGGAGAGGGGCGCAGGGCTCGATCAGCCTCGACAGCCTCTTCTGGCAGGCGCAGCAGGCCGGATGGAAGCCCCTGCCCGACTCGGCCATCCCCCAAGGGCCTGAGACAAGGGCTGACTGGACTGCCGACCGCGACCCCGGCGAGCCGCCTGCGTGGCTCGACGCGCCCGAGGTGGAGGCCGCCTCCTGCGAGGGGCGCGGTGTCCCAGAAGGGCCGCCCGAGGCGCTCGATGACGACTTCTTCCCCGAGCTGGTCAAGGGCCTTGAGCAAGGGGGCGAAGGGCCTCCTTCGGACAAAGGCAAAGGCGGCGGGGGCGGCGGGAGCGGCGACCAGGACGGCCGCCCGGTGCATGCGCTCGAAGGCGACCTGTTCATGTGCGCCCAGACCTTGATCAGGTGCCTGGACGACATCAACGAAGGCGACCCCGTGGTGATGCGCCGGGGCCTTGTGGCCGTGCGGCTGCTTCGCAACCGGGGCTCCGTGCAGGTCTGCGATGTCACCCCCAAGATCCTGCGGGTGGAGCTCCAGACCCGCCACGCCTTCGAAGCCTACAACCCGAAGGCCGACGCCTACACGATCAAGAACCTCCCGGTGGAGCTGTGCGAGTTCGTGCTTGAGGGCGCCGACCTGGCCCTGCCCCCGCTGGAGCGGATCGTGAGAACCCCGACGATCACGGCCTCGGGCGAGCTGCTGGTTCGCGAGGGCTACGTCGGGGAGCTCGCCGCGTGGGTGGACTTCGGCGGCTTTGACCCCGGCCTCGTCAACCTCGCGCCCGATGAGGATGATCTGGACGAGGCGCTGCGCTTCATCAACCGCGAGCTCCTGGCCGACTTTCCCTTCGCCGACGAGGCCAGCCGCACCCACGCCATCTGCCTTGCGCTCTTGCCCCTCGTTCGGCTCGCCATCGACGGCTGCACCCCGCTGCACATGGTCACGGCCCCGCTGCCGAGATCGGGCAAGGGCAAGCTCATCAACACCATCTGCCGCGCCACCGTGGGGCACGACGCGGACCTTCTGCCGCCTGCGGACGGCAATGAGGAGTGGCGCAAGAAGATCACGGCCAAGCTCAAGGCCGCCCCGAGCGTCATCAACATCGACAACCTCGACCCCAAGAGCGAGGTCGACTCAGGCGCTCTGGCCTCGATGCTCACCTCCCCGATCTGGACGGATCGGGAGTTGGGCTCGTCGAGGGAGGTCAGCGTGCCCAACGAGGCGATCTGGTGCGCGACGGGCAACAACCCGTCGATGTCGCGGGAGCTGGCCGACAGGTGTGTCTCGATCCACCTCGACCCGAAGGTGCCCGACCCTTCCGAGAGGGCGGGCTTTCGCCACGATCCCATCGAGGCGTGGGCGCTGCTGGCGAGGGGCGAGGCCGTCAGGGCGCTGTTGACCGTGGTGATGTTCTGGGTCAGGGCCGGGATGCCGCGCTCGGCGGCCAGGCTCGGCGGCTTTGAGGCGTGGGCCGCGACGATGGGCGGGATCTGCGAGGCGGTCGGACTGCCCGATTTTCTGGGCAACCGTCGCTGGCTCCGAAGGCGTGCGGACAGAGGCACTGAGGAGTGGGGCGAGTTCCTGTCAGGGTGGTGGGCCGCGCACGCCAACGCCCCCGTGTCCACGACGATGCTCCTGGCCCTGTGCGACGGCGGAGGGTTCCTGGCGGAGTTGTTGTCGAAGGCTGACAGCGAGAGCGCGAGGGGGCTGTCAACGAAGCTGGGGATGACGCTGGCTGAGCACGCCGATCGGATCTTCGCCGTCGAGACGGACGAGGGCGAGCGACTGCTCAAGCTGGTTCAGTCGGGCAAGGACAGAGCCACGCGGCGGCGCCTCTACAGGCTGACGGCGCAGGAGGCGGCGCCGTGAAGACCCTGCGAAGCCCTTTGCGAAGACCCTGCGAAGACCCTGCGCCCCCGATGCGACGGGGTTCCGAAGACCCTGAAGACCCTGGCCTCGACCCTGGCCCGCCTCGCTTGCGCAGCGCGCCTTTCAAAACCCCAAGGGCGATCTCTCTCGCGCGTAGGGTTGGAGTTAAGGTCTTCAGGTCTTCGGGAGCCCGTGAACATCGGGATCGAGGGTCTTCGCAGGGTCTTCGCAGGGCCTTCGCAGGGTCTTCGCAGGGCCTTCGCAACAACACTATCGAAGGATCGCTTCACAGCATGAGGTCGCGCCATGAGACTGCCCCAGATCCCCGACCTGCGACTTCGCGTCATGCGTGCAGCAGAAGCCGTCGCAGAAGAAGGCCGCTACGTCTGGATATGGCCGACGCTGGCCCGACACATCACCGTCCGCAACCCCCACACAGGGGAGCCCTGCACCTGCACGGCCGAATGGCTGCGGCTCCTGTGCGCCCAGCAAGGGATAGGGCTGTGGCAGCTTCAGGCGTGGGGGCGGGAGGGCAAGTGGTACGAGGTGGCGATGCGCGGCGGCAAGCCGCACCGCTTCTGCCCCTCGGACGGGGAGCTGGCCCCCGGCGTCAAGCGCAAGGCGACAGGGGCAGGCGAGGTCGAGATCGTCGAGAGGCCCGCGACCTTTGCCGCGATCGACCTGGAGTTCACCAGCTCGGGCAAGGACGGGCGGATCATCGAGGTGGGCGTGGTCGTCTTCTCGGACGGGGAGGTCGTCGATTCGAGGTCCACCCTGGTCAACCCCGAGATCCCGATCCCGCCCATCGTCCAGAAAGTCACGGGGCTGACGCAGGGCGACGTGTACCGAGCGCCTGTGTTCGCCGCTGTGGCGCCCGCGCTCAAGATCTATCTTGAGCGGGCGGGGTGCGTCGTGTCGCACTCCAGCGTCGATGAGCGCGTCCTGGGGCACGCCTTTGGGCAGCTCGGGCAGGCTCCGCCGTCTGTCGAATGGGTGGACTCGCTGGCGCGGGCAAAGAAGCTGGCCCGCGCGGGCCTCATCGACGCGCCCGACAACAAGCTCTCGACCCTGTGCCGCCATCTGGCGATCGACACGGGCGATGGAGCGTGGCACCGGGCCGAGAAGGACGCGAGGGCCTGCGGGCTCTTGCTGTTGGAGATGGACCGGCGGGCGAAGATCGCGGGGGAGCAGCGGGGGCTGTTTGAGAGAGTAGCATGAAGATCGATGCCCGCAGACCGCTGTGATCGGCTTCGGCCGTTGAGAACAAAGTAGACCGATCTGGCCCTTGACCCCGCATCCGCAGACCGTTGTGATCGGCTTCGGTCGTTGAGCATAAGCGGTGTGGGCACACCAGGCGCTCGATGGCCGAGTGAGGGGCTTGGTGCGGAGAATAAGGGCCACCCAATCGGTCTTGTCCCGCCCGACACAGGACAACCTTAGGTCAAGGGCTACCTTGACGCGCACGCATAGTGCACATATTCATTGTGCAGAGGTATAGGCGGGTGCCTATGCCGCACTTGAGAGGACGCATGACTACACCCCCCTCAAACATGAAGATTACCTTCAAGGGCACTGGCGATAATGATGGAGTGCCTTATAAGGCAGCCGACATCACCAAGGCCTGTCGGCTTGGCGACTCCGTAGCTATCAGCTTCTATCAGCTTGATTACCAAGCCGTGGTTAATCAGCTCATCTCAACCCAAGAGTACGAGGCCAGTCAACACCTTATCCCGGCTTGCAAAGTTGTCCTTCCGCTCAGGGCATTTCAGCAGATGTTCAATGAGTTGAGCAACTTGGCCGAGCAACTGGTTGCTCAAGGCGTCATGGAGGAGCCAGACATGAAGGCTGACGAGGGGGAGGTCGAGCCGTGAGCATCGCTCTGAATTATCCACCGGGTGCTCTCTCGTCCAGCACGAAGACCCAGAAGACGAACCTCGCCGCGGCCCCCTTGGACACAATGAATGTGCTCATAAGCGCGCTCGGGGTTGAGATTGGGCAGCACACCCGACATGGAGCCCCCCGCTGGGTCTCGACCAAGAATTTCGCTACAGGCGCAGTAAGCGCTGTTTCCTTCGGGAGCATCTGCGCCGTCGGTCATCAAAGCCAGACCATAAGCCTCCGCGAGATTGCAACCGAGGCCATTGGAAACCTGACCAAGGTGCGCAACACCCTGGGGATTGAGCTTGCGGGGGCATGGCAGGGTCAATCTGACGCTGAGATTGAGGATCTGCTGACCGAAGAGGGTCTGGTTCGGCGTCCGATGGATTCCACCGACCTGGCCAAGAAGATTGAACTGCTGCGTCGGCACCTGCCTGATGTTGACTGGGATGCAGAGTTGATATCGGACGCCCTCTTTGTTGACAGTGCCAGCGTCTTTGAGGCGCTCGACCATTTGCGCCGAGTTGGCCCGTGACGGTGAGACATGGGCAGGGCGAAGCGATAGAGGGGGCCAAGATCTCGGGACAGTCGCGCAAGCCCCTCCGAGCCAAAGGGACAGAGGTGCGCAATGGCATCAACTGCGCTGTTTTTATGGCCGAGTTTGATGTTGGTTCCAAGGTGGAGGAGAGTCTTGCTCCTTCCGCCAGAAAGATTATTGATTCGTCCTTAACCCAGGAGAATGACTCACTTCTTTGCCGCAAAGCGTTCATCTATACACTTAAACCGCGCAGAATGAGCGAGGAAGTGAGTCACGGTAGTTCGACACATAAGACGAACAAGTGGCGGTTTTCCTCTCACACGGCGGTTCAGATCGATCAGCCTCGGGATATTGGGGGTCCGTGACTCTTGCCCTCCTCCATGGAAATCTTCCCGCCCTCCGCAGCCCACCTCCGGTAGCTTGAACCTGGTCGAAGGCGAACCCTCGCCCAACCACAGCCCCGACGACCCCGAGGGCGATCCTGATGACGAGGACGACGAGAGAAGAGCGCCTTGCGACTCCCCGCAGGACGCTGTGATCGGCTTCGGTCGTCGAGTACCGCTGAACAAACGATTAACTGTTGATCTGTATAGTGATCAGAGGTACAGTTGTTGCCCTGCCTCCCAATGAGGGGGTGTCAAACGCCAGTGGTTTTAGTTACCTTCAAGGATGCCGATGGACTCATGGGGTCGGCATCTGCAAGGCTGTTGGGTATGAATACCGAGCGCATCTACAACCTGATCCTCTTCATGCTTCTCAGCGCGGCCCGCCTGGACGAGTGGCGCTGGCGGGAACTGGGGCCAATCCACATCCTCAAGTACCTCTACCTCGCTGACGTCGCTTACGCCGCTCGACGGGAGGGCCAGTCGTTCACCGGGATCCCTTGGCGGTTCTACCACTTCGGCCCCTGGGACGAAGATGCCTACGCGAGCATTGAGTCGAGCATTCATCGGGGCGGCGCCGAGATCCGAACCTTCGCTTCCGTCGGGGATAAGGATGGTGTGCGATACAGTCTTTCAGACGACGAGAAAGAGATGGATCGCCTCGAGTCGGCGCTCCCCATCTTCGTGTCGGGCCAACTGTCCAAGCTGATCAAGGAGTATGGCAACGACACAAACCGCCTCCTCCATCACGTCTACCGCACCGAGCCGATGATGCACGCCGCCCCCCATGAACCCCTCGACTTGTCCCATGTGCCTCAAGAGGTCAGAGGCCCCCGCCCCGAGTCCCCGCAAAATCTCCTGAGCAAAAGACAACGAAAAGACCTCAAGGCCCGCTTCCAGGAGATCATGAGGCGTAAGATGCAAGAAAGGCAGGGGCGCCCAGAGCCGTCTGCCGAGGGAGGCGCTGCATACTTGAAGGTTGTCGATTTTCTCGATAGTCTTGACAATACGCCTCTTGAAGAATCGGAGGCCGAAATCGAGTTCTCGGAAGAGACATGGAAGTCGGAGTGGAGGCGTGAGCAACTACCCTGAGGACTGCCCTCAGCATTACTGTGGCTCGTGGTGGATCAAAGGGAAGGGGCTCCAGAGGGGCAGCCTGATCTTCGCCTGGATCCCTGAGGCCGAAGCCATCCCGATGGTCCTGGAGTCGACCGGTCGGCCTGATGATGACCACCGCACTCATCAGCGCGGGTCGGTCAGGATAGCGCCCCTTTCCATGAACTATCGACCAGATGAAGATCGCCTCCCAGTTGCAGGAGTGCAACAGCACAAGGGTGAGGCCATCTTGGCTAGGAAGGCAAAGCGAAGGCCAGCCCTGGTTCTTCATGTTGGGGGCGAAGAGATACCAAAAAAGCTGACAATGGGGAAGGCCAAGCATGTACGCCAAAGGTCCCTACTCGTCGCGCCCTACTATGGAAACGACAAGAGCGGAACCAGGGGGGGCTTTCCGGACGAGATCTCCAGGCTGACTCGCCACTGCCATATCAGGCAATTCTTCTGGGACCAGCTTCCCGGAGGGAATACGCAAGAGTCCATCTTGCGGCTCGATCGCATCCAGAGCCTCATCAATGCGTCAGAGTCATACAAAGATGACGGGTGGCGACTGTCTGATGAGGCACTGGCTGTTCTGGACGACAGGCTGGAATGGTTCTGGTTCAACAGGCTGGACCCTGAGGGCTTCCACGCTCTCCTCCAGGAATTCTACCCCGACGAAGATATCCCCAGGGGTCCTTAACTCAAAGCCCCGCCCTCGAGGTTCGCAGGCAAAGCAATCTGCTCTCACCCCGAGTCACCCTGAGACCGTGGCCTGTCACGGGGTCGAAACCTCGCCGCCCGAGGTCGATATCTCCAGCTCGACCTCGGAGGCGTCGATGCCCCCGAACCGCAGCCGCGCCACAGCCTCCAGGAGGCGCGAGGCGGCGATCACGGGCTTGATCACATCATAGATCGCCATCGCGCGGGGGCCGTAGATGTAGAAGTCCACATCGTCACCCTCGGAGCTGTCACACCACCCGTCAGCCTCTCCCGCGTCAGCGGCATCGAGCGCCGCCACCATCGCGGACTGGAGATCATACGCCATGTCACCCCTCAAGCCGGGGGGAAATCGGGCGTGAAGGATGACAGCCTGGGTCTCACCCCTGGTCTCGACCCTCCCCCCGAAGGGATCCTCATGGTTGCACACACACCCGTCGGACCCGACGAAGGAGAGGCCAGCGGGGAGATGGCTTGCGAGCGCTCCCTTGACCACGTCGATCAACTTCACCCACGCGCGGATCGTGCGCTTGTCGTCCTTGGCCCGCGCCTTGATCTGGGCAAGCATGACCCTCTCCAGCGATCCCCTCTTCTTCGTCTTCTTCATCGCCATGTCGAACCTTCGGATTGAGCGCCCTCGGGCGCGTTGATCGGCCAGTCCTCGCCCACCGTCCCCCAGAACTCGCCCGGAAAGATCATCCTGGCCCACCTGTCCGCCTCGGGGTGCTCATCAAGGCGCGAGACGCAAAGCCCATGCGGCCCGCGCGCAAAGACCCGCACCGAGCCCCACGGGCAGGCGTCGAGCAGATCGGGGCTGTGGGTGGCGATCACGGCCTGAGCCTTGCGCGCCGCGATGATGGCCGACAGCCGGATCATCAGGCGCTGCACCGCCGCCGGGTGCAGCCCAACCTCGGGTCCGTCAAGCAGGCACACCCTGCGGCTGTAAGCACACGCCAGGGCACCGAGCGCAAGGCGCACCGCGCTGCCGTCATGGATGGGCGCAAGCCCGCCGTCGCCATCGACGAGTATCAGATCCCATCCCAACCCCTCGACTCGGCGCACGCGCTCCACACCCCTAATGTGCGGGAAGATGAACATGAGGTCATCCCCGATGGAGTCAGGGATGAGCGACCACGGGATCAAGGGCGGGTTGTTGGCCGATACGACGGGCGCGGGTGGGTGTTGCACGGTGTTGCGTGCGGCGTCAGCCACCACACGCAGCGCCTCCGACTTGCCCGATCCGTTGGCGCCGACGAAGACCGTCAGGCCGTCCTCAAGCTCGATCACAGCCCCGTCGAAGGCGACGCGCTCGATCACTGCAAGGCCTCCTTGAGCAGCGCGACCGCCTCGTATCCTTCGGGATGGGAGCGCCACACGCGCCCCGTCGTCGCCTCCAGCCACCACGGACCCGAGGCGTCCACACCCTCCACCCACGCATGAGGCTCGGGCGGGCCAAAGACGCGATCCCGCGTCCCCAACACGATCCACGCCTCAATCCCCCCCGCCCTGGCCAGAGAGCACGCCAGGATCGAGAAGCAGTCGCAGTCGCCGCCGCCCTTGGCGATGACCGCAGCGGGCGAGCACCAGTGATCGTAGCCGTCAGCGGCGTCTGCGATGAACGCCAGCCTTCCGCTCCTTCTTTCGGCGGCGATCCACCCGCCCACCTCCTCGATGGCCTTCAGGGGGCGCTGTATGAGGTGGGCCACCTCCTCGGGGCGCACCAGATCGCGAGCCGCCTTCCTGAACTCGCTCAACCTCGGGACGATCATGTTGCACTGCATCAGGGGCCTCGCGCGTCGTGGTGGGAGCTGGGGTCGGAGGGGATGGTGGCAACGATGCCACAGGCGGCCTGGGGGCAGGCTCGGGGGCCTGGGCCGCCTTGTCCCACGCCGCGCGCACCATGGGGACGCCGACCTCCAGCGCGAGTTGGCCCCACCCACCCACCAAGGACCCGAGATCCTTGAGCTGGGCGATCCTCTCGCGCATCCGGTCGGGGTCGGCCAGCGCGTCTTCCACGACGCCAAAGAGGCTGTCCTCCCGCTGTCGCCGGATCATCTCCGCGATCACGGCCACACCGTCGAGCCCGTCGGACTTGCGCGGCGCCGCCTGGTCGGGGTCGGGCGCCTTGAGGTGCGAGGCGTCTTGCTGCGCGACCCTCGGGCCTCGCATGGGGGTCGGGCACCACTTCTGGGCGAGAATGCGGGTGTCGGCACCCGCGAGCACCCCCTCGGTGGCCCTGGAGTAGAGCAGCAGCAGCAGCGGGCGATCTGGCCACCCGTAGTCCCCCGCGAAAATCACCAGATCCTCCAGATCGATCACGCACTCGGGGGGGATGACGAGCTGCTCTTCGGAGGGGGTGATGTTCGCCCCCCCACGCTCAGCCCGCAAGACCACCGCCCTCTCGAAGGGCCGAGGCTGTCGCCACTCCTCAAGCCAGCGCTCAGGCAAGGGCAAGGGCGGCAGCGTCCTGCCACCCATCTGGGCGCTCGGGCACCCCTCAAGGTCGACCACTTCAAAATCAGCACTGGCGACATCGGCAGACTTTAACAAGGATAACTCTCTGGAGTTGTAACCCTTGTCATCCTTGTTTTGCTCGTGCGGCAACTCAGCCCCTCTCATTTCGCTCCACGCATCCATCTCGCCCTCCCATTTTTGCCCTCGTGCTGGGTCGCGTGTCGATTTTTAGCCGCGCTCGCAGCTTCACGCCTGGATTTTTGGCGGCCTTTTTAGCGCGGCCAACACGGCGTCGATAGCTGGCGCCTTCTGATTTTTAGCGCATTCTTAGCGCCGTGGGAAGTTCGCCCGCCCAAAACCAACGCGTTTTTGTCTTGCGCTTCGGCAAAAAAGCAATCAGCCTTTCCGGTGAAGGTCATGGATCGCAACACGGCTTATTCGACTCACTTGTAACGGTTGTAAGCCTTGTAGAAACTAGACAACAAATCGGTGTATCATGGCTTGTTGTTCAGAGTGTGAAGCCGCCGAGGCGGAGCTGATGGAGCCGGTGTCCTGCGGCCCCTGCATGTTGGCGATGGGGGCGGGGGGCGAGGCTGACCCGCTCTCGGGCCTCGACGCTGAGTCCTGGGCCGCCATCGAGGCCGCGCTCGTGCTGGAGGGGGAGCTGCTCGCTCGCGGATCGAGCCCTGATGCGGCCAGGTCCGAGGCTGTGCGCTCGCTCGGCTGCGACCAGGGCTCCGAGGACGAGTGCAGCGCCTTCTACAGCGTCTACCGCGCGGCGAGGTTGCGCGCCCTGCTCTACGGGCGAGCCCTCGACAGCGCCGACATGGCCGAGGACCAGGCTTCCAGGGCCGAGCTGTCCATCGTCGGAGGCGACCGCGACCGCACCGAGGCGGTCCAGTACGAGCTGACGCGTGCCTTCGTGGCTCAGATCATGACCTCCTGCCCAGCGGGGGCCAACGGCGACGAGTGCGTCACCCTCTTCGGGGGGATGGCCGAGGTGCTGCGCGCCCTCTATCTGACCCTGGCCCAGATGCAGGAGCCCGAGATCGAGGCCCTGATGCCTCTGCCGGTCTACTTCGGCCCCATGCCCGAGGACGAGCCCGAGCTTGAGGCCCCTCCTGCGCCCTCGCCTTCCACGCCGGGCCAGAGCGCCCCTGACCCCGCAACCCCCACCGAGCAGGAGGATCGAAGGCCCCCCTTCGAGCTGCGCCTCGACGCGATCAAGCACCTGATCGCCACGCGGGCCGGCAGCAGGCAGCCCGCGACGACGAACCAGGGCGGCGCCGAGGGCGACAGCGCGCCCCACGACGACATGACCGCTGGCCCGAGGGGGCGCATCGGGGGGGGCGAGCACACCGGGGGCAGCGTGCAGCCCGCCGACTCGGGGCGGGGCGCGATGTGGCGGCACGGAATGGCGGCCATCGGAAAGGGCAACCCCGCCAAGGGGCTGAAGTATCCCCGTGGCGCCGTGTCGCTGGTGATGAAGCGCCCTGGCCGTCACGAGAGCCGCGTGGCCTACACGCTGGGCCGCACCAGCACGCCCTACGCGCTGGCGCTGTGGCAGTGGCAGGAGCTTGAGGGTGCCTATCAGGCGTGGCGCAGAGACATCTACAGGCGTTCCAAGGAGCCCCGAGGCGGCGCGCTGTCGCCCGACCTCATGGGCGCCGACGATGCTGCGGAGCTGGCGCGCAAGGTCAGCGCCAGGATCGGCGCGAGGCTCAAGACCGATTCGGTCGAAGCCTACGCGATGGGCCGGGGGCGCTGGGAGCACTTCCTTGACGCGCTGTGGGTGTCCTACAACGCCCAGCGGCAGACCGACGAGCCCGCCGAGCGCGAGCGCAGCATCGCCATCGGTCAGAAGCCCAGGCTCGATCTGCGCTCGGGCTTCGACACCTACGCGGGCAAGTGGTGCAGATCCGCGAGGCGCGAAGTGTCGCGCTCCGAGTCGAATGAAGGTCCAGGCGGCGACATCTTCGCCGCTGGGTGCCGCTACCCGTCGCGCCACGAGGGCCGCGTCTACTTCCAGTTCCGCAGGTACGCCCTGGGGCGACTCCCAAAAGGGATCGCGAGCATCGACGGCCTTGAGGCTGCCGTGTTCGCGATGTTCAGCGGCAGGAACGGCTTTGAGGCGCCCAAGAGCTACCAGATCATCCCCCCGCCACCGCGCACGGCGACCTCCATCATGGCCCCTGCCAACATGGACGCCATCGGGACCTTCGACGACGCCAAGGGCGCCCTGGTGTCGGGCTACGGCATGGCCACGGACGGCATCGAGGGCGCGGCGGGCGCCATCGGGGGCTTCTTCGGCGGCATCGGCAAGAAGCTCAAGGGGGTCTGGGGCGGCGACCTGAACAACTTTGGCGAGGACATGGAGGCGGTCGACGCCGAGATCCTCGACGACGGCTACGGCATGGTGCGCGGCCTCCTGCCCGCCGCCAGCGACGACTTCCACGGCGACTACGACGCGGACGTGGACGAGCTCTACGAGAGCATGTTCCCGGCCATCGCCCCGCTGGGGGCTGACGGCGAGGGCCTGGGCGCCACCGAGACGGCGGCGATCCTGGCTGCGGTCGTCGCCATCGCCATGATCGCGGGCGGCGCCTATGTGATCCCCCAGGTGATGCCCCACTTCTTCGACCTCCAGAAGTCCTTCGTGGCCGAGGCTGGGCCGACGCTGCGGGCCGTTTTGCCGAACATGGGCAAGGGGTAAGGGAGATGGGCAAGGGCTGCATCGAAACGGGCAAGACCTACGGCGCCAGCGCCGCCGCCGTCGCCGCGCCGCTCGCGCTCGTCGACGGGGGCGCGACGGCGGTGGCGCTGGCGCCGGTCATCGGCGGGATCTACGGCTGCCTTGCGTCGGATCAGGGCCAGAAGGCCCTCCAGGAGATCTGGTCCGAGACAAAGACCGCGTGGAGGGTCACGCGCCGCGTCCTGTGGCGGGCGTGGCGGTGGGTCGACCCGCCCAGGGGTCGCCGCTTCTTGAGGGTCGAGCCCCTGTCGATGGACGACGCCCTGGCGCTGGTCGCCCACAGCTTCGAGCACAAGATCGGCCCTCGCCTCTACTTGCCGCGCGGCGACAAGTGGGTCGCCATCGAGGCTTCCTCGGTGATCACCCAGGACGTGATCGCGCAGGTCTACGGGCCAGACCTGGCCGGGATCGCCTCGCCGGGGGCGCTGGTCAACCTGTGGTGGAGGTTCTGGGCAAAGACCGAGGACGACCAGCCCGACTGGAGCGCCCGCACGCGGCTGCTCTTTACGATCTTTCGCGTCGGGGACTTCCTCGCGTCGGCCCCCGAAGGGCTCGACATCGAGGCGTGGCCGACCCTGCCGCGCGGTGAGGCGCTGGCGACCCTGCCCTCGCACCCTGCCGCCGTCATGGTCAAGACCCCCGAGCCTGAGACGGGCCAGTCCATCCAGTGGAGGGGCAAGACACCCCCCGAGGCGTCGCTGTGGCTGTTCGCCGCCGATATCGGGAGGGTCCCATGACCACCTTCGTCGAGCAGTGGCCCTTTGCGCGCGGCGAGGAGAAGGGGATGAGCGTCGAGCAGGCTGCCGCCTTCTACGGCAAGCGCCTGTCGCCCATCGAGGACGCCGACGATCCCGTCTTTGAGTCGGGCAAGCGGGCGCTTCGCACCCTTCGCGCCCAGACGCGCCAGCGATACGGGCTCGGGCAGGCCGCGCTACTCGACGGGGCGAGCCCGCCGCTGAGGCTCCTCTTTGCCCACGACATCATCACCGAGCGCGCGGTGCTTCTGCGCCGCGACTCAGGGGGCGTCCAGACCTACTTCCCCATCGCCCACATCGGCCCCAACGGTGCGCGCCTGCTGACGCTGGTTGAGGCCACCGAGGCGATGGGCGGCAAGTGGAAGGACTTTCCCCCGGCGGGCGGCTTCGCCCAGCCAGGGCTCATGGGATTTGCCGCCGCCTTCGGGCGCGGCGTCGACAACACGCTGGCCCACCCCGCCGTGCGCACCGGCTTGACGGTCGGCGCCGTCGTGGCGCTGGGCCGAACACTCCTTGGAGGATGAGAGATGGCGACCGAGAACCAGACTGAGCTGCTCAAGGCCCTGGAGCGCCGAGGCGTCAGGGTCGTGGGCGAACCCGAGCACCTTGCGTCCGACCCCACGGGGGGAAGCCGGGGCAAGGGCTGGTACGCGACGATCCAGGGGCCTGACGGCACCGAGACGGTCTACCTGGGGCTGTCTGCCGAGGCCGCGATGGCCGAGGTGTCCACCGGCAAGGTCCGCCAGGGCGTCGTCGGCACGAGGGAGGCCAGCCGGGTTAAGTCGGGCTGGGTCGCCGCCGCCGAGATCGGCGTGCCCGCCGCCCTCTCGGCGGGTCTGGCCACCACCGACGGCTTCTTGCGCCACCAAGGCAAGAACACGGCCGCGACGGTGGCGAACCTCGTGGTGGCGAGCATCGGGCTTGCCACCGCCACCAAGGCGCAGAACGCCATCGTCCGCGACGTGGGCAAGGCGGCCTTCAACGTCGGCATCGCCAACGAGGCCCGCGACAAGCTCGGCCCCTACCTCTCGCGCCTCAAGGACGAGCGGGACCGCAAGGCCAAGGAGGAGGAGGACCGCAAGCTGTGGGAGTCCTACACGCAGTCCCACGACAGGGATGAGGGCCGCCGCGAGGAGCCCTCGCGCGAGCGGGTCGAGCAGCGCGAGCGGGTCGCCGTCGTTCAGTAGCAAGAGAGACAGGGGAGGGTCGCGCGGGGGCAATGGTGCCCTCGGGCGCGCCTGATACCCGAGTTTGTTGGAGAGAGAGTCATGTTCCAGTTCCAGATGCCCCGAGTCAACCCCGCGAAGAAGCTCAAGATCGACTCCAACGCCCTCAAGGGGGCTGCGCTGGACGCCATCGCCAACGCCGGGATCAACCTGCCGCCCCAGGGCGCCGCGAAGGTGGGGAGTGCCCTGGACAGGTTCGCCGCCCGCGTCGGTGGGCGCAACACGTCCTGCGAGGGGCGCACGCCCCTGATGCGGCGCCAGGCCCTCGTCTTCCGCCTCGTCAACAACGGCGGCACCAGCGGCACCCGCACGGGCGTGTCCATCGCGGCGGGCTCGGCCCCGCTGGAGACCCTGGTGGCCAACAGCAACTGGCTGCACTCCAGCCAGTCCTCGGCGCTGGCTGCCGACCTCGCCAGCGAGGCCAGCCGCGTGCTCTTGCAGGACTCGTCGTCCAAGGGGCACTCGCACTACTCGATGCTCGACGGCGGCTTCATCCGGCACGTCCGGGGAAGGATCGTCGTGTCGGCTCGCCGCGCGGGCGAGTCGGTCAACGCGGAGCTGTCGGCCGAGATCAAGAAGGCGCTGGAGTCCAACTTCGCCATCGTCATCGATCAGACGGCCACCGGGACCGACTACCGCCTGGCGCCGACCTTCTTCTCCCAGATCCCCCCCGAAGGGGTCGAGATGAAGGACGACCAGCTCTTCGAGCTGACGCGCAACTCGGTCGTGCGCGTGGACTACGCGGGGGTCGGCTCGCTGGTCAACTACCCGGCCTTCGATCACGACTCGGGCGAGCAGATCTACGTCGCCGTGGCCATCGAGGTCGAGCTGATCGTCACCAAGACCCCCAACGAGGACTACACCGACCTGCTGTGATCCAGCATCGGTGAGCCGCTGCCAGATCGCAGCGGTGGTCGTCTGACGCTGGCGGGGATCGCAGGTCGATCCCCACCAGCGCCTTCATCAACCACGAGGCCCTACGGGGCGAGCCCCAACGGAGGGGCAAGAGATGAGCAGCAAAGACCTCAAGAGGGTTTTCCTTGGGACGTGGGACTTCGCCAATGGGGGGACCGTCGCGGCCCACGACCTCACGGGCGGCGAGATCACGGAGCTGGCGGGCAAGATCCTGGCCGACATCGTGGTCGACATTCGCACGCCCCTGACCAGCGGCGGCAGCGCGACGATCCAGCTTCGCACCGACGCCGACACTGCGCTGACGGCGGCCATCGGCATCGCCTCGATCAACGACAAGGCGGTCCAGGCTTTCAAGAGCCTCCAGCTCTCGGCTGCGGACGTGGCCTCGGCCTTCAACGTCAACATCGGCACGGCGGCCATGACGGCGGGCGTGCTGGACTTCTACGGGTTCGTGTTCGACCCGAGGAACTAGCGGGCGCAGGGGGGGCGGCGATGATCGGCTACGAGACACTGCTGGCCAGGATCAACCTGGATGGCAACAACGCCGTTCCCCTGTGGCCCCCTGGGTGGGTGGAGTTCAGGGGGGGGAGGTGCGTGCGCCGCCCTGATGCGCCCGAGATCGCCTACGTGTTGCCGCTGGCCGTTTCTCCAGCCGCCAACTTCCGCCTCCGCTCCGCTGACCAGTCAGAGATCTTCGAGGTCATCACGCCAGACCTCCAGGACCCGGCCTACATCGCCCGCTGGCTCGCCGCGCCGCTGCTCGTGGGCGCGCAGCTGCTCGTCAATACGACCTCGGCATCGGCGGCAGGGTACGTCGATGCGAGGTTCTACTTCATCCCCTTCAACCAGGGGCGCTCATGTTGACCACTCAACAAGTAGAGGCCGCCTATGCGGCCTTGCCGGGCATCTGGGCCGGGTGGGACGGTGAACTGGCCCAGCTCACCGACGCGCTCGTGATCGCGACCGGGGCCAGCGCCGCCGAGGTGCGCCCCTTCGCCCAGAGAGCCCGCTACGCCAGGCTTCGGGCTGGCAACGTTGCCGAGTTCGCCAGGGATCTGCCCGAGCTGCTGGCTCACATGGCGGTCTGCTCCGACATCCTGCGCGCGATCTACTGCGCTGGCGGCGTCGCAAAGGAGATGGAGGACGCCGCCCTGTCGTCGCTGGCGGCGCTGGAGCAGATCTATGATCGCCCAGCTCCGCCTCGCAAGGTGGAGGGCTCCGAGAACGCCGAGGACGTCGAGAACGCCGACGACGCCGAGGACGCTGAGGAAGGCGCCGAACAAGGCAACGGGGCCAAAGCACCACGCCGACGCCGAGGGCGGACCCTGAAAGTGGTCTCTGGGGGTACGGCATGAAGGCGGTCATCCTCGGAGACTCGATCATCGGCGGCGCGGCTGACGGGGCGGGCGGGCTTGCCCGCGCTCTGTCGCAGTCTGCGCCTCGGTGGGGTCTTACGATCGAGGATGCTGCGGGCGTCGGCGGCTCGACCGTCGCCAACTGGATGCACGCCTCGGGTCTGCCCGTCCCTGGCAAGGGCGCGGCGCTGGGGCGCTGGGGCGATGGGTCGAGGATGCCCCCGCTCGACGAGGCCGCGCGCAAGCGGGCGCAGGTCCCCAGGATCGCGGCGATGGACGCCGACATCTACTGGATCAACTTCGGCACCAACGACTTCAGCAGCGGGCGCCCGCCTCGGATGTGGGCAGACCAGGCCATCGCCTTGATCGAGCAGCTCCCCGAGCGAGCTCGCGTGATCTGGACGGTCGGCAACATCGACCCTCGCATCCAGGCGGCGCGCTCCGAAGGTCTGGCGTTGCTGACACAGGACACCGAGCGGCGCTGGCCGGGGCGCGTCCTCGTGCTCGACACCCAGGGGCCGCTGGCCGTCTACGCGCCCGGCTCGATCCACCCCTCCGTCGCCCAACATGCGCGCTTTCTGGACGCCGCAGACGCCCGAGTGCGCGCCCACCTTCGCGGCGAGGCGCCTTCGAGGCGCGCTGCGGGGCGCGCGGGCATGGCGTGGCTCCTCGGGGCGCTCGGCCTCGGCCTCGGGGTCGCCAAAGGCCCCGAGCTGCTCGACGCTCTGGCCATCTGGCTCGACGGGAGGCGCCGCCATGCTTGAGCAGTACAGCGATTGGCCCTCGGTCTGCCGAGCGGTCCTGCTTCTGCGCCACGGCGTCGATCTCAGGCTCGACAAGGCCGCCTTGCCGCACCCCTCGCAGATCGTGGCCTTTCGGCAGTCGCCGGGGCTGGGAGTCAAGCACACGGCCTCGTGGCGCGGTCGGCTCACTGACGGGCGCTCGCTTCATGTGCTGGAGTTCGACGACCGCTACGAGGCCCATTGGGACAGCAGGGACCCCGCTGACAACTTCCTCGCCCACCTGCTCGACGACACGCCCCGCCTCGCGATGGGGATAACGATGCTCTCAGGCGCAGCGCTCGGCGGCGCGGTGGGCGCCTTGTCGGGCGGGTCTGCGGCCTCGGGTGGGGTCGTGGGCGCCCTCGGGGGGCTGTGGCTGGGGATCTTTGGTCTGGGGCCGGGCGCGCACCGCGTCGTGTCCGAGGTGCAAGAAGGCGCCCTCGTCGGGCTCAGGAGGGCGGCATGAAGGACGGACAGCCAACAGGGACGACCCCGAGGATCGGGGAGCGGGTCTTCGACGTGCCGGTGGGCGGCAAGAGCACCGCCGTGCCAGCACAGATCGACATGCGATGGGGCCTCCAGTTCAGCAACCGCAAGAGGCGATCTGCGCCTCCCGACTCGATCATCGTCCACGACAACGCTGGCCCCGGCAACCCCTCGGAGTACTTCGAGGGCAAGGGGTTCGGCGTCCACTTCTTCATCGAGCTGGACGGGAGGGTGTGGTTCCACTGCGACCCCGAGTTCGCGCTCGTCCACGGCGGGGCCTGGAACGGGCGCACCGTGGCCGTGGAGCTTCGCAACGGCTTCACATGGAACTTCAGGCACGCCCTCCAGACGCACCACACCAACACGCGGCTGGCCGCTGGGCGCAAGATGCCCTTCTACACCCCCGCCCAGATGGAGGCCCTGGTCTTCCTCGTGTCGTGGCTGTGGGAGGCGATCCCGTCGCTGGTGCGGGCCTTCCCCAACGTCAAGGACGAGGCGCCGCTGCACCGCTTCGTCGCGGCAAACCACCCTCCCGGCGTCGTCGCCCACTATCACAGCCTCGCCGCGCACGCGGACGGGACGATCCCGGTGGCCGTGGCCTACTACGTCCTGGAGGGGGATCTCGACATCGATGAGGCGATGGAGAGGGTCGCGAGGGAGGCCGGGGACGGCCTGCACCTGACCCCCGAGGCGGCTCGCGGCGCGTTCAGGCCGCTCGGCCCCCGAGGCGCCCCTGACGATGTGCGCTGCCCCAACGGGGCCTGCAAGGGAGGCGGTGGCAAGGGCGGCGGCAAGGGCGGTAAGGGCGCCCCCCCGAAGGGCACACCGCCCCCTCCGAAGCCCAGCGGCAAGTCCAACGTGGCCGGGATGGTGATCGGGACGGTGGTGGCCGTGGCGCTCTTCGCGCTCGGCAAGGCGGTGCTGTGATGACGTGGGGCACGCTCAAATGGACCCTGCCCAATGGCAAGGCCGGTCAATACCAGATCACGGACGAGGACGCGCTGTGGGGCTGCCGGATGATCATCGGAGAGGGCGCCGACGACGCCCTTGAGGTGCTTCAGTGCATGGCCCAGCGCTTCGTCCATGTCGGGGCGTGGGAGTCGCTTGACGAGCTCTACCGGGCTTACAGCCAGCCGATCAACCCCATCTGGACGCGCACGGGCAAGCGGTGCGCGGGGCGCGTCGGTGAGTCGGGCTGCGAGGAGCACCGCCTCGTGCGCCGCGACCGCCTCATCGCGGCCTCCATCGAGGAGCTGCGGCGCGAGGAGCCCGCTTCGATGAGCGGGCGAGGGATCGACGACGCTCTGGCCTGGTTCAGGGGCGACATCACGACGGACGCCACTCCCGGCTGCGTCCACTTCGCCATCAAGAGCCTCGTGGTCAAGAACAACGGCGGCGGCGACCCGAGAAGCCCGCTGATCCGCCACAAGGGGCGCAACTGGTTTGCCGCCATCGAGAAGACGGCGAGCTGGCCGCTGGACGCCGTGCGGGTGTTTGCCGCCTCGGGGCATGGCGCGACCTTCATCGCTCGCAGCAAGACATCGAATCTGGCCAGCGCGCCCATCGTGATCCCGCCCTCGGTCAAGAAGGGGCTCGCGATGGGCGGGGGTGTCGCGCTGGTGGTGGCGCTCAAGAAGCTCTTCGAGTGGTGGGGAGGGTGAAGATGGCCTTCTTGCCGAAGATCCAATCCGAACCCGACAGCCTCGGCGCCCTCCAGGAGCGCCAGAAGCAGCTCACCGTCGCGACGAGGACCTGCCAGACGACGGACGGCGCCCTTCACACGCGCTGGTGCAACCTGCGCGACAGGCTCAGGGCCGAGGTCGTGCGCCTGGGGGCGCTCTTGCAGGCAGAGGTCGGCCAGGAGGGGGTGGGCGCGGCAATCAGGCAGGGCGAGGCCGACGCCACGAGGGATCTGGAGTCCTTCGGGCCAGATCGCTTCATCGACCCGCTGGCTCGGTCCGAGGAGCGCGAGCTTGAGCGCGTGCGGCGCGACCAGCGCATCCGGGAAGGACTCGTCGTGGCGGCCCTCGGGATCGTGGCCGCCGCGATCTACGCGGCGGTGAGGTGAGCGATGGGCATTCAGGACGCAAAGACCGAGGACCTCCATGCGCAGAAGAAGGCCATCGACGCTCAGATCGCGTCGCTCGTGCCTCAGCTCAACGAGGCCCTGACGGATTGTACGCGGGCGCGCAACGCCAAGCAGGATCGAGCGGCCTGCGACGTGGCCAACAGCCTGCGAACCACCGTCGAGCAGCTTCGGGGCGTCCGCTCGGCCATCGAGCGTGAGCTGGCGCGGCGCGAGGCAAGCGGGGGCAAGACGGGCGGCAGCGACGCCAGCGCGAAGAAGACGGGGGGCTCAGGCGGTGCGAAGCCCGCACGCAACACGGGCAGCGGCGACGCAGGCCAGGGGCAAGGCGCGCAAGCGACCGAGCAGGGGACGGGCGAGGCTCCACCCGAGAAGCCCGACGAAGGGGCGGGGATCGGGTGGTGGATCATGGGCGGCCTCGCCCTCGCGGCGGGGTTGCTGGCGGTCGAGGCGAAGCTCTGACGACAGAACGAAGGCCGACGAGAACAACCAGGAGGAAGGGATCATGAACGACGAGAACGAGAAGAAGGCCGACGAGAAGGCTCCGAAGAAGGCCCCGAAGAAGGCCACGCCGAAGGACGCCCCGAAGGGGACGTGCAGCCCCGACCGCAACGGTCGGATGCCGGAGTGACCGCGCCGCTCGACAGATCGCTGGCCAGCGCCAGCGCCCTTGAGCTTGCCCAGATCGAGGCCTTCTTGCGCGCCGCGCTCAAGGCTCACAAGGCCGAGCGCCAGAGGGCTGACGACCCGAGGGACAAGGCCCGCCACGACGCCGAGGTGTCGACCCTGGTGGCGCTGCTCAAGGCGCTCGGCGGCGCGCTCAAGGACAGGGGCCAGGCCACAAGCCTCAAGGCGCCCGACAGGCCGCTGGACGCCTTCCTGGGCACGATCTCGCGCGATCACATGCCCGCCGTTGCGCGGATCTGGGCGGGGCTTCCCGAGCCCGCCATCCGAAGGGTTCTGCCCGCGTGGCGAACCATGATCGAAGCCGAGCTTCGACGCCGGGGCGTGCGTGACGCCTTCACGATCGCAGGCGCGCTCGGCCTCGGTGGAGCCGCTGTCTGGGCGCTGACGAAGTAGGAGAGGACAATGGCGACGAAGAAGACCACCACGAAGAAGACGACTGCGAAGAAGACCACCGCGAAGAAGGCTGTCACGAAGAGAGCTCCCGCGAAGGCGGCCACCGCGAAGAGGATCGTCGCGCCGAGGCTTCCAGCCACCGAGGACGGCGTGCGCGAGGCGGCGCAGTCTCTCGGGTACAAGCAGGAGGGGGTGTCGTCCGACTGGATCTCGTGGGCCTACGAGCTGCGCCCCGAGGCCGCAGCGAAGTCTCAGGGCATCACGCGAGGCAATCCGGGCTACTACCTCGTTCACGATGAGGACGAGGACACCTGGGTCAAGGCGCGGCGCTACTCCCTTGAGGGGACCCGAGCTGCGCCGACCTACCCGAGCGCCACCAGGACCACCATGGCGCGCTACCCCAACACCTTCGACGGGATCAACGACGCGGTGATCATCGACAAGGAGGGCATCGGCCACGCCGATGCGATCAAGATCCTGACCCTGAACAAGAAGAGGGCCAGGTGAAGCCCAGCGTCGACATCGAGATCATCAAGAGGCTCGGGCGCTGCCAGCCGGCCTCGTGGGGCGATCTGCTGGCGCTGGACAAGGGCCACCTTGAGCGCCTGTGCGCCGTCTACAAGGGCTCGTGCCCGAGGGGCGCAAAGCCCGACACGCTGCGGCGCCGCCTCGCGGCGCACTTCAGCATCGAGGTCCCGCGCAAGGGGAGCCCCGAGGCGATCAAGGCCAGGGCTGACGGAGCGCAGCTTCGCCGCAGCGGCGGCATCATCGCCTGCGACTGCAAGACCAGGGAGGCATGAGGCCGGCGCCTCGGCCCTGCCCGCTGACTGGAGCCTGATCGAGATGGCAAAGACGAAGACTGAAGCGGCGACCCCTGATCTTTGGAGCGCCGCCGAGCGCACCAGGGCCAACCTCAAGGCGATGGAGGCGCTGGCGCGCGGCGTCCGCTCTGCCCAGGACCGGGCGGCACTTCAAGATTACAGCGGGTGGGGAGGGCTCTCGATCAAGAAGGTCACCGCCTCCTTCCCCGAAGGTGTCCCGAAGCCGAGCCCCAAAGGACTCATCCACGAGTACTACACCCCCTCGCTCATCGCGCGGGCTGTCGCAGAGGCGCTCGACGGGCTCGATGTGCCGTCCAGCGAGGATGGGGTCATCAGGGCGCTGGAGCCCTCGGCGGGGATCGGGCGCTTCATCGAGGCGATCGGGGATTACAGCGCGCTGTCGCCGCACTGGACCGCCGTGGAGATGAGCCCGCTGTCGTCGCAGCTCCTTGAGGGGCGATGGCCCGATCTTGCCGTGAGCAACATGCCCTTCGAGCAATGGGCTGCGGAGCACTCGGCGGCCCAGGCCGGCACTTTCCAGCTCGTCGTGGCCAACCCGCCTTACGGTCCTCGCGGGGCGACGGTGGTGCTGGATCGGTCCAAGGAGTACCGCAAGGGCAAGATGAAGACGGCAGCCGCCCTCTATTTTCTCAGGCGTGGGCTGGACTTGCTGGCCCCTGGCGGCGTCGGGGTCTACCTGATCCCCTACGGATTCTTGACCGGCGGCGGAGCGGCGCTGCGCGAGCTGCGCTCGGACGTGCTTCGGCGGCACCACCTGATGGGAGCCTTCCGCCTGCCCTCGGACATCTTCCCCGGCGCCCAGCTCGTCACCGACCTGCTCTTCTTCCGTGCGCGCGGCGGCGTCGCCCCCACGGTGCCCGAGGGCGATCAGCGGGTGCTCGACGGCCACTACTTCAATGACCATCCCGCACACATCCTTGGGGTCGAGGAGGGCAAGAAGAGCGACGACGACGTGGCCCAGGGCGAGGGCAAGGCGGGCAACGGTCGCTGGTACAAGGTGATCGGCAACTTCGAGGGCCTGCCCGCGTGGAAGCCGAGGCCGATGGCCGAAGTCGAGCTGGCCCTTCAGACCGTGGGAAAGGGCAAGGGCAAGAAGAGGGGCGGCAACCTTGCCACGCGCGACCTCGACACGGACACGCTCGGGGACGCGATCCTCGATGAAGCAGCCAGTCTGGGGCGGCGGGTGGACAGGTGGCTGTCGCTGGCCGCCTCGGTCGACACCCCCGACGCGGCCAACCAGCGCGATCTGGCCTGGGGGCCGCTCAAGGGGGCGCTGTCGGCCTGGGTGGTCAAGCACGGCAACCCTCACCGCCACGATGGGATTGAGAGGGAGGCCCAGGAGCGCCCCTCGATCGAGCGCTTCAGGCTGGCCTTCCTCCCCAGCGGCGACCTGATCCCCGCGCTCGACACCTACCCACCCCCCTTCAAGCCCCCCTTCCGCGAGGCGCGCACGCCGGCCGGCGTGCTGACCTGGCTGTGGAACACGACGAACAAGCTCGTGCCCCTGGACGAGCTGGTCCGAGGCTGCGGCGAGCACATGGGCATCGGCGCCCAGCAGGCTCACGAGGCCATCGCCCGCGATCTGCTCTCGCTGACGGCGGGCTTTGCGCTGGACCAGCAGCGGGGCTCTCTGGGCTTCGTCCACCTGAGCGTCTTCTTCTCGGGGCAGATGTGGCCGCGCTTTGATCGGCAGGTGGAGCTGGCCGCCTCGGCCTCGGCGCCTCACCCGGCCTACGACACCAACACGCTGCGGGCGATCTTCCGGGAGCAAGGCCAGGAGATTGAGAACAGGCTCGGGCTCTTGACGCTCGAAGAGTTCGACGTGGACCCGACCCAGGGCTGGATGCCCATCGAGGTCGTCGGCAAGTGGGCCAAGGTTCGCCTGACCCGCAAGGACGGCCTAGTGACGCTGGCCAGGAAGGACGGCGAGCCCGTGCCCTACCTCGGCATGATCGAGGCGCTGCGCGAAGGGCGCCTTTCAGGCAACAAGGCCAGGGACAAGGAGACCTTGCGGCTGATCGGCTGGCTCAACTCCGACGCCCAACTCTTCATCTTCCGCACCGTCAAGGACGACGACGGCAACGTCGTCGTCGACGGCGCCGAGGAGAAGATGAGGTGGATTCGGACCACGCTGGAGAAGTTCGAGGCCTTCGTTTCGGAGGACGGCGATGCGCGCGAGGCCATCGAGCGGGCCTACAACCGGGCCAACCGGGGTTTTCTCGTCGCCCAGACGAGCGATGAGCCCCTGCACATCGCCCGCTGGGTCAGCAAGAAGGTCCCCCACGACTACCAGAATCGCTCGGCCCGTCGGGTGATGAACAACAACGGCGGGATCATCGCGCTGGACGTGGGGCTGGGCAAGACGCTCACGGGGCTTCTCGTCATCGGGCGGGCGCTTCAGGAGGGCAGGATCAAGCGACCCGTGATCCTGGTGCCCAAGAGCCTGGCGGCCAAGTGGAAGCGGGACGTGCTGGAAGCCTACCCCGACATGAAGGTCGACTACATCGGGGTCAATGAGAAGCCCGTCCTGCGTGGCCCGAACAAGGGCAAGCTGTCCATCGTGCCCGACGACGCCGCCGAGCGCGGCCGCAAGTGGAGCCTCTTTCAGGCTGGCCACATCGACCTGATCATCCTGACCTACCCGGCCCTCGGTCGCACCCGTACCAACCACGACAAGTTCGAGTCCTTCGTCGCTCGCCACGAGGGCATCGCCCGTCAGATCGCGATGGACGTGCGCAACGAGCAGGCCTTCAAGGACTCCAAGCGAGGCCGGACCCAGGCGGCCCAGCGGGCCAAGGACATCAAAGAGGGCAAGAAGGTCAAGAGGAGGCTGCTCGACGGGCTGACCGAGCGCCAGGAGGCCGTCAGCGAGCAGGTCACCGAGGCGTGGATCGCCCTGAAGCTGGAGATCGACGAGGCCTTTGACTACGACGAGGGCGTGGCCTGGGACGACATCGGGATCGACTTCCTGATGATCGACGAGGGGCAGAACTACAAGAACCTCTACTACCCTGAGTCCCCCATCGAGTTCATGGGCTCGGGCGTCTCCAGCGCCCGCCCCTGGCACCTGGCGCTGCGCTCGATGGACGTGCAGAGCCGCGGCGGCATGGTCGTGATCCTGTCGGCCACCCCGGCCAAGAACAGCCCGCTGGAGTTCTACTCGCTGCTCGATCTGGTCAACCCGCAGGCCTTTGCCCAGATGGGGATCATGAACAGCGAGCAGTTCATCTCGCGCTTCATCGCCACCCAGACACGGATGATCCCCAAGGCCGATGGGACGATCAACTCGGCGCTGGCCGCTGTCGGCTTCAAGAACCTCGACGAGCTGCGGGCCGTCATCAATCGCTGGTGCGAGTTCAAGACCGCCGAAGAGGTCGGCCTGCCCCTGCCCGAGGTCGAGAGTCACAACGTCCAGCTGGCCATGACCGCCGAGCAGCTCGGCATTCAGAAGCGGCTGGCCAACGCCTACATCGAAGAGTCCCAGAAGAGCGCCTTCGGGGAAGATGGTGGCGGACCCTCGGGCAAGATCCTGGGCATCCTGGCCAACATGGCGCTCAACGCCATCCACCCGAGGCTCACGGATCGAGAGGACACCGGCGAGGTCAATGAGTTTGGCGAGGCGGTCCGTGTTCCGGTCTGGAGCTGGGCCAACGCAGACACTCTGGATGACTTCGCCTCCCCGAAGCTGCTCGAGGTGGTCAAGAACGTCTTGTCGCGCAAGGACTGTGGCCACATCGTCTTCGTCGAGAACCTCGCCGTCCACCGCTGGATGCACAAGGCCCTGATCGCAGGCGGCGTCAAGCCCGCCCGGATCGGCTTCCTCAACGGCTCGGCCACCCCCCAGCCCGACAAGCGCCTCGCCGTGGCCGACAGGTTCAACGGCGACGCCGACGAGGGCGTCGAGCCCCAGCTCGACGTGGTGATCTGCAACCAGGTGGCCTACGAAGGCATCGACCTTCAGGCCCGCACCTGCGCCATCCACCACGTCGACATCCCCTGGGAGCCGGCCACCCTCCAGCAGCGCAACGGTCGCGGCGTCAGGCAAGGCAACACGCTGGGGACCGTGGCGATCTTCTATTACGTCCACCCCGGCACCATCGACTCCATCAAGCTGTCCAAGATCCAGGGCAAGCGGGCCTGGATGACCGATCTGGTCAAGGGCCAGGATCGCGCCACCAACAACCCCTTCGCCAGGGCCTCGGACACGGGCGACGAGGACTTGCTGCGGGCCATCTACGGCGACAGGTTCGAGGAGGCCGCCCGCGTCATCGCCTTGAACAAGGCCCAGCTCTCCATCGGCCTTGAGCTTGGCCAGATGAAGCAGGCCGCTCAGTCCTTCAAGTCCATCAAGGCCCGGCTGGTTCAGTCTGCCCGCTCCGAGCGCAAGGGGGAGCTGCGCCGCGCCCAATCTCTCAAGCAGGCCGCCCGCCGCGACTTCGACAACCTGGAGAAGGTGCCCTTGCACCTGTGGCCCTGGAGGTCGGTCCACGCTGCCGTCTTCGACGATCCCGAGGCGTGCCTGGCCCTGGCGATGACCGAGCCGCCCACATGGGACAAGGACGGCATGGTCAGCCGCCACAAGGGAGGCTCCATCAGCCTCGCCTTCCAGGGGCCGGGGGTGCAGATCAAGACCCCCTACGGCACCTACAGGTCCGGTCGGGGCAACATGGCCGCCAGACGCCTCGGCACGGACCCCGAGTGGTCCCAGGCCCCCGACTGGACCCACAGGCCGCCAAAGGAAGCCCTCGACTCTCCGATCGCCTACCTCGACTGGCAGCGCAAGGCCGCAAGGCTCTACGCCGACGCCCTTGCCCCCGAAGCCTCCGACCCCCTTCTGGACACCGAGCCTGATCGGATCATGGGCGCCTTCGGCTGGCGCGATTACGAGTACCTCAAGTTCTACAGTGCCGACGAGGGCTGGCTTGCGAGGTTCTGGGCGAAGTACTCAGCGGCGCTGACTGCGGGCGCCCGCCTCAAGGGCACTGGCCTCAAGGGGTGGGATGACAACCTCGTTATGAGAAACGGCGAGCTGGTCACGGTCATGGGGACGGGTGGAGATCGCAACTTCGATCTGATCTCTCCCGGTCGAAAGGGCTACGAGGAAGCCGCCGCGCTGGCCCCCCAGGTGCCCAAGGACCGCCAGCGCGTCGTCCAGAAGGCCGCCGAGCGGTGGTTCGGCCGCCCCTTCCCGCTGCGCCTCTTCGAGGTCCCTGCCGCCCCTGTGGTCCCTGTGGCCCCCGTCGTCCCTGCCGCGCCGCCAAGCCCAGACCGATCTGCCGCCCCGCCGAGCGAGGCCAGCGGAGACAGGACAGGCCGGATCAAGGCGAAGCTGGAGGCGGCCCGCGTGCGCCGCTCGCTCGTGTCGATCAAGACCCGCGCCGTCAGCGAGGGTGTGTCCGCATCACTTCTGACCATGATTGAGCGCCTTGAGACCGTCCTCAAGAGCAAGGAAATGGAGTTGGCAGCATGAACGAGATCCTTGACCTGCTCCTCACCGAGCTTCGCGAGATGAAGGTGGCGCTCTCGAAGCTCTACCAGGCCGCCATCGACAAGATGGACTGGAAGGTCTTTGACAGCCTCAAGGCCGACATGGGCGCCGTCGACGACCTCATCAAGGAAGCCCAGGGCATCGATCCGACCGTCAAGCGCGATGACTTCGTGCCCGAGGTCACGCTCAAGCGCTCCGTGGCGCGCTCGGAGAAAGGCGCGTCAGTCGTGGTCGACGCCATCGCTGCCGACCGCCTCACCGTCAAGTACGTCAACGACGAGTCCGAGCTCCCAAAGCCTCCCTCGGCGCCCTCGCCCCCTTCACCCCCGGCCGTGCATCCAGCCCCCACCTCGCCCAACCCGAAAGCCCCCACCCAGGCGGCGTCGAGCAAGGGCGCCTCGAAGGGGGTCTCCCCGGTCAAGGATGAGGCTGCATCAACAAAGGAAAACGTGACCCTGGCGGTGTCCAGCGCCCCCAAGGCCCTGCTTCCGATCCTGGAGAAGACCCTCTTCGGTCGCCAGTCCACATCGAGCATCGAAGCCCGCCGCGAAGCCATCGTCGATGAGGTGCTTGTGCGCGGCCACATGCCCCTGATCGGCATCGAGGACTGGCCGGCCACCAAGGGCTTTGACGCTTGGAAGGACACGTTCCGCAGCGACAGCAAGGACTGGATCACCGACGGGATCACCATGCTCCGACGGGACAGCACCAGCGCCTTGCCGGCGATGATGACCAGGGACAGCTTCGACAAGCACGGTCGCACGGTCAAAGCCCAGGACATCGAGGCCGTCGCCACTCAGGCCCGACAGCGCGCCACGCAGCCGGCCACTCTCAGCGGCATCTGCCCCCTGGTGGCCTATGGGGGGGCGCCTCACGGCGTCGTCGTCCTGGCCAGCGAGCAGGGCGCGGTGGTGGCAAACCCGGCCCGGCTTGCCCTCATCCGGCGACTGACGGGCTTTGACCGACTCCTGATCAATCCCAACGAAAAGACAGTTGCCGCCATCAAGGACGGCCAGATCGTCGCTGTCATGATCGGCTACGCCCCGCCCGCTATTGGCACCCCCCGCCGAGTCCTCTTCTGGACCCAGGAAGACATCGGCAAGCTCATCAAGGGCTTGTGCAAGATCGAAGTCGGGGCGCAGGACACCCTCTCGATCGCTTCACCGCCCAAGGCTCCCAAGCCTGCCCCTGTTCAACCCGCCCCTGGGATCGTGGGTGTCGTGCATCCGGGTCCTGCGGCCATGGAAGAGATCGACTTCTTCAAGGATGTGTCCACCGATCCCCCCAACTCTCCCCTGGGCACCTTCTTCGCCTCGGCCTCCTCGGGGCAGTGGACCCTCAAGGCGCTGGAGGCGGCCCTGTGGGAGTCCTTCCTCGGGGAATCGGGCGTGCTGACCGGCATGATCGAGGCCAAACGCGAGAATCTTGTCTCCCAGGCCGGTGATCCCGAGGGCTACTTCAGGCAGCAGGCGACGATCCGAGAACTCAAAGCTCTCAGGGACGAGTTAGGCACGCTCAAGCGGGCGATCTTCACCGAGAAGACAGCCAAGGCCGCGCTCCGAGATGTCACCAAGGGCGCCAACGTCGCCATCGCACAGGCCGCCGACTCCGAAGCGCCCCACCCGGCGAAGGGGACCGCCAAGGCCGCGCTCCCGGACGTTGCCAAGGGCGCCAACATCGCCGTCGCGCAGGCCGCTGATTCCGAAGCGCCTACCCCGGCGAAGAAGGCCGCCAAGACCCCGAAGACCTCGAAGGTCAAGGCTCCGAAGGCGGCCAACCCCTCCAAAGCCCCCAAGCCCAAGCCCTTTGCCCAGCCGAAGAAGCCCGCAGACGCACCCACAACGCGCGCTGCGCTCGACGCCCTCAAGAGGGCCGAGCTGGACAAGCTCCACGAGGGGGTCTGGGGCGTCTCGCCTCGCACTGGCACCAAGATCAAGGGCCTGCGCCTCAAGATCGCCAAGGAGCTCGGGCTCACCCGCCAGCCCGCGCCCGAGCACTGCCGCTTCGTCAAGCGTGCCTCGGTCGGGCTCACGCTCGCCCAGCACAAGGCGCTCTCGGCGGGCGGTGAGGCCAAGAGCGTCATCATCAGGGAGGCGCTGGCCGAGCGCCTCGATGACTTCGAGATCCAGGGCGCCGACTGCCCCGTGCCCAGACAAAGGAGGTAGCCGATGGCCGATCGCAACGTCACCCCAGGGCTCGCCAGCCAGACCTGTGAGGATGCCGCAGCGGCAGTCACGGTACCCGACACCACCCCACAAGCGGCCCCCGTCTCAGGGGGCAGCGAGGGGATCGACTGCGAGGGCTACACCCACGCCGTCGTCGGCCTTTACAGGACGGGCGGGGCGCTCCCAACCGATTACAGCGTCGAGTTGTGGGGCAAGATCGGGGATGAGTGGTTCCAGATCACCGACTCGGCCGGCGCCGTGATCGACCTCGACCTCCAGACCGCGCGCCTCGGGCTCACCGTCATGATCGCGGGCTACTCGCGCCTCTACGTCCGCGTTGACGCGATCACGGCGGGCGCAGGGGCGTCGAGCATCAAGGTGCTCACGCGCCTCTTCAACCTCCTGGGGGCGTGATGGGGCTCGGCGGCGGCAGCGGCGGCAGCGGCGTCGTCGGAGCCCTTCGGGGCGCGATGGGGCAGCTTGCTGCGGGCGGCAGCGGGGCGGCTGGGCCGACGACGCTCGGGGAGCTCGCGGCGCGCGATGGTGCCTCGCACATGTTCCTCTTCGCCTCGGGCGACCCCTGGGCCGACTCCATCGGCTCGGACACCCTCACCCCCAAGAACGGCGCGGCGCGGATCGAGTCGGACATCGGCGGGTGCCAGGGCGCGCTGGATCTGACGGGGGCGACCTCGGACTTTGCGACCTTCGATCAGTCGAGCGATTGGGGTCGGGACGCAGATCGGACCTGGGAGTTCGTCTTTCACTTCAACGGCGGCGCCCCAGGGGGGTCGAAGTGCCTGTTCATGCTGGGGCTGGCCTACAACACGGCCAACATGCCCATCCAGCTCACCTCGGAGTACGGCGGCCACGGGTCAAGCACGAAGCTGCGCGTTCAAGGCCCCGGCTGGACCGACCTCTTCGATGGTGACGGCGATCTGCTTCTGCCGGGGATCGACTACAGCGACGCGACGCTGGACGGCAAGACCTTCTACCTCGCGGTGTCTTTCGACAGCTCCACGGGCGAGATCCAGGCGTGGCACAAGAAGACCGGCGACGGCAGCGAGGCCACGGGCGGGGTGGTGTCGGTCTCGGCGCTGGCGGCCAGCTCAGGCACGGCCCACCTCGGCGGCAACCAGACCAACATCGCCTCGATGGCCAACCTTGAGATCCACCACGTCGCCGTCTTCCCCTCGGTCATCTCCGAGGCGCTCCGGATCGAGCGGCACACCATGCTGGGGATCTGACCATGACCAGGATCGACCACGACAACCTCTCCAAAGCGGGGCTCGCCCGCTCGTGCCGCCTACACGGCGACTCGCGCGCCGAAGACACGCTGCGGAAGCTGGAGCGGGACGAGCTGGCCGACCTTGAGCGGTGCTGGCGCTCGGGGCTGCGACTCGTGGACCGGCGCTGGCAAGACCCCGAGGGCAACACCTTGAGCGAACACAAGGCGAGTCTCTGGGCCAGACGCCTGGACCTCTTCGCGGCGCAGTTCGTCTGCACGGGCGAAGGCCCTCGCCCCTGGCGGCGCTTCGAGGAGCCACCGGGCGATCTGGTCTTCTACAGCTTCAAGGCGGCGCTGGCCGCCATCGACAAGGGCGACCCATGAAACAGCGCATCGCGAGCTGGCTCTTTGCCGTGTCCATCATGACGGCCATCGCGGCGCTCTACGTCGCGCTCACCCCCGACCACAAGAAGGAGAAGGAGAAGCCATGAAGCAAGCCACCGTCTCAGCAACCGCCCTGCTGGCCCTCGTGGGCCTGCCGTCCATCGCCTCGGCCACGGATCTCATGCCGGGGCTGCCGCCGGAGCTGGGCGTGTGGGGCATCGTGGGCTACGCCGTCGTGCAGCTCGCCCAGCAGATCATGACCGCCATCGGGGACCGCAAGAGGGCCTCGGAGGCCGAGGCCAGGGCTGCGAGCGCCGAGGCGAAGTGCGCCGAGCTTCAGTCGCGGATCGACTCCCAGGAGCGGGCGGCTATTGAGGAGCTGCGCGCCGAGGTGGCCAAGTTGCGGGCGCAAGGGGGCTGAGGATGGCCACGAAGAGGTCGGGAAAACGAAGCGCTCGCCGTCGCCGCTACAGCCGCCAGCTTTACTCGGTCACGGGCAACCGTCGGTGGATGTGGAGCACGGGGGCGACCGTCTGCGTCATGCCCGGCACCGCCCTCCCTCAGCTTGAAGGGTTCTCCTTTGAGCACATCCATGTCCCCGTCATCTGCGGGGACGTGAAGGAGGATCTTTGGCTGCTCGACACGGGGGCCCCAACGTCGATCGTTGGGATTGAGTACCGCAGGTGCTTTACCCGCCAAGGGGACTATCACGCACTGGAGGTTCGAGGAAGGCAGACCATCGGCCGCGAAGGGGTGTGCCTTTTGAAGATCGAGGCCAAACTTGGAGGTCAGGACCTTATCCTCAAAGCAGATGCCATGCTCGTCGAAGACTGGGAAGGTCCCCCGCTGCTGGGGCTGGGCGGCGCGCTTGACCGGCTCAGGTTCGCAGTGGATCCCCTCGGCGGAGGGGATCAATTTGGATCCTTGAGCTTCGCCTTGTCGGACAGAAGACTTTGAAGACGAGCAGCCCGCTTCTGTCCCCAAGCGCTTCGCACTGCCGATCTGCCTCTTCGTAGCACTCCCCCACGGCGACGACTTCACCTGCTCGAACAGCGACCGTCTTTCCCTTGAGGGCGGGGTTGTTGATGTTCCGCCTGTACCACTGCACCGACTTGATGAAATCCTGAACCGCAGGGCTGTCCCATCCGGTCTTCTTCTGTTTGCGTGTGGCCATCTCGCCCCCCTCCTCGAAGGTTCGCGCCTCTGCTCAGAGGATAGGGCTCGGGGGCGAGCGAGGCAACCTGATGACGGGTTCGCCTGTGCGCCTGGCTTTGTGCCTCTGGTGTGCCACGTTTCCTGGCGCCGCCTGAGCGGATCAGCGCGCCTTGCGCCCTCTGCGCCCCCCTTCGATCCCGCAGCGGCGGCGCTCGCCGCGTGCGTCGGATTTTGAGCGGCTGGTCTTGATAAAGAACGAGATCATCTCCAAGACCATCATTTAACAACAATTTCAAACACTTGCGCAACCGGAACCTGCACCTGGCAGCCACCCGTGTGGCGACGGCTTGCGAGCGCGGCGCTTCCTGGTTCCGGATCTCCCAGCGGCGACTGACTTTGCGCCCTACGTGGGAGTCCCCCACGCTGCGGCGTTCATCATGGCGATCAGGTTTGCTGCTGCGATCGGCTTTTGAAGGAAGCCGGTGACTCTAACCCCGGCGAACTGGCGCAGGATATGTTCTTCGGTGTAGCCGCTCATCAGGATGATCGGCACATCTTCCCGGATCGCACGCAGCTCGCGGTGAACTTCTTCGCCATTGCTCTTGGGCATGTTGAGGTCCAGAAGCACGCAGTCAATCGAACCCGAGTATTTTCGGAACGTCTCGATGGCCTGTTGCCCATCGACGGCTTCCATCACCTCGAAGCCGCTGTGCCTGAGCCGCTTGCACAGGATGGTTCGCAATATGCCTGTTCGTCGTCGACGACGAGGATCTGCTTGCTCGAGATCGCCACAGCCGGCAGCTCGGAGGATGCCTCTTCACCCACCGGAGTTTCAACGATGGGGAGCAGGACTGTGAAGGTGGTCCCCACCCCGACTTGACTGTCGAGCAGAATCGTACCCCCGTGCCCGCGCACAATTCCGTTGACGGCCGCGAGTCCGAGTCCCCGTCCGGTCAACTTGGTGGTGAAGAACGGGTCGAAGATTCGAGCCACGGTGGCGGCGTCCATGCCACACCCGTTGTCGCTTACCGTCAGCCGGACGTACCGGCCCGCGGGCAGCTCAACTTGCGAGTCCAGACCGCGCAGGGTCTGCACATCGTAGTTCGCAGGTTCTGTGCGCACCACGATCCGCCCCTGGCTGTCGCCAATGGCCTCTGCGGCGTTGGTGATGAGGTTCATGACCACCTGGAGGAGTTGATTTTCATCGCCTTCGATGAAAATCCGCCCATCGTAGAGGTCGTACTCCAGGGTCGCCTTCTTGGAGAGGGCGGCTTGCACGAGGCTGCTCAGCTGGGGAAGCAGATCTCCCAGGTCAAAAAGCGTGGTGCTGAGCGTGCCCTGGCCAGCGTAGGCGAGCATCTGCGTGCAGAAGTTGCCCGCACGCTGGCTGGCGGTGACGATGTCCTGCAGACTGCTTACAATTTCCGCGTTTGCCGGCGCAAGCTCAAGGGCAAACTCTGCGTTCGCGAGGATCGCTCCGATCACATTGTTGAAGTCGTGGGCAACTCCACCCGCGAGGACGCCGAGGGCCTCCATTTTCGCGGCTTGACGCAGCTGGTCCTGCAACTCCAGCTCTCGTTGCCGTTGCAGTCGGAGCGCTTCTTCCGCGCGCCCGCGCTCCACCGCAAGCCCGGTCATGCGGGCAGCGGCACGGAGGGAACCCAACTGCTCGGGAGTCGGGGCCTGAGGAACGGGAGCGTAGAGCGCCAACGCACCGAGCACCTTGCCGCTCCTGCTCGTGAACGGGTGAGACCAGCACGCCGCAACGCCCGCGCCCTTCGCGAGTTTCGCCAAATCCACCCAGAGTGGATCTCTCTGAATATCCTCGACGATGACCGGAATGTTCCAGTAGATGGCGGTGCCACAAGATCCGACGGTCGGTCCAATGGCATATCCGTCAACCGCCGCGTTGTAGTCCGCCGGCAGACTGGGTCCGGCTCCACTCACGAAGCGGCCATCAGCAACGAGCAGAATGGAACACTTGTAGCCTGGGTTTTGCTCCTCGACGATCTGCGCGATCGTGTAGAGAGTGCCGCGAACCGTCTCCTCGTCGACACCCTCATCGCCGAGCTGATCACGCTCGGAGGGGTCAAGGCAACGACCGAGCAACAAGGCCCCTGTTCCCCCATCGCTGATCCGTACCTCGAGGGGGACCACCTCTCCGGAACGCGTCAGGTGGCCAACCCTGCAAAAGCGCGCTTCACCCTCGAGCCTGGCGACGGCGACGGCGTGATCACGCGGGTCAATCCAATCGAGAAATCGTTTCTGAGCAAGCTGCTCGTTGGAAAAGCCGACAAGGGTCTGGAAGGCTGGGTTGACGCGAACAAACCCCCCTGCATCCGCCGATCGAACGATCATGGGACCTTCTGGAACTGTTTTCACAATCCCCCACAGATTTTTAGAATGCCGAATTCATCTCAATGTGTTGTGGATAGGTCCGCCCCCCCTTCTCTTGTAGCGCCCGCAACCACCGCCTGTCAACGAGCGCATCGCGAGTGAGCCTCCCCGAACGAAGAGGGTCCAAACAGGGTTTGGGCGGTATGTCAAAAGCCGGAAAGCGATCGCGGATACAAAGGGGTTGGGCGTGTGAAAACGCGGGGGGATGAGCCTCAAGGAGTGCTCATCGGGTGGTCGCGCTTGCTGATGGGAGGTAGTGCTGAACCCGTGCCTGGAGGCCGGAGGTTGCCAATCGTTTCCGCAGTCAATCCCCTTGGCGGCGACTTCACCTGCCCGAACGGCAACTGTCTTGCGCTGGATCTGCGTCGGATGAAGGGGGGATCAGGGGCAGAGCGACTCGGCGCAGGGTTCGCCCGCGCAGCGGTTGAGCCGGCCTGCGGGGTCGCAGGCCGCGCCGGCCTCCAGGACAGGGCGCACCGTGACCCGGATCTCGAAGGGCAGTGTGCTGCCGGGCTGGATGCCGCCGTATTGCTCGATGAAGAAGGTGTAGACGCCTGCGGGCTGGCTCAGCGCCTCAAGGTCGCTCTGGAAGTCCATGTTGGCCCGGTCGTCATTGCAGGTCAGCTCGGTGCCGGGGTCGGCGCACTCGTCGCGCAGGTAGACGATGGTGTCGGTGTCGCGGGTGCCGGGGGCCTCGGTGGTGATCAGCAGGTCGGCGACCAGGCCCTCGGGCAGCTCCAGGGTCAACAGCGTCTCGGCGCCGCCGGTGGCGGCCTGGTCGGCGACGCAGCCCGGCGTGGGCTCAAAGCGGCCTGCGCCGCCGCCGATGGTGCCCGTCGCGGTGACGACGACGGCCTCGGTCGTGATCTCGGGCAGCTCCAGGGGGGTGGCGCCGTCGCAGGCGGCCTGGACGGCGGCGTTGACGACGCAGACGTCCTCGCGGCACTCCAGCCCGCCCAGGCAGATCACCAGATCGCCCGCGCAGGACTCGCCCAGCCCCACGGCCTCGGCCTCGAGGATGGGGACCATCACCGGCTCGCTCACGACGAAGCCCTGGTCAAAGGCCTCCAGCTGGACGTGGGTCGCGCCGACACCGCGCAAGAACCCCGCCAGCGCCACCTGCGCGCCGGACAGGGTGATGGCGGCGTCGAAGTCGTTCGCCTCGACGGGCTCGGGGAGGAAGACCGGGAAGACGTCGTCCTCGTTGGCCTGCCCGTCGCCAAAAATGTCGATGATCTCGTCCTCGATGAAGTAGCGGGTCGTCAGACCGGCGACGCCGCCCTCCGGGTCGGCGCCCGAGAAGCGGAAGACGCTGTCCTCGCCCACCAGCGCCAGCGAGGCCTCGGCCAGGGTCGGCGGGGAGTTCTCCTGCACGCTCAGGTCGACCCGGACTCTGCCCTTGTCGGTGGTCATCGTCTCGGACGGCGGCTCGCTGAAGCCCGTCACGACGAGGTAGACGACCTCGCCGCCCTCCAGCGAGAAGGCGCCCTGGGAGCGAAACTCGCCCTGGGCGGCGTCGTCGAAGCAGCTCGGAGGGAAGGCCCCGGCGGGCACCACCTCGCAGGCCTTGCGCACCTGGATGACGGTGTTGAAGGTGGAGGGCGTCTCGGGGAAGATCGTGTCGATGGCGACCGTCACCGTCCCCTGGCCCGGCGCGCGGAACTCGATCACCTCCTGGGGCGCCCAGCGGAGCTCGGCGTTGGCGTTTCCACAGGAGAGCCCCAGGTCGCGGGGGCGCTCCAGGGTCATCGTCGTATCCAGGGTCACGCTGACCGTCTCGCCCAGGACGCCCTCGACCACCGTAGTCCGCGCGCAGGTCAACGGCGGCAGCGGCTCGGGCTCGGGCTCAGGCTCAGGTTGCGCCTCGGGCTCCGGCTCCGGCTCGGGTTCAGGCTCGGGCTCAGGCTCAGGTTGGGGCTCGGGCTCATTGACCGGCGCGGTGCCTGAGGCGTCGTCGCCGCAAGCCACCAGGGGCGATGTCGCCAGAAGGAGCAGGGCGAGCGCGGCGTGATGAGGGCGTCTGAAGGAGGAGAAGTGCATGATCAACTCACAGTTTTCAACGCGGTGAGAATGAGTCCGATGACCCGTCGAAGCCCGACAAGAGCCTCCCTTGCGCCAATCCTCGCAGGTTTCTGCGCCATTGGATAGCGGTTGATCTCTGGATGAGCTACCATGATGCTCCCTGCGTCACCGAGCGGGCGATCCTGTCTCATGATGGAGTCAGACGCCCCTTCCTGATGGACGCGGCGGAGAGGTCTGGGCGCATGAGAGGTATCATGACGGGTTCTGGTCTTCGAATAATGCTGCTGTGTCTCGCCCTTGTCGCCTTGACGACCTGCAGCGACGACGCCTCGAGCGCCGCGCCGGTCAATGAGCCCGAGCCCCAACCCGAGCCTCAACCCGAGTCTGAACCCGAGCCGGAGCCCGAGCCGGAGCCGGAGCCCGAGCCGCTGCTGCCCAGCGCGCTCTTTGGCCCCTGCGTCGAGGACGCCCAGTGCCCGGGCGAGGGCGCCATCTGCCGGGCGAGCACCGAGCTGGGGGCGCCGGGGGGATACTGCACGATTCCTTGCGAGGATCGCACGCCTTGCGACTTCAACAACGTCTACCACCACTGCCTCGCGCGGGAAGGGGAGGCCCAGAAGTTCTGTGAGCGGCGTTGCCTCAACGGGCTGGACTGCGGGCGCTCGGCCTACACCTGCCAACAGCCCCCCGAGGGGGCGCCGGAGGGGGGGGTCTGCTTCGGGCTGTGCTCCACCGACGAGCATTGCGGCGAAGGGGCCACCTGTGAGCCCTTCAGCGGGCAATGCTTCGAGGGGACGCCGCCGCAACAAGGGGCCGTCAACGGCGAACCCTGCGCCACCGCTGAAGATTGCCGCGGCAGGGGGTGCATCCTCGCGGACCAGGGGTGGCCGGGTGGCTCCTGCTTCAGCTCCTGCATCCTGGGTCCGGGCTTCAACACGTCGAACTTCTTCGGCGGGGACACCCTCCCGGCGGGCGGCTGCCCCGATGGTGGCCTGTGCATGCCCTTGATCGGGAGCCTGACGCGCGGCGATCTGGGGGCCTGCATGAACGAGTGCACCGCCAACGGCGACTGCCGCCAGGGCTACATCTGCCGCAAGAGCTTCGAGGGCGGCGGCGGCGTCTCCAACTTCACCAACGGGGTCTGCTGGCCCGCCGAGTAGCCGCTCAGCCCTGACACCCTTCATTGTGGAGCCTCGCCCCTGGATGGTGTGCTCCTTGAGTAACACGGAGAGAGGAACACGATGAGAGCATGGATGATGACGGGCCTGCTGGCCTTCGGGTTGATCGGCGCGGTGGGCTGCGGGGACACGGCCGAGGAGGAGCCTGCTGGCGTCGATGAGCCCAACAACGACCCCAACAACGGCTTCACCAACAACGACCCCAACAACGACCCCAACAACGAGCCCGACGCTCCCAACAACGAGCCCAATAACGAGCCCGAGGCTCCCAACAACGACCCCAACAACGCGCCGGCCTGCGGCCCCCCTGGGGAGCCTTACGGGACCAGCGAGGGCAGCCGCTTCTTCCCGTTGACGCTCAACGACTGCGACGGCGTCCCCTTCGACTTCTACGGCGAGGAGGGGGGCTACTGCGAGGCGAAGCTGACGGTCGTGTCCATCGGCGCCGGGTGGTGCGGCCCGTGCCGCCTGGAGGCCGAGCAGATGCAGGAGGTGCTGGTCGAGGCCTTCCAGGATCGCGGCGTCCGGGTGCTGGTGGCCATCACCCAGGACAACAACTTTGGCCCCGCCGACGGCAACTTCTGCAAGGGCTGGGTCCGCCAGTACGGCTTGACCAACAAGGTCGTGATCGACCCGCTGCAGGAGACCAACATCTACTTCCCGGCTGGCGCGCTGCCCTCGACGCTGATCTTCAACAACGAGGGCGTCATCGTACACCGCGAGTATGGGGTCAGCGACAACCTGGTGACCGTGCAATCCAAGCTCGAGCAGCTCCTGGCCGAGGAGTAGCCCCGCACCCTTGAGCCCTGCCGGGGTTCAGGTGGAGGGGCCGCCGCCCGGGGGCTTCGAGCGACCGCGACGGCGCCGTCGCCGCTTCCTGGGGGCGTCTGACGCGGAGGACGGCGAGTCCTCGGAGGGCGCCTGCGGCGGCGCGGGCCGAGGCGCAGGCGCCGCCGGCGGGCGAGCGGGCGCCGGCGAGGCGGCCTGCCTGGGGTCTCCGGCCTGAGGCTTCGCCTGAGGCTTCGCTTGAGGCGTTGGTTGAGACTTCGCTTGAGGCGTTGATGGAGGCGTTGATCGAGCGCCGCGAGCGCTCAAGGCGGGGCCTGGGGGCGACTCGAAGAGCGGCACGCCGGGGTTGGGCCGGCGCGGCGGCCGCTTTGGGGCGGAGTCTGCGGGCTCGATCTCGACGATGCGGAGGCCGCTGCGGCGCATGGCCTCGTCCCTGGCGTCCTTGATGTCGCGCATGAGGCTGCCGACGTCAGCCTCCTTCTTCTTGACCTCAAATTGGCCGCTGAGCTCGGACTCGGGGTGCAGCAGGCCCTTGTCGTAGAGGTGCCAGATCTCCGGGGCGTGGTTGATCGCGAGGAGCTCGGGAGCGAAGCGACCGAAGAAGGCCCGCACATTGCCGATGTCGCGATCCAGGATGCGCTGGGCGCTGTTGTTGGCCGCCGCGTTGATGGCCTGGGGCAGGTCGATGATGACCGGGCCGTCCTTGTCGAGGAGGATGTTGTACTCGGACAGGTCGCCGTGGACGAGCCCGGCGCAGAGCATCCGGATGATCTGCCGGGTGAGGAAGCGGTGGTGGGCCAGCGCCTCCTCGGCGGTGAAGGTCAGCTCGCCGAGCCTCGGGGCGGGGTTGCCCTCGGCGTCGGCGACCATCTCCATGATCAGCACGCCGTTGGTGAAGCTGTAGGGGTGAGGGACCCGCACGCCGGCCTCGGCCAGCTGGTAGAGCGCGTCGACCTCGGCGCTCTGCCAGGCCTGCTCGCTCTCCTGCTTGCCGAAGCGCGTGGCCTTCTCCATGGCCCTGGCGCGGCGCGTGTTGCGGACCTTGCGCCCCTCCTGGTACTCCGCTCTCTGGCGGAAGCTGCGCGCGTTGGCCTCCTTGTAGACCTTGGCGCAGCGCAGCTCTCCGTCGCACTCGACGAGGAAGACCGAGGCCTCCTTGCCGCTCATCAAGGGTCGGAGGACGGAATCGATGAGCCCGTCGTGGATCAATGTCTGGAGTGGTTTGGGTATTTTCTTCATGAAAAACAAGCATGTGGACAAAAACAACCGCCCCTGCAGGGTGGCGATGAGGACTTTAAGGGTGCGCCGAGGTCCAGTCAACGACAAGGTGCCACCTGCGGCCCGGCTGGTCCATTTGACCCGCAAGGCGTGCGCCGAGGCCCCGGCCAACCAGGCCGTTGAGGCGATGAAAGGAACATGATCGATGGCGAGGCGCGGATTGACTCGCGTCGGTGCTTGAAGCACGATCCTGCGGACTCAGAGCGGTTATCCGGGGTTCGACGCTGAGGGCGTCGAGGTCGATGGAGCGGGGGTCGTTGATCAATCCATTCTCCAGGACGCTGCGCTCTCTAGAGCGGGATGGCTATGGCGGTGGTGCGGCGGCCCTGGCGTTGGGGGCCTTGTTGCTGGGGGCGTGGGGGTTGTGGTTCGTCGAGGCCGAGGTGACAGTCCACGAGGTCTCGCGGGCGAACCTGGAGGCGACGAACTCGACGTGGTGGGTGGAGGCGCCGGTGGGCGGGCGGGTGTTGAGCTCGACGCTGTCTCTGGATCGGTCGGTGGAGGCTGGCGCGGTGCTGGTTGAGCTCGACGCGATGACCGAGCGCCTGCGCTTGAAGGAGGCGCGCGCGTCGAGGGCGGCGCTGGGGGCTCAGATCGCGGCGCTGGAGGAGGAGATCGGGCACGAGCGCGAGGGCATCGAGGGGCTGTACAAGGCCGACGAGGCGCGGCTGGGTCAAGCGCAGGCGCTGGCCCGAGGGGCGGCGGTGGACGCGACCTTGCGGGGCGATGAGGCCGAGCGGATGCGTCAGCTTCACGCCCAGGGTCACGCGTCGGATCAGGACATGGAGCGCAGCGCTGCGCTGGCCAGCCAGGGCAAGGAGGAGGCGACGGCGCAGCGGCTGTCGGCCGCGCAGGTGCAGTGGTCCCGGCGCTCACAGGAGAGCGAGCGGCGGGCGAACCTGGCGCGCCTGGAGCGCGCGCTGGCCGAGCTGGAGGGGGAGCTTCGGGCGTTGGATTCGACGCTGGAGGGGCTGGAGCACGAGATCGCCTTGCGGCAGCTCCGGTCGCCTGCGCGGGGCAGCCTCGCGGCGGTGACGCCGCTGCGCGAGGGCTCGATGGTGACCCGGGATCAGCGCGTGGCGTCGGTCATCTCCGAGGGGCCGCTCAGGCTGGTGGCGCGCATGGCGCCGCAGGCTGCGCTCGGTCGGGTGACGCCCGGTCAGCGGGCGCGGCTGCGCCTGGACGCCTACCCATGGACGCAGTACGGGGCGATCGAGGCGAGGGTGGATGTCGTCGACGCCGAGTTGAAGGACGGCGCCGTGCGGGTGGAGCTGCGGCTCGGGCCTGCGCCTCGCCGTGTGTGGCTCAGGCATGGCCTGACGGGTGAGGTGGAGATCGACGTGGAGGTGATGACGCCGGCCGAGCTGGTGCTCCGGACGCTGGGGCGGGCGCTGACCCAGGCTTCAGAGGCCGACGGTGGTTGAGGGCGCGGTTGGAGCGGCGGGGAGGCGAGGTCGCCGGTGGTGGATCCCGGAGGTGATCCAGACCTCGGCGATGGACTGCGGTCCGGCCGCGCTCAAGGCGCTGCTGGAGGGCTTCGGGATCAGCGTCAGCTACGGGCGGCTGCGAGAGGCTTGCCAGACCGACGTTGACGGCACCTCGATCGACACGCTGGGAGACCTGGCGGTCCAGCTCGGCCTGGACGCGGTCCAGCGGATCGTCGCCTTGGATCACGCGCTGTCGCCGCAGGGGGGCTGTCTGCCGGCGTTGGCCGTGTCGGTCAAGCCCGGCGGGGTGACGCACTTCATGATCCTGTGGCGTCGGATCGGGGGCTTCGTCCAGATCATGGATCCGGCCACGGGGCGGCGCTGGGTGCGGGCCGATCGCCTCACCGACGAGCTCTTCGTGCACAGCGCGCCGATGTCGGCGGCCCGATGGAGGGCGTGGGCGGCGACGGAGGAGTTCCTCGGCCCGCTGCGTGGGCGGGCGCGCTCGATCGGGGTGTCAAGGCAACGGCTGGAGCCGTTGCTGGCGCGAGCGCTGGCTGATCCAGGCTGCCGGACCCTGACGGCGCTGGACGCGTCGCTGCGGCTGGTCGAGCGGCTGGTCCAGGCCAAGGGGTTCAAGCGCGGCGCCGAGGCCGCCAGCGCGCTGGGGGGCCTCCTTGACAAGGTCATGGAGGGCGACGAGGGGCTGATCCCGCCTCCCTTCTGGTCGGCGCGGCTCTCGACCCCGGAGGGGTCCAGGCCGGCCCAGGTGACGCTGCGAGGGGCGGTGGTGGTGAGGGTCTCCGGGCACCTGTCGCGCGCCTCGCCTCGGAGCCCGCAGGCGCTCAGCCCGGAGCTGGCCGCGGCGCTGGAAGCGCCGCCCGAGCGGCCGATGCGCGCGCTGTGGGGGATCTTGCGCGAAGGGGGGCTCGGGGCGCCGACGGCGGTGATCCTGGCGACGGCGCTGGCGACGCTGGCGCTGGTGGTTGAGGCGCTGCTGCTCCAGGGCCTGATGGAGCTGGGGGCGTCCTTGACGCTGCCCCTCCAGCGGCTGGGGGGGTTGGCGGCGCTGATGGTCTTCGCCGCGGCGCTCCTGGCGCTGGTGTGGCCCTTGAGCGCGGGGCTCTGGCGCATGGGGCGCCACCTGGAGCTGCGGCTGCGGCTGCGCTTCCTGTCGAAGCTGCCCCGGATCGGAGATCGCTACTTCCAGAGCCGCCCCAGCGCGGACATGGCGGAGCGGTGCCACAGCATCCACAAGCTGCGGACGCTGCCGACCCTGGGGGGGCAGCTGCTGATGGAGGGGATGAGCCTGGTGGCGACGGTGGGCGGCCTGATCGCGCTGGCGCCGAGCGTGGCGCCGTGGGCGCTGGGCGTCGGCGCGGCGGCCGTGGCGGTGCCGTGGGCGCTGTACCCGACGCTGGTCGAGCGCGACTTGAGGGTCAGAGCCCACAACGGGGCGCTGAGCCTCTTCGGGCTCGACGCGCTGCTGGGACTGACCCCGATCTTGAGCCACGGCGCAGAGGGGGCCGTCCAGCGCGAGCACGAGCGCCTGCTGGTGGCCTGGACGAGGGCCAGCCGGCGGCTGTTGACCGCCTCTCTGGTGGCCCAGGCGATCCAGGCCGCCGCGGGCTACGGGCTGGCGGTGTGGATGATCTGGGAGGCGCTCGGGGTCATCGGGCCCAGCGGGGCGCTGCTGCTGGTCTACTGGGGCTTGAAGCTGCCGGCGCTGGGTCAGCAGATCGCGGCGGGGGCTCGGCAGCTGCCGGCGCAGCGCAATGCCGCCCTGCGCCTGATGGAGCCGCTGGAGGCCCCTGAGGTCGACCCGGGCAGCCCCTCGACGCCCTCGACGGCGCCGGCGGGCGGCGCGGCGATCGAGCTGGAGGGGGTGGTGGTCCGCGCGGCGAGCCACACGCTGCTCAAGGGCATAAGCGCGAAGATCGAGGCCGGCGAGCACGTGGCGCTGGTGGGCAGATCGGGCGCGGGCAAGTCCACGCTGATGGGGTTGTTTCTGGGCTGGCACCGACCCGCGGAGGGCCGGCTGAGCGTCGACGGGCTGGAGATCGACGGGGCGGGCCTGGAGCGCTTGAGGCGACAGACGGCCTGGATCGACCCTTCCGTCCAGCTCTGGAACCGCTCCATGTTGGACAACCTGCGCTTCGGGGTCGCGCCCGACCGCCCCCTGGCCATCGGCCGAGCGCTGGCCGACGCGGAGCTCCACGACGCCCTCGAGCGCCTGCCCGGCGGCCTGGGGGGATCGCTGGGCGAGGGCGGCGCGCTGGTGTCGGGGGGAGAGGGGCAGCGGGTCAGGGCCGGCCGGGCGATGTTGCGCCACGGGGTGCGCCTGGCGCTCCTCGATGAGCCCTTCCGGGGCCTGGATCGAGGCGCGCGGGGGCGGCTTACGGAGCGGGTGCGTCGACAATGGTCCGGATGCACGCTGGTGTGCGCGACCCACGATCTTACGCTGACGCGGTCTTTTGACCGGGTGCTGGTGATCGAGGCCGGGCGCCTGATCGAAAACGGCGCGCCGGAGGAGCTGCTGGCTCGGGAGGACAGCCACTACCGGGCGCTGCTGGCGCTGGAGGCGCGGCAGGATAAAGAGCGCTGGAGCGGGGCCGCGTGGCGACATCTTGAGATGGTGGACGGCCGCCTGGGCGAGGCGAGCCTGGACGCCGAAGGCGCATGATCGGGTTGGGCGGCGCGAGGGCACACCGGCGAGGCCTGCGGGCGGTGAAGCGGCAATGAGCGTGCTGGACGACAGCGCCTGGCCAAAGGCCAGGTTCGGGGATGCGATCCGAGGGTTGGCTCAGCGGACGGGGCTGGCGCTGCGCGAGGCCGAGGCGCTGCCGGTGCCGCTGACGCTCAAGGGGGAGGGGCTCAGCCGATGGCTGCAGGGCTCGGCCATGACGCTGGGGCTGGAGCTGGAGCCCTTCAGCGCGCCCTTCGAGGCGGTGGCCGAGTCGCTGGCCGGGGCGAGCCCGGCGCGGGTGAGGTGGCCCGAGGGTCGCCAGGAGTGGGCGCTGGCGCTGGTCCGGGTCCGGCGAGGCCGGGCGTGCCTGCTCGGCCCCGATCTGCGCGAGCGCTGGCTGGAGGTGGGGGCGCTGGAGGGGGCGCTGACGGCGACGCTGACGCGCGAGTGGGAGCCTCGGCTGGCTCCGCTGATCGAGAAGGTGGGCGTCGACGGCGCGCGGCGGCGTCAGGTCCAGCGGGTGCTGCTCGGCGAGATGGTGGGGCGCCGGGCGGTCTGGATGGGTTGGATGTTGCATCCGTCGGCGACGGAGAGCTTCTGGTCGCAAGCCAGGGGAGCCGGGCTGTCGGGTCTGGCGGCGGGCGCGGTGGCGGCGCACGCGCTGGAGGTGGGCTTCTTCGTGCTGGGGTGGTGGTTGATCGCGCGCGGGGCGCTCGGAGGTCACCCGCAGAGGGCCTGGCTGCAGGCCTGGGCGCTGGCGCTGGGGAGCTCTCTGGCGGTGGGCTTGCTGGGCGCCTGGATCAAGGGGCAGCTGTCCATTGGCTTTGGCCGGCTGCTCAAGCGCCGGCTGATGTCGGGGACGCTCAACCTCAAGCCCTCCGAGGTGGGCCACCAGGGCGCCGGCCAGCTGCTCGGCCGGGTCTTCGAGGCCGAGGCGGCCGAGGCGCTCAGCCTCCTCGGCGGGCTGGGGGCTGTCCTCGCGCTGGTGGAGTGGGGGATGGCCATGGCCGTGCTGGGCTCGGGCCTTGGGGGGTGGGTGCATGTGGGCCTGGGGGTGGCGTGGCTGGCGGTGACGGCGTCGCTGGTGTGGCGGGTGTGGCGCGGGGTCTCGGCCTGGAGCGCGCTTCGGCTGGAGCTGACCCACGGGCTGGTCGAGGATCTGGTGGGGCACCGGACCCGGCTCGTGCAGCAGGACCCGGCGCGCTGGCACGAGGGCGAGGATCTGGGCCTGGAGCGCGCCCAGGAGGTCTCCCGGGAGATGGACAGGGCGTCGGCGGCGCTCCAGGCGATGATCCCGCGGGGCTGGCTGCTGGTGGGGCTGGCCGGGCTGATCCCGTCGATCGCGGCCGGCGGAGCCACGGCGCCGCAAGTGGCGCTGTCGATCGGCGGGGTGGTGCTGGCCTGGCAGGCCTTCAGCGCCATCAGCCAGGGTCTCGGGGCGCTGTGCTGGGCGGCGGTGGCCTGGGGGCAGATCCACGACCTCTTCGAAGCCGCCGGGCGCCGCTCGCCGGCGCCGGACCCGACGCTGTCGCTGATCGGGGGGGGCGCCAGCGGGCCGCTGCTGGAGCTGCGCGCGGCCAGCTTCAAGCACCCGGGGCGGGACAGGGCGGCGGTCAGCAGGTGCTCGCTCCAGATCCAGCGCGGGGACAGGATCCTGCTGCGGGGGCCTTCAGGGGGGGGAAAGTCAACGCTCGCCGCGGTGATCTCGGGGCTCGTCGAGCCCGACGAGGGGCTCTTGCTGCTCGGAGGGCTGGACAGGCGCAGCCTGGGCGTCGGCGCCTGGCGCCGTCGAGTGGCCTCGGCGCCGCAATTCCACGAGAACCATGTGTTGACCGCCAGCCTGGCCTTCAACCTGCTGATGGGGCGGCGCTGGCCGGCCGACGCGGTGGATCTGGAGGAGGCGGAGTTGATCTGCCGGGAGCTGGGCCTGGGGGAGCTGATCGACAGGATGCCGTCGAAGATGCTCCAGATGGTCGGCGAGACGGGCTGGCAGCTCTCACACGGGGAACGAAGCCGGATCTTCCTGGCCCGCGCCCTGCTTCAGGGCGCCGAGCTGGTCGTGCTCGACGAGAGCTTCGCGGCGCTGGACCCGGAGAGCCTGCGCGAGGCGCTCGAGTGCGTGCGGCGGCGCGCGCCCGCCCTGATCGTCATCGCCCACCCCTGATCGAAGGGGCTGGGGCCGAGGGGCGAGCGGCGCCGCACCGCGCGGCTCAGAGCCCGCTGTGCCAGACCTGGTCGCCCGTGGGGTAGGTGATGCCTCTCAACCTGGCGCCGGCCCGGATGCCCGTGCGGATCTCGAAGGCCTCGTCATCGAGGTGGAGGTTCGACAGGACCTCGTCGGTCATCGGGACCTCGGGCAGGACGCCGGGGGCCGGGCGGACGCCCTCGGCCAGCAGCTCCAGCGCCTTCTGGGCGAAGATGGCGCAGGCGTGATCCGGCGCCGCCAGAGAGCGCTCCAGCGTCTGGCGGTAGAGCTCGGTGCCGCGAGGCACGTCGCCGCCCGCGACGAAGAGGTAGGCCAGGTTCAGCGCGCTGTGCAGATCGCCCTCGATGTCGCCGGCGCTCACGACCGTGGGGTAGCCCTTGTCGAGCAGCTCGCGCGCCTTGTCGAGATCCCCCATCAGAGTCCAGGCCTTGGCCTGGCCGATCAGCGCTCGCCCCACCAGCGGCCTAAGGCCGTGCTGGGTGGCGATCTCGAAGCACTCCTGCCTCAAGGTGATGGCCTCGGCGTAGCGCCCCGTGAAGATCATCCAGTCCGACAGGTTGTTGCACGCCAGCGCCACCGAGCCGGGCCGGTTGATCTGGCGGGCCATCGCCAGGGCCTCCTCGTAGATCGAGATCGCCTCGGTCGCCGAAGTCATCGGCAGGGTTCGACCCATGCCCATCAACCCCGCCATCACCAGGCTCGGGTTGTCCAGCGCCTCACCGATCTGCCGGATGCGCTCGTAGATGGCGTAGGCGCGCGGGTTCTCGCCGTTCTCCTTGTAGAACTGCGCCTCGGAGTTGAGCGCCATCGCCAGCATGAGCTGGTCGCCGAGCTCCTCGGCGACCACGACCGCCTCGCGGGCCACCACCAGCGCCTCATGCCGCCTGCCGACGAAGTCCAGCGCCACCGACAGGCCGCTGAGGATCATCCCCTCCAGCGCCCGGTTGCCCGCCGCCACCGCCTCCTCGCGCGCCATCGTGAAGGCCTCGACCGACTTGAGGCGAGCGTCACCCACCATCATCGTCAGGTAGCCCAGGCGATGATGGAGCACCGCGCGCTCGTGCGTGTCGGCCGTCTCCAGCGCGCGCCGCATCGCCCCGATCACGTCCCGCAGGTTCTGCGCCCTGTCTCCCATCGACCGCCCGGCGACGCCGTCGTCAGCGGACGTCCCCCACAGCGACAGGGCCGTAAACTCATCAACCGTAGAAAACAAAGGCTTGGACATGGAAACTGACATAAAATCTCTTCCTCCTGAAACGCGTTAGCTCACCTCACACCCTTTCCCTCTCAGAACAAAGCCAGATCGGAAATCGTAACTCGTCTCTTGTTGCAGGTGCTCTTCGCCTCAAGCTGTTGAAGAAAGGGTCAACCACCCTCCCCCCAGACGCGATCTCGAAAAAACACCCTCACACGCTCTCGACAATGCCCGCAAGAATGGTAAGCCCCCCCCGTTCTGTCAACGGGGCGATCGCGCTCTTCTTGCACCACCCCCGCTCAACCCCAGCTCGCAACCCCTGCTCCATGCCCTGCATGGACTGCCCCCCGGCGCCCCGCTGACCGACCCCGCTCACCCCCTCAGGCCAAGGCCGCAGGCCACCAGCAGGGCGTCGATCAGCGCCTCTTGAGGCGAGAGCCAGGGCTTGAGGCGCATGATCCGGGGCACCTCGACGCCCTGCCAGGTCTGCGCCCAGGCTGGCGGCGGCGCGCCGTCGAGCGAGATCACCCCGATGGCCTTGCCCCAGGCCACCGCGCAGCCAAACTCGAAGGCGCAGAAGGTCGAGGCCCGCGATCCCGGCGAGCCGACGAAGACGAAGAGCTCGCACCCCTCCAGCGCCCCCCGCAGCGTCTCAAACCACGCCGAGCCGGCCGGGATCGAGTCCACGCAGACGAAGACCTCCCTCCCCAGCGCCCGACGCAGATAGTCGATCGCGGGCATCAGCGCGGCCTCGTCCACCGCCGCGTGCGACAAGAAGATCCGCGAGGCCGCCTCGCCGCCCACGACGCCCGCGCCAACCAGCCTGGCCACGCCGGGCGGGCGCTCCAGCGCCTCGGCCACCCGCCGCCAGAGCCCCTCGACGGGCTCGGCCTCGACGCAGTCCACTGCCTCGACCCGCCCTCTGAGCGCCAGGGGCACACCTTCGGCGGCGACGTCGATCGCCACGACCCGCCAGCGCCCCGCGGCGACGCCGACCAGCGCCGCCTCCAGCACATCGCCGTCCCCGCCATCCGTCAGGACCACGGCCTCGACGGCCTGGATCGGCACCGACCCCGACGCGACCCCGCCGAGGCCGTGAGCGAGCTGCTCGGCGAGGTTGCGCAGGTGCGGACCGGCGACGAAGACGCGCGCTTCGATCGGGGCGCCGGTCGCCGCGCAAGACCAGCCCTCGACGTCGTGGCTGCCATCACACAGCGGGAAGCGCGCCGAGCGCCCGCACACACACCGCCTGCCCCCCATCGCGACCCCCTCCTTGAAATGCGCCGCCGCCTTTGACGCGGACCAGCCTCCTGGGTCAGAACAATGCGCGTCGACAACCCAAGGAGGAAAGCATGAGCGCCATCGACTATTCAACCCGACTCCAGACCCTCTCCGGCCAGCAACGCGACCTGAGCGCCTACCAGGGCCGCGCGCTGCTCATCGTCAACACCGCCAGCCAGTGCGGCCTGACGCCCCATTACAAGGGCCTGGAGCAGCTCTCGCAGCGCTTTGCCGACCAGGGCCTGTCCGTGCTCGGCTTCCCCTTCAACCAGTTCGGCGAGCAGGAGCCCGGCGACGCGGCTCAGATCACCGAGTTCTGCGAGCTCAATTACGGCGTCACCTTCGACATGTTCGCCAAGATCGAGGTCAACGGCCCCGACACCCACCCCCTCTATGCCCAGCTCAAGGCCGCCTTCCCCGGCGACATCGGCTGGAACTTCGCCAAGTTCCTC
>SYOX01000013.1 GCA_005804885.1 Pseudomonadota bacterium
TGATGTCCTCGACACGCGGGTAACGGCCTTGCTTTTCGATTGGCAGCCAGACAGTCCACCCTCTCGGCCCTCGGCGGCCCCGGCGGCGATGGCGGCCCCGGCGGCGACGCAGGAGCGCCGCTCAGCGGCGGCGCTGGCGGCCCAGGCGCCCCCTTCCTCGTCGGCGACGACGACCCTCCCGCCGCCCAGGAGGCGAGCCCCTCCACCGCAGGCGCCGGCGGCGGCGGCCTCGGCGGACCCTCCGGCTTCCGCGGCCGCATCGCCATCCTCGCCAACAGCACCCTCACCCTCGACGGCCAGAGCCTCGAAGCCAAGGAGATCGCCAACCCCAGCCCCGATCTCCTCGGCCCCGCCCCCTGATCCCGGCCGCTCGGCTCGATCCCGACCCCGATCCGAATCGCGCGACCCAGACCTCGATCGCCGACACCATCGGCCCCGACGCAAAGCAAGCGGCGCCTCCGGCGCCCCCCCACGGAGCCCCGCAGGCGCCCCTCAACCCGACCCCCCAGGAGATCCCCATGAAGATCCTCGCTGACGCCAACATCGCCTTCGTCGAGCGCGCCTTCGCGGGCCTCGGGCAGGTCACCGCCGTCCCCGCCAGCGCCCTTACCCCCGAGGCCGCCCGCGACGTCGACCTCCTCCTGACCCGCTCGACCGTCAAGCTCGGCCCCGGACTGCTCGACGGCAGCCGCGCGCGCTTCGTCGCCACCGCCACCAGCGGCGTCGACCACGTCGATCAGCCCTGGCTCGCCGAGCGCGGCGTCGCCTTCGCCTCGGCCCACGGCTCCAACGCCAACTCCGTCGCCGAGTGGTTCGCCCTGGCCCTGCTGACCCTCACCCGCGACCGCCCGCGCGGACCCCACGGCCTGCGCGTCGGCGTCGTCGGCGTCGGCGCCGTCGGCTCCCTCGTCGCCGGCAAGGCGCTCGCCCTCGGCTGCGACACCCTCCTGTGCGATCCGCCCCTGGCCCGCGCCGGCGGACAGGGCTTCGTCCCCCTCGACGCCCTGCTCTCCTCCTGCGACGTCCTGACCCTCCACGTCCCCCTCGAAACCGACGGCCCCGATCCCACCGACCGGATGATCGCCGCCGACCAGCTCGCCGCCCTGCGCCCCGGCGCCATCCTCATCAACGCCTCTCGCGGCGAGGTCGTCAACGGCGACGACCTCGTCGCCGCCCTCGGCCGAGGCCACCTCGCCGCGGCCGCCCTCGACGTCTTCGAGCGCGAGCCCGCCATCGACCCGGCCCACGTCGCCGCCGCCGCCATCGCCACCCCCCACATCGCCGGCCACAGCCTCGACGCCAAGGTCGCAGGCACCCGCATGATCCTCGACGCCGCCTGCGCCTTCTTCGGCCTCACCCACGACTGGGACCCCGCGCTCGACATCCCCCCCCCGCCCGACCCCATCGACCTCGCCTCGATCCCCGGCGAACCCCTCCACCACGCCGTCCAGCGGGCCATCGAGCGCTTCTACACCTTCACCGAGGACGACACCTTCACGCGCGCCATCTGCGCCCTGCCCCCCGCCGAGCGCGGCGCGCGCTTCCGCCACCACCGCAACGACTACCCCGTCCGCCGCGAGTTCCACGCCGCCCCCGTCCTCACCCCCGACCCCCAGCTCGCCGCCGCCCTGCGCGCCCTCGGCTTCATCTCCCCCGGTTGACGCACACGGCAACTCCCCCTCCTGTCCTCCCCCGAGGGGTCAGTGACCCTCGGCACTGCCTCCGTTTCACAAGGGGGAGGGACGCTCGTATTACGGGCACGGTGGATCGCACTCCACCCCCTGTCCCCCTCCTCGTTTCACAAGGAGGGGGAACGCTCGTATTACGGGATGGGTGGATCGGCGAGTCGACTTCGTTGATGGACAAGGAGAGATCGGCGAGTCGACTTCGTTGATGGGATCCGCACGTTGACGGTCCACCCGGGCTCGCGCCCGGGCCTTGGGTTTTGTCCCGGGTCGCCCCGCCCTGCGGCGGGGCTGGCGACGGGGTGTCAGCATACGTGGGGCGTGTCACTCGTGTTGAGCTCAGATGAGAAGGAAAGGGGCTCGGAGGCAGACATCGCACGGTCCTGAGAGGGTCTGACCCCCGATTGTTGAAGGCCCATCGCCAGCCCCGAAGGGGCGTCTCCGGACAAAACCCAAGGCCCGGGCGCAAGCCCGGGTGGACCGTCAACGTGCGGATCACATCAACGAAGCCGACTCGCCGATCTCGACGTGACCGTCATCGAAGTCGACTCGCCGATCCACCCATCCCGTAATACGAGCGTTCCCCCTCCTCGTGAAACGAGGAGGGGGACAGGGGGTGGAGTGCGATCCGCCGTGCCCGAACCGCGAGCGTCCCTCCCCCTTGCGCAGCGGAGGCAGTGCCGAGGGTCACTGACCCCTCGGGGGAGGACAGGAGGGGGAGTGAAGCCAGGGGGAGTGTCGCGAGGGGAGTGTTCAGCGGATCTCCGCCTCCACGGCCTCCGACACGACGCCGTTGTCCAGGCGGATCATGACCCGGACGCGCACGCCGCGAGACACGTCGCTGCAGCTGGCCGCGACCCCGCGCAGCGTGAAGCTGCCGTCCTCTTCCATGTGGATCTCGTCCACCTCGGGCCACGAGCGCCCGGAGACGTCGTTGCCCTCGGGGTCGAGGATGTTGAAGTCGAAGGAGCTGATCTCCGCGAGGCAGCTCTGGCCGCGGATCACGACGCCGACCTGGCCGGCCTCGTCCCAGTAGCCCTCCACGCCGACCAGCACGGGCACCCCCTTGATCCCACACTCCGCGGCCTGGATCGCGCTCGGCGGGGTCTTGATGTCGGCGAGCTCCACGCCAGGAGCTGGGGCGAGGACGCCGGCGACGAAGCGGGCCTGGGCGTCGTGGGTCGAGGTGTGCTCGGAGGGATCGAGGGGCTCGTCCTGGGCGGCGCAGGCGCCCAAGGTGGCGGCGAGAAGGGCGATGAGGAGCAGCGATCGGTTCATGGGAGCCTCCTGGCATGGGTTTCGTTCACGGACGAGCCCAAGGTAGCGCTTGAGAGAGGCCGCGCGGAGTGATCATTTTTTCGCCCCCAAGCCATCGCCTCGTCGTCCCCGGCCGACGGGCGGCGACCTTGCGCTGGTCACGAGAGAGCCCGCGCTCGTCCGTGGATCGGGCTCTGTGGCGAAAATCTGCGATCGGAGGGCAGATGGAGGCGGGGCGCCCTTGTCTTCTTGGGATCACTTTGGTAGCACTTGCGGCCGTCCGAAGAAGCCACCAACGCGCCCTCAGGATCCCAGACCGTGGTCCCGGTCTGGGGCACCGCATCAGGGCGGAGAGACCTCAAGAAGAGCCCAGGAGCCACCATGTCCATCTCATCATCCCAAGCCTGGAAGCGTCTGGCCGAGCACGTCGCCGCCATCGACAAGACCCACCTGCGCGATCTGATCCAGGACGCCGATCGGTGCGAGGCGATGACCGCCGAGCACAACGGGATCTTTCTGGATTACTCGCGGCAGCGGGCCACGGCCGAGACCATGGACCTGCTCTACGCGCTGGCCGAGGAGGCCGGCGTCGGGGCGCGGATCGCGGCGATGTTCTCCGGCGAGCGCATCAACACGACCGAGGATCGGGCGGTGCTGCACGTGGCGCTGCGGGCGGCGGCCGACCAGGTGATCGAGCTCGACGGGGTCAACGTCGTGCCCGAGGTGCATGAGGTGCTCGGCCGCATCCGCGACTTCTCCGACCGGGTGCGCTCGGGGGCCTGGAAGGGCGTGACGGGCAAGACGCTGACGGACGTGGTGGCCATCGGGATCGGCGGCAGCTACCTCGGCCCTGAGTTCGTCTACGAGGCGCTGCGCACGGACCCGGCCTGCGAGGAGACGGCCCAGGGGCGCCGGCTGCGCTTTCTGGCCAACATCGATCCCATCGACGTGAGCCGGGCGCTCGACGGCCTCTCGCCGGAGACGACCCTGGTCGTGGTGATCTCCAAGACCTTCACGACCGCCGAGACGATGCTCAACGCCCGGACGCTGCGCAAGTGGCTGGTCGACGGCCTCGGAGAGGCCTCGGTCGCCAAGCACATGATCGCGGTGAGCACGAGCCTGAAGCTGGTGCAGGAGTTCGGCATCGACCCGGCCAACACCTTCGGCTTCTGGGCCTGGGTCGGCGGCCGCTACAGCGTCTCGAGCGCGGTGGGCGTGGTGCCCTTGAGCCTCCAGTACGGCTTTGAGGCCGTCGAGCGCTTCCTGGCCGGCGCCCGCGACGTGGACGACCACTTCAGGGACGCGCCGCTGCGCCAGAACCTGCCCGTGATCATGGGGCTGCTGGGCGTGTGGAACTCGACCTTCCTGGGCTCGGCCACCCGCGCCCTGCTGCCCTACTGTCAGGCCCTGCTCAAGCTCGCGCCCCACATCCAGCAGGTCGACATGGAGTCCAACGGCAAGCGGGTCAACATGGCCGGCGAGCCGGTCGACTTCCAGACCGGCGAGATCAACTTCGGCGAGCCGGGGACCAACGGCCAGCACAGCTTCTACCAGCTCAGCCACCAGGGCCGGGTGATCCCCTGCGACTTCATCGGCTTCCGGCAGAGCCAGAAGCCGGTCGAGCTCAACGGCGAGCCGGTCAGCAACCACGACGAGCTGATGGCCAACTTCTTCGCGCAGCCCGACGCGCTGGCCTGCGGCAAGACCGAGGACCAGGTCCGGGCCGAGGGCGTCGCCGAGGCGCTGGTCCCCCACAAGGTCTTCACCGGCAACCGCCCCTCGGTCAGCCTCCTGGCCGACAAGCTCGACGCCTTCACCACCGGGCAGATCCTGGCCCTCTATGAGCACCGCACCGGGGTGCAGGGCTTCGTCTGGGGCATCAACAGCTGCGCGCAGTGGGGCGTGGAGCTCGGCAAGGTGCTCGCCGGTCAAGTCCGCGGCCAGCTGACCCGCAGCCGCAAGGAGGACGCCCCCGTCGGCGGCTTCAACCCCTCGACCACCGGCCTGCTCAACCGCTACCTCGGGCGCTGAAGTCGCCCCTGTCCCCCCGCACCACCTCCAACGGGGCGGCGCGGGGGCCCTTGATGCTCCTCAGGACACCGCACCGAAACCCACAGACACAGGGCCACCGCGCCCACCAAGGAGAGACCGACATGGCCAACCTTCTCGACCAGCTCAAGTCCTACACCGTCGTCGTGGCCGACACCGGCGATCTGAACTCCATCGGCCAGTTCAAGCCCCGCGACGCCACCACCAACCCCTCCCTCATCACCGCCGCCGCCCAGATGGAGGAGTACCGCGACATCGTCGACGGCACCCTCAAGCGCGCCTACACCGAGGCCGGCGAGGGCGCCTCGCCCCGCGATGTCGTCGCCGCCGCCCTCGATCGGCTGTCCGTGGACTTCGGCCTGGAGATCCTCAAGATCGTCCCCGGCCGCGTCAGCACCGAGGTCGACGCCCGCCTCTCCTTCGACACCCAGGCGACCATCGACAAGGGCCGCCAGCTCATCAAGATGTACAACGACGCCGGGATCTCCAACGACCGCGTCCTGATCAAGATCGCCGCCACCTGGGAAGGCATCCGCGCCTGCGAGGTCCTCGAAGCCGAGGGCGTCAAGTGCAACCTCACCCTCATGTTCGGCCTCCATCAAGCCGTCGCCTGCGCCGAGGCCGGCGCCACCCTCATCAGCCCCTTCGTCGGCCGCATCCTCGACTGGTACAAGGCCAGCACCGGCCGCAACTACACCCCCAGCGAGGACCCCGGCGTCCAGTCCGTCACCGAGATCTTCAACTACTACAAGAAGTTCGGCCACAAGACCGAGATCATGGGCGCCTCCTTCCGCAACGTCGGTGAGATCACCGAGCTGGCCGGCTGCGATCTGCTGACCATCTCCCCCAACCTCCTGACCGTCCTCCAGGAGACCGAAGGCCACCTCGCCCTCAAGCTCGACGCCTCCGCTGCCGCCTCCATGCCCATCGAGCGCCTCCACATCGACGAGGCCACCTTCGTCAGGATGCACGCCGCCGACCCCATGTCCACCGAGAAGCTCGCCCAGGGCATCGACGGCTTCTCCAAGGCCATCGTCGCCCTGGAGAACATGCTGACCGAGCGCCTGCTGGCCATCGTCGGCGAGAAGAACCTCGCCGGCGCCACCGAGGGCCTCTTCAAGGTCTACGACTTCGACGGCGACGGCTTCATCACCCGCGAGGAGTGGGGCGGCACCGACGCCGTCTTCAACGCCCTCGACATCAACGCCGACGGCCGCATCACCCCCGGCGAGATGGCCGCCGGCCTCGGCGCCGCCCACCTCCTCAAGGGCTGAGGCCCTCAAAGCGCCGATCCACCCAAACTGCGGTGGATCGGCGCGCCGACGGCGTGCTATAACCCCACCCGCGTTGCCCGCTCAAGACCCCCTCAAACCACCAAGCAATACCAACATGGCCACACGGGAAAATCTCATCCGCCTGATCGTCAAGGGCGATCCCACCGCCTTCCACGCCTTCTGCAACGAGCTCGAAGACGCAGACCTGGATGTCTCCGGCGCCACCTTCCGAAAGCTCAGGCTCTCAGGCTTTGACCTGTCCAACTTCAACCTCTCGGCCACCGAGTGGGAGGAGTGCGACTTCAGCAGCCTGCGCCTCGACGGCGCCAACCTCGCCGACAGCTACCTGCACGGCTGCTCCTTCGTCGACATCCTGGCCAACGCCGCCTCCTTCGAAGGCGCCGCCCTCGAAGGCAGCATCCTCAAGCGCGCCGCCTTGACCGACTGCAACTTCACCTCCAGCGAGTTCACCAGCAACCAGCACCAGGACTGCATCTTCTCCGGCGGCATCTTCGAAGAGCTGGCCTGGGCCGAGCTGACCTTCGAAGGCGGCTCCTGGGCCGACATCAGCGACTTCTCCGGCGAGCTGCGCAGCGTCCACCTGCGCGACGTCTCACTCGAAGACGTCGACCTCTCCGAGGCCGAGGTCTCGCGCTGCTTCCACCAGAACTGCACCCTGAACCGCGCCGAGCTCCCCGAGAACTTCAAGCCCCGCTCCGGCCGACGCCGCACCGTCTAGAACGCTGATTGGTTTGAGGGACCGAGGCCGGCGAGGCCGACAGCGAAGACGCCGTCGGCCAGATAGACGCCAAGGAGGAGCACCCAGTGGGTGACGCACAGGCGGGCCCGTTGGCCCGCCGGCACAAGCTGTGCTCGCA
>SYOX01000085.1 GCA_005804885.1 Pseudomonadota bacterium
CGCGCGCCTTGTCGCAGGTGCCTTGAAGGCCCGGGTCTACTGGCGCTCGACCTCCAGGACGATCACAGGGTCGTCCCCGTCGGGCACGGGCTTGAGCAGGGCGCTGTCGCCCGAGACGCAGAACTCGATCCTGTCGCCCTCGCCGCCCTCTTCGTCGTCGGGCAGGAAGGTGACGAAGTTGCCCTCGACCGTGTAGGTCCCGGCCTCCTCGGTCTGGTCTTCCTGCGTGCTGTTGCAGACGCAGATGTCGCCTTCGAGGGTGCAGGTGGCGTCCTCCTCAAGCTGCGCGCAGGTGCCGCCGAGGCAGTCCACAGGCACGCGGAAGTTCAGGACGGCCGCGTTGGTCACCTCGATCGCGTAGGTGTTGTTGGCGTTGATCTGGATCGTGCCCGAGAACTGGAAGTCGACGTCGACCTCGGCGGCCGGGCAGAACTCCTCAAAGGGGTTCTCCTCGAAGGAGCCGCAGACGTCGACGAAGTTGAAGGTCCCGACCAGATCGCCGCCGCAGCCCGCGAAGTCCTCGCAGCTCAACGGCCCCGGGTCGTTGTTGGGCGTGTTGTTGGGCGTGTTGTTGGGCGTATTGTTGGGGTCGTTATTAGGATCGTTGTTGGGGTCGTTGTTCGGGTCGTTGTTGCCCGGATCGTCGCCCTCGGTGGTGTCGCCACAGGCGAGGGCGCTCAAGGCGAGCAGCCCGCAGGTCAACATCAAAATCAGGTTGCGAGTCTTCACCATCTCGGTCTCACTCCATCTGACCCAGGCTGTCTGGGCGTCTACTGAATTGGCCACTTCTCCATGGGATCGGGCCGCCTGGGCGGCCGCGACGATCTGCCCTTCAAGGTTGTCACCTCAAGGGCGCATCGCACGAGAAATCTTGGGGGGTCAGAGCAGGATCATCGCCGTGATGAGCCCGACGACGAGGACGAACAAGACGACGACGACGCCGAGGGCGAGCCCCAGGCGCCCGGACCTGGAGGGCAGCGCGTCGGCGACGGGGGGGCGCGGCGCGAGGGCGGGCGCGGAGCTCTGGGCGAGCTCCGGCAGCTCGGCCTCGCGCACGGGGGCCTTGGTCTTCGGGTCCAGGCGCACGACGGGCATGTAGAGGGTGGCCCGACCGTACTCATAGCCGCAGGTGAGGCAGACACCCTCTTCAGGGTCAGGCAGCAGAGAGCCGCAGCGGGGGCAATCTTCGGGAAGGTTCTTCACATCGTCAGACACAACCGGGCCTTTGTTGTTCGTCCACGCCTCTGCGCCGGGGCCCGAACAAACCTCGGGTCGAACGCGCCGGTCAGCTACGAAGGAGCATAACCCCCCTTCGGCCCCAGCGCCAGTTCATGGATGGGATGTGCGCTGTAAATCAAGACTGAGAAGAGAAGACCTGAAGCCAACGGTCGGACTTGAACCGACGACCTGCGCATTACGAATGCGCTGCTCTACCGGCTGAGCTACGCTGGCCTGGCGATCTGGGAAGGACCGCGCGGCTGGGTGGCGAACCACCAAACGGGGAAAGTGGATTAGCACGCCGGGGTGGGCCTGTCAACACAAAGCAGCGCCGCGCGGCCTGCCGCGCCCGTCTGCGCCAGCTCCTCGCTTCTGTGCGGCGCGCTCCCGGACACCTTCAAACGCCCAGAACCGCTCCCGCAGCGCGAAGCCCGGGTTCCTGGTGGATCGGCCTGGAGCGGCCCTTCCTGGCGCCCGCCCTTACAGTGCAATACGAATTTTACATTTTCACTGTACACGGGCGTGCGCTTGCTGTATCGTCCAAAGGACCATATAGTCGCTCCAAGGCAACCAAGGTGGCAAAACCCTTCTATTCGCGCGACTGTTCGAGTCCACCCAACCCAGCCTCCTGGAGAAAAAGCATGTCCGGTTCAAGGCGACAACTTGTGGTTTGCATCCTCGCCGTCCTGGCGGCGAGCTGGCAGATGAGCGCGCTCGCCCAGGATCTCGATCTCGTCGGCGGCCCGGCGGTCCCGGAGATCAACATCCAGAACTTCGACCCGACGCCGAGCCCCTTCGGCGTCTTCAGCGTCGACAGCGCCCAGGGCTCGGCCGACCTCCAGGTCTCCGGCGGCTTGCTGCTCAACTTCGCCAAGGACCCCCTCGTGATCGTCTCGAACGTCGGGGACGAGGCGGAGATCCTGGTCAGCGATCAGCTCGCCGCCGACCTCCTCTTCGCGCTGGGGCTCTTTGACTTCCTGGAGTTCGGCGTCAGCCTGCCGGTCTACTTCGTCAACACCGCCCAGGTCAACGACGCCACCATCGAGGGCGCCACGGTCGGCGACCTGAAGTTGCGGCCCAAGTTCACGCTCCTGTCCCCCGAAGACGGCCCCGTCGGCGTGGCGCTCTACGCCCACCTGGGCTTCCCCACCGGGGACGCGGCCGCCTTCACCTCCTCGGGCTCCTTCTCGCTGCGCCCCGGCGCCATCATCGACACCAAAATCGACAAGCTGCTGCTGGCCCTCAACGTCGGCGTCGACATCAAGGAGGATCGCCAGTTCGGCGATCTGACCGTCGGCAGCGAGATCTCCTACGGCGTCGGCGCCCAGTACGAGGTGATCGACAACTTCCTGCTCTTCGGCGGCGAGCTCTTCGGCTCGACCACCGTCGACGACCCCTTCAGGGAGCAGGACAGCCCGCTGGAGGGCCTCGTGGGCGTGAAGCTGCGCGCCGGCGGCGGCCTGAACTTCGAACTGGGCACTGGCGGCGGGCTCATCGCCGGCTTCGGGGCGCCGACCTTCCGCGTCTTCGGCGGCGTCCGCTACGCCGACTTCGACGACGACTGGGACGACGACGGCATCCTCAACGGCGCCGACACTTGCCCTCGCGACCCCGAGGACCGCGACCTCTTCAAGGACGAGGATGGCTGCCCCGAGCCCGACAACGACAAGGACGGCATCTGCGACCCGGGCCTGATCCACCCCTCCTGCGCCCTCTCCGACGAGTGCCCGCTGGATCCCGAGGACAAGGACGGCTTTGAGGACGAGAACGGCTGCCCCGATCCCGACAACGACAAGGACACCGTCCTTGACGTCGACGACGAGTGCCCCAACGTCCCTGGCCTCGTCGAGCTGCGCGGCTGCCCCACCAACGACAAGGACAAGGACGGCATCCTCGACAACGTCGACAAGTGCCCCGAGATCCCCGAGGACCGCGACCTCTTCGAGGACGAGGACGGCTGCCCCGACACCGACAACGACAAGGACGGCGTCCTGGACGCGGTCGAGTTCAAGGACGGCGCCTGGACCAACAACGATCGCGCCGGCAGCCGGGACTGCCGCAATTACGCCGAGGACAAGGACAAGTTCGAGGACGAGGACGGCTGCCCCGATCCTGACAACGACCAGGACGGCATCCTCGATGTTGACGACAAGTGCCCCCTGGAGCCCGAGATCTACAACGGCAACGAGGACGAGGACGGCTGCCCCGACAAGGGCAAACCCATCGTCACCAAGGACCTCAAGATCCTCGAGCAGGTCCAATTCGACACCGGCAAGGCCACCATCAAGCCGGTCTCCTTCACGCTCCTGACCGCCGTGGCCAATATCCTCAAGAAAAACAAGAATATCGTCCTGGTCGAGGTCCAGGGCCACACCGACGACGTCTCCGACGACGCCTTCAACCTCGAGCTGAGTGATCGACGCGCCAACGCCGTGCGCGACTTCCTCATCAGCAAGGGCATCGAGGCCGATCGCCTCCAGGCCAATGGCTGCGGCGAGACCCTCCCCCTGATCCCTATCGTCAACGAGAAGACCGGCCAGAAGCTCGCCGGGGGCGCTCTCAAAAAGGCCCGGGACGTGAACCGCCGCGTTCAGTTTGAGATCCTCAAGCCCAAGCCCATCAACAATGACAACAGCGTCCGAACCGAGTAATGACCCAGGGCGCGCTCTCCGGCCGTCGACACACCCAATTGTCTTGCATGCGCCCTGTTTTTTTGCGAAGGACCCGAAGCCAGAGACAAACTGAACAGACTCCCGCGCGGCGCACCAAGGTCGCCGCCGGATTTCAACGGAAGGAGAGACCCAGTGAGACCCCCAGCCAGAAGAAGATTATTGACCGGGCTGCTGCCCTTGTTGATGCTCGCCAGCACGGCCACCGCCCTCGCGCAGGAGCCCGTGGACCTGGGCGGACCCGCCGAGCCGGCGCTCGACGTCCAGAACTTCAGCCCGACGCCGAGCCCCTTCGGCGTCTTCACCGTCGACAGCGCCCAGGGCTCGGCCAACCTCCAGGTCTCCGGCGGCTTGCTGCTCAACTTCGCCAAGGACCCCCTCGTCGTCGTCCCGTTGGGCGGAGACCCCGTGCCGATCGTCGAGCAGCAGCTCGCCGCCAACGCCCTCTTCGCGCTGGGCTTCTTCGACATCATCGAGCTGGGCCTTGACCTGCCGATCTACTTCGTCAACACCGCCCAGGTGAACGACGCCGCCATCGAGGGCGCCACGATCGGCGACCTCATCATCCGCCCCAAGTTCACCCTCCTCAACCCCGCCGAGGCCGCCCTCGGCCTGGCCCTCTACGCCCACGTCGGCGTGCCGACCGGCGACACGGCCGCCTTCACCTCCTCCGGCGACTTCTCCTTCCGCCCCGGCCTGATCATCGACACGAAGGTCGACAAGCTGCTGCTGGCCGCCAACGTCGGCGCCAACCTCCAGGGCGAGCGCCAGTTCGGCAACCTCCAGGTCGGCAACGAGCTGACCTTCGGCGTCGGCGCCCAGTACGAGGTGGTCGACAGCTTCCTGCTCCTCGGCGGCGAGGTCTTCGGCTCGACCACCTTCGACGACCTCTTCAAGGAGGAGGAGACCCCGCTTGAGGGCATCATCGGTCTGAAGCTGCGCACCAGCTCCGGCCTGAACTTCGAACTCGGCGGCGGCGGCGGGCTCATCGCCGGCTACGGCTCGCCGGCCTTCCGCGTCTTCGGCGGCGTCCGCTATGCCAACTTCGACGACGACTGGGACGACGACGGCATCCTCAACGGCTCCGACACCTGCCCCCGCGACCCCGAGGACCGCGACCTCTTCGAGGACGAGGACGGCTGCCCCGACCTCGACAACGACAAGGACGACCTGCTCGATCCCGAGGACGAGTGCCCCAACGAGCCCGAGGACAAGGACGACTTCCTCGACAACGACGGCTGCCCCGACCCCGACAACGACAAGGACGGCATCCTCGATGTTGACGACAAGTGCCCCCTGAAGCCCGGCGTCCCCGAAGAGCAGGGCTGCCCCCCCAACGACCGCGACGGCGACAAGATCCTCGACAAGGACGACAAGTGCCCCGACGAGCCCGAGGACCGCGACACCTTCGAGGACGAGGACGGCTGCCCCGACCCCGACAACGACAAGGACGGCATCCTCGACGGCGACGACAAGTGCCCCCAGAACGCCGAGGACATGGACAAGTTCCAGGACGAGGACGGCTGCCCCGATCCCGACAACGACAAGGACGGCATCCCCGACAAGGACGACAAGTGCCCCCTGGAGCCCGAGGTCCTCAACGGCTTCAAGGACGAGGACGGCTGCCCCGACGAGGGCAAGCCCATCGTCACCAAGGACCTCAAGATCCTCCAGCGCGTCTTCTTCGACACCGGCAAGGCCACCATCCAGGCCAAGTCCTTCCCGCTGCTCAACGCCGTCGCCCTCGTCATCAAGGGCAACGCCGACATCCAGCTCATCGAGGTCCAGGGCCACACCGACGACGTCGGCGACGACGCCTCCAACCTCAAGCTCTCCGACGACCGCGCCAACGCCGTGCGCACCTTCCTCATCGAGAAGGGCGTCGAGGCCGACCGCCTGCGCGCCAAGGGCTACGGCGAGACCGTCGAGGCCGTCCTCATCAAGGGCCTCACGGGCAAGAAGCTCAACGACGCTCGCTCCGACAACCGCCGCGTCCAGTTCGATATCCTCAAGCGCGGCGACGGCTCCGACACCGAAGTCAAGACTGAGTAGACCTCGACCCGCCTCGGGGGCGGAGGGCTCGGATGACCGGAAAAATACTCACCTGTCCGGCTTGCGAAGAGCCCAACGCCACCGAGGCGAACTTCTGCGGGCACTGCGGTGCCCACCTCTCCTCCCTCCAGAACGACTCCGACCCCTACCTCGGCCAGATCATCGGCGGCCGCTACCTCGTCATCCGGAAGATCGGCTCCGGCGGCATGGGCGAGGTCTACCTCGCCGAACACAAGCAGGTCGGCCAGAAGGTCGCCATCAAGTTCCTCTCCCGGCGGCTGACCGGCAACCCCGAGATCGTCCGGCGCTTCTTCAACGAGGCCCGCACCATCGGGCGCATCAGCCACCCCGGCGCCGTCACCCTCAACGACTTCGGCCAGACTCCCTCCGGCACCCTCTTCATCATCATGGAGTTCATCGAGGGCGAACCCCTCGGGCGAGTCGTCGCCCAGGAGGGCCCCTTGCCCTCCGAGACCGCCGTCCACATCGCCCTGCAGCTGTGCGAGGTCCTGGCCGCCGCACACGCCCAGGAGATCATCCACCGCGACCTCAAGCCCGACAACATCATGCTGACCCCCGGCCGACGCGGCCGGTACGTCGTCAAGGTCCTCGACTTCGGCATCGCCAAGCTCCTGACCGACGACAGCAGCATGACCCAGACCGGCATGGTCTTCGGCACCCCCGAGTTCATGAGCCCCGAGCAGGCCAGCGGCGAGGCCACCGACGGCCGCGCCGACCTCTACGCCCTCGGGCTCATCCTCTACTTCATGCTCTGCGGGCAACCGCCCTTCGTCGGCGACCACCCCGTCTCCACCCTCCGCAAGCAGGTCTCCGAGACCCCCGTCCTCCCCAGCAAGCGACGCCCCGAGGCCGACATCCCCCCCGACCTCGAAGCCATCATCATGAAAACCCTCAACAAGCGCCCCCAGGAGCGCTACCCCGACGTCGAGACCCTCGCCGACGTCCTCGAAGAGATCCAGGCGCGCTTCCGCAGCCAGCTCGCCACCGGCGACCACACCCCACAGGCACGGCGCGAGCCCTCCCTGGCCTCCGCTCCTCGCCTCGACCGCGAGGCCTTCACCTCCCAGACGATCTCCATCGCCACATCCCGGGAGCCCGCCTCCTTCGACGAGGCCCTCCACGGACCCGACGACGCCACCGACGACGCCGACGACCGCTCCTTTGACGCCAGCTTCGACCTCGGCGGCGATCTCCTCGACCTCGAACCCCCCGCCGCACGACAGCGACCCTCCTGGATCCCGCTGGCCCTGATCGCGCTCGCCGCCTTGATCCTCCTGGCCGGCCTCGCAGCCTTCATCCTCTCCAACGATGACCCCGGCACCAGCCCCGACACGGCCGCCGACGCCGGCCCGACCGCCGACGCCAGCCCCGAACCCTCCCCGAGCGCCGGAGCCAGCCCCGACGCCGCAGCCCTCCAGCTCCCCAGCGACCCCGCGCCGCCCGAACCCGCCCCTCAGGACACCCCCGACGCCGACACCGGCGAGCAGGCCGGGCAACCCCAGGACACGCCGCCCCCCACCCGCGCCGGGCGGCGCAACTCGGCCTCGCGCAACGCCACGAAGGCCGACAAGACCCCCGATCCCAAGGACGCGGACCCCGATAAGTCGGACGCGGCACCGAACAAGGACCCCAAGGACGGCGGCAAGAAACCCGAGGAGCCCAAGGAAGATCCCAGGAAGGACCCCAAGGACGGCGGCGACAAGAAGCCCCCAGGCGACGGGCTGCCTCCCAGGAAGCTCGGCGGCGACGCACCCAAGGAGCCCGCCGACAAGCCCCCGGCCGATCCCCCCAAGGTCGACGCCGACGGCGCTCCCCCCAAGAAGCTCTGATCCCGTCAACCCCGCACCGCCCGAACCCAGCCCGACACGCCTCCACCCCCACGCACGACGAACGCCCCACGCGCGACGAACGCCCCACGCGCGACGAGCGCCCCACGCACGACGAACTCCCCACGCACGACGAACTCCCCACGCACGACGAACGCCCCACGCACGACGAACGCCCCACGCTCCTCGCACCGCCCCCGTTGGGGACGGGCTCGTCGGGTGGGGCTAGAAACTCAGGTGGGCTGCGCCCTGCCGGTCGCAGGCCGGCGCACGGGCGCCAGAGAACCGCCGGGCCGGATCGCCGCATCGAAGTGGGCCTGTGGGTTGGAGTTTTTGCTCCCCCTGGTGTCGAGCTGGGCCGCGCGCGGGCCTGCGACCGACAGGGCGCAGCCCACCCTGAGCATCCAGCCCCACCCGACGAGCCCGTCCCCCGGAGGGGGGCGGTGCGAGGAGCGTGGGGCGCTCGTCGAGCGTGGGGCGATCCGCGCGACCACCACGCCCTTAATCTCATCTAAATCATTGATATCAAATACAATTCTTGATGTACCCGTTCAGCGCTCGTTGCCCATCTGGCCGCCGAAGAGCGCCTTGAGGCGGTCGTCCTGCGTGTCGGCCAGCTGGCCGATGCTCACCAGCGCGTAGGCCAGCTCCTCGATCGCCAGATCGTCGGCCAGGATCGTCTCGACGAGGTCGACGTGGCGACCGCCCGCCAGGACGAAGGCCCCGAAGTGGATCTGGCGGTTGACGTCGTTGAGCGCCTCGGCCAGCCCCACGGTGCGCTCGACCTCCCGCAACACCTGCGCCCTGAGCGTGATCGAGGTCGCCCGCTCGTCCTGCCAGACCCGCGCCGACACCCGCGCCGAGCCGTGCACGAACCAGAAGTCCCCCGCCTCGTCCTCCTCGACCGGCAGCCGGATCTCTTCGAGCATGTGCCGCACCTCGGCGCGCACCTCCGCCACGGGCCGCCGCTGCAACCCTGGCAGCCCCTCGACGGCCAGCCGCCGGATCAGCGCCGACAGGTCCGCGCCGGCCTCCGCCTCCCCCTCCTGCACCTCGACCTCATCGGCCCGCATCCCCCCGAGGGTGCTCTGGAGGATGTCGTCCATCCGATCGGCCTCCTCGGCCACCATCGCCAGCGTCAGCGCGAACTCGCTCAGGTCCAGGTCCGTCCCGAGCAGCGTCTTCTCGAAGACGACGTGGTAGGGGCCGCCGTCGCCCGGCCCCTCCGGCTCGATCAGGCACCGGCCCGTCACGACCTCCCCGTTGAGCGCCGTCAACGCCCGGGCCGGCAGCGAGGCGTCCTCGCCCTCGAAGCCCTCCAGATCCACCCCCGAGAGCAAGACCGCGCTGTAGCGCGCCAGATAGCGCCCTGAGCGCTGGATCACCGAGACCTGCACCCTGGCCGAGTCCCGCCGGAAGCGGAAGATCCCCGGCGAGGGCTCGCAGATCACCAACCCCAGGGCCTCTTGAAAGCCCCTGACGCGCTCGATCAGCTCCTCGTCGTCAGGCCCGGGCGCGAAGAGATCCTCCAGCAGCCCGTCCTGGAGCTCATCAAGCCGCATCGAGTCCGACGCATCGAGCCCGCCCTCTCCAGGCTCCTCGATCTGAGGCGCCGTTGGCGGCGCGCCAGCTCGCCTCGGCAAGGGGGCCTCCAGCATCCGGGCCGCCGAGCGAAGCTGCCGCGACAGCGCCGCGGCCACCTGTCGACACCGCGCGTGCTCCTCGACCCAGCCCCCCGCCTCCAGCGCCTCGACGCCGATGACGTGCTGGTAGTAGAGCCCGACCTCGGCGCCGAAGGCGTAGAGCTCCACCGCCCCGATCGGCAGCCCGTAGGCGCTGTCGCAGGCCACCACCGAGCCCAGCGGCAGCTGCGCGTTGAGCCGCGCCAGCATCTCCAGCAGCCCCATCGAGTAGATCGACTCGCCGACGTTGGCGATCACCTTGACCCCCTGCACGCCGGCTCCGTAATCGACGTAGGGCCGCAGCTCCACGTCCACCACCCCGCCCACATTGCCCACCCGCAGCGGGGCGCCCTCGGCCGCCTCAAGCCGCGCGTCCAGCAAGGCCCCGAGCCGCACCACCGCAGGCGACCGATCCAGCGGGAAGCCCACCTCGTCAAGCTCGATGAAGGACTCCATCGCCTCCGGGCTCATCCCCACCTCGACCTCGTCAAAGGCGTAGTCCCAGATCAGCTCCCCCCCGCATGACGGGCAGATCGGGTGCTCCACGGGCACCTCCCCGTGGTACTTGAAGTGGCGCGAAATCTGCCACCGACACCCGCCACAGCGCTCCGTCAACTTTGACACAGGCTCCCCCCTTTTTCAGCGCGCCCCGCGATCAAGGATCGCCCAGGCTACAGAAGACCTCTTCGAAGGCCGCGCAGATCCCCTCCCGACACGAGGTCGACAGGCACTCCTGCCCGCTGCCGCAGACCGCCCCCGCGTCCCCCTTCTCGATGCAGCGCTGCCCACCCTCCACGAAGACGCAGTCGCCCGTCCGACACTCCTCGTTGAGGTTGCGCGAAAAATCCGCGCAGGCCTCTCCGATGTCCGGCAACACCGCGCACTCCCCCACCCCCACGATCTCCCCCATCCGGCAGAAGAGCCCCAGCCGGCACCGATCCACCAGCGGGTTGCACGGCTGCCCCTCGCCGACGCCGACCTTCTGATTCTCCCGACAGATCCCCACCCCGGGCTCCTCGATGAACTCCTCCCAGCAATAGAGCCCCGGCCCGCAGTCGAAGACGTCGAAGCACCTCTCCTCCTCCGCCCGCGGCACCACGCAGGTCCCCCCGTTCTGATCGCAGACCAGCCCCGGCGCGCACTCCTCGCCGTCGAAGCAGTCCCCGCCCGACGCGCGCTCAGGCTCGCAGGTGCGCTCGGCGGGGTCGGTCTCGATGATCTGGCACGAGAGCCCCTCCCGACAGAAGGATCGCGCAAAGCAGCGCTCCCCCTGCTCTTTCTTCACTCTGCAGCGCAACTCCGGCTCCCCGACGTCCTTGCCGCAAAAGAGGCCCTCGTCGCAGGCCGCGTCGTCGTTCGGACAGCCCTCCCCCTCGGCCAGCTTCGCCGCGCACGAGCCCGCGAGGCAGAACTCCCCCTCCGGGCAGCCAACCTGGGTGCAGTTGAAGACCTCCGGCGGGCGATCGGGCACCTCGCACAGGCCCGGGCAGCGCCCCGCCGAGGCGCAGATCAAGCCCGCCTCGCACTCCACGTCCGTAAAGCAGTCCTGCTTGAGCCCGACCGCGCCGACGAAGATCTCGCCGCACGCCTCCGGCACGAGCCCCGACGCCAGCTCCTGGCAGCGCGCGGCCGCCACCGCCGCGCCGCACGCCTCGACCGCCTCCACGCTGAACGTGGTCCTGCCCGCCCGAAGGGACTGGAGCCACGTCTTGAGCTCCGGCGAGCACAGCCGCCCAGCCTCCTGGATGCACTGCTCGACGCTCGTGGCCTGGTTGACCAGCGCGAAGTTGCACCCGATCTGCCGCTCGCACAGGGGTTCGAAGAAGACCTCGCAGTAGCCCTCGGGCGTCACCGCCAGCTCCCCCGGCGCCGGCCCGGCCCCCTCGTCGCCGCAGGCCCCCAGCAGCGCCACCGCCGCCCAGGCCAGCCCCATCCCCAACGCCCGCGATCCGAGGCCCGGAGCGGCCCCCGCGCGCCGCCGTTGGCCGATGAGGTTCTTCAAGCAGAGCAAGGATTTGTCTCGATGTGCGTTCATGCCGCTCCGGTCGTCCGAGGAGTGCAGCTTAACGTCGGCGAGTCGCAGTTTCCAGTGGCGCCGCTTCGGCGGCGGGGCTTCTTGTTGTGCCGGCCGCGGACCTGATCGATGATGCCTGTCGAGGACCTTGAGGGATCATGGATGTTGAACAGGTCAGAGCGCTCGGCGCGGGCGCGCTCGGCGCCGCCCTTGCGCTGGAGGTCGCCCGACGCTGGCTCGGCGCCGCCCGGCGCAGGTCGCGGGCGTGGGCGCGCGCCAGACAGGCCGATCGCGGCGAGGAGCGCGCCGAAGTGCTGCTGCGCCGCCTGGGTTATCGCATCGCCGATCGGCAGGTCGAGCACTCCTGGTCCATCCTGGCCGACGGCGAGCCTCACATCGTCGAATTGCGTGCGGATCTGCTCGTGACGCGGGCTGGCCGCCGGCTCATCGCCGAGGTCAAGACCGGCCAGGTCGCCCCCCGGCTGGAGAACGCCTCGACGCGCCGCCAGCTCCTCGAGTACGCCCTGGCCTACCCCGTCGACGGCGTCCTGCTCGTCGACATGGAGGAGGGCTCGGTTCGAGAGATCGTCTTCCCCGTCCGACCCGCACCCCAGGCCACCCGCCCGGCGCTGGTCTTCATCGCCGGCGCCCTCGTCGGCGCCGCCCTCGCCGCCTGGGCGCTCGCCCTGCTCTGATCCCCCGCCGCCCTCATCGACGACAAGGCGCAAAGCTCGCGTTTCCAGGGTCAGAGCGCCCATCGTGGCGGGCAAGACCCCCTCAGGAACGACATTGATTCTTCCCGACGGGGTCTTCTGGTTCCTCGACGGGGTCGGATTGTTCCTCGACGGGGTCACTGTTCCCGACGGGGTCACTGTTCCCGAAAGGGTCACTGTTCCCGACGGGTCACTGTTCCCGACGGGGTCTTCTGCCCGCCATCAAGGCCGACGCGATGATCCCGATTGTTCCCGACGGGGTCTTGTGCCCGTCTTCGAAGTCGGTTCGACGACGATCCAGGGTTGGAGGGAGAGGCCGTTGGAGGTCTCGGGGGGTTGGGCGGCGATGGCGCGCTCAAGGCAGGCGCGGGCATCGGCCGGGAGGGGCGGGAGGAGCTCGTCGGCGCGCTCTGGGTCGAGGGAGAGGCCGGAGGGTTCGACGCGAAGCGGGAGGCGCAGCGCCTGTCCGGCGTCGAGGAGGGCCAGGGCCGGGGGGCAGTCGCGCGCGGCGAGGTAGCCGACGTTGGCGATGGCCTGGGCGGCGTGCTGCTCAAGGGGGGGGTGGTCGGGGGGGAGCTGGAGGATCAGGGCGCAGGCCGGCATGCGCTTGTAGGCCGGCAGTTCGAAGCGTGTCCTGTGTGGATGGGCTTCGGGAGCGTCGCGGCAGGCCAGGGCGAGCGCGGCGAGGGCGAGCATCGCGATCAGGGCGCCGATGGGAACGTAAGTCCCCTGCGAGCTGGCGCCCTGGGGGTGGTTCACGGGGAGACGTTGTCGGCGCAGCTGGTCAGGCCGCTGTCGCTGACCTTGCAGACGTAGACGCTGTTGAAGAAGAAGAAGGTGTGCTTGGTGATGACGACGGTGTTCTCGTTGACGGCGGTCACGCCGGTGTGGGAGCAGCCGACGGCGGCCGCGGCCATGACCAGCGTGAGGAGGACGAGGGAGGCTTTGTTCTTCAGAGACATGGAGGGGCTCCTTTCGATGGGTGGCGCAGGCGACCCGCGCGGATGGTCAGGTCAGGGTGAAGGCACCCTGGTTGCTCGGCAGACGACGGACAAGAATCTCTGCCACAGGGGTCCGTGGCGCGTCAAGGCGAGCGCGCCGCGCTCGGAAAGGGGTTACATTGACACACAGGCAGCCCCAAAAGTATGCTCGGCGCTGATCTGGACATTGCGCGGGAGTCGATGACGACGCCCAGCGCGCGGTGCAGGAGCGAAGAAGCCAAGGTCATGGAGTTCGGAAAGTACCATCTGGTCCGCAAGCTGGCCACGGGAGGGATGGCGGAGATCTTCCTCGCCCGTCAGGACGGCATCGAAGGCTTCCGCAAGAACATCGTGCTCAAGCGCATCTTGCCGATCCACGCCGACAACGCCGAGTTGATCGACATGTTTCTGGACGAGGCGCGGATCGCGGCGACGCTCAACCACCCGAATATTGTACAGATTTTTGATCTGGGGAAGGTCGACGGCGAGTTCTTCATCGCGATGGAGTACGTCCACGGCCAGGATCTGAGGCGAGTGTGCGAGCGCGGCCTCGCGGTGGGCAACTTCATGCCGCTGCGGCACGCGGTGCGGACGATCGCGGACGCGGCGGCGGGCTTGCACTACGCGCACCACCAGGTCGACGGCCAGGGCGAGCCGCTCAACATCGTGCACCGGGACATCTCGCCGCAGAACGTGGTGGTGTCCTTCGACGGCGTGGTCAAGATCCTGGACTTCGGCATCGCCAAGGCGGCCAACAAGATCGTGACGACGCGCACGGGGCAGCTCAAGGGCAAGTACGCCTACATGTCCCCGGAGCAGTGCAATGGCCTGGAGGTGGACTCGAGGTCGGACATCTTCTCTCTGGGCACTCTTCTGTACGAGATCACGGTCTGCACGCGGCTCTTCAAGGGCGAGACGGACATCCAGACGATCAAGAACGTCTCGGAGGCCATCGTCACGCCGCCGAGCGAGGTCAGGCCCGAGTTCCCGAGGGATCTGGAGGCGATCGTCCTCAAGGCGCTGGCCCGCGATCCCCACCACCGCTACCAGACTGGCCGCGAGCTTCAAGAGGCGCTCGAAGATTTTTTGAGCAACAACCGGATGAAGACCGGCCCTGTGCAGCTGGGCAATTACATGCGCGAGATCTTCCCCGACAAGCTCGATGTTCCTGGCGAGGACGCCTCGCTGTCCAGCGGGGCCAGGGAGTCATCCAGGTCGGGGGTGCTGACCCCGACCGGCCCCACCATCGCCCTGCCGGATCCCGGCCCCGCGCCGGAGCTGCACGAGGATCTGCCCTCCGGGGCGCCCTCGGTCAACGAGGTCAGGTCGTGGACCGCCGGCGAGGGGGACGCAGGCCCCACCGCGCCGATGCCGACCCATAAGGCGGCGGGCGAGCTGCCGCGCCCGGCCCGGCCCGCCAAGGCCCCCGAGCAGGTCTCCTTCGTCGTCAACGAGAACGCGCCCTACCAGGTCAACCCGGCCAAGGTTCAGGACTTCAAGCCCAAGAAGCAGGCCCGCAAGGTGGCCCGATCGTCGGTCAAGACGGTCGAGTACCAGCTTCGAGGGGCCAAGGACGACGAGCTGGACGGCTACGAGAAGGGCTCCCGGGTCTACTATATGATCCTGGGGGTCGTCGTCATGGGGATGCTCGCCTTCGCGAGCTACCAGCTCTACAAGACGGGCTTCACGCTGGCCTCGGCCGACACCTTCGTGACCCCGAAGGAGGACCCGCTCAAGGGGATCGAGGCCGAGCCGCCGCCGCCCGAGCTGCCCTTGACCCTGACCAGCATCTCCAGCGAGCCGGCGGGGGCCTCCGTCGTCATCAACGGCATCCTCCAGACCGGCGAGACCCCCGGGGACTTTGGCGTCGTGCCGGGCAAGATCAACTCCGTGAGCCTCTACCTGGCCGGCCACGCGCCCAGCCACCGCAACATCGCCGCGCCCGAGGAGGGCAAGCCGACGCCACTGGCGATGACGCTCGACGCCATCGACGTTGAGAAGCTCGACCCCGAGGCCGACTTCGGCAAGCTGATCATCCACAGCGAGCCCGAGGGCGCCGCCGTCATCCTCAACGGCAAGGCCACCGGCCAGACCCCGCTGACCCTCGACAAGCTCGTCGCCCGGCAGGAGTACCACGTGGTGCTGCGCAAGCAGGGCCACTACGATCACGTCCTCATCCAGTACGTCTACGCCGGGGTCGAGAACAAGGCCGGGGTGCACAAGCTCGTCTCCAGGGACCGCAAGGCCAGCGAGCGCATCACCGAGTTGCACTTCGAACTGGCCGATGCCGCCATCCACCTCAACGACGAGTTCGTCGGCCGGGCGCCCTACTTCAAGGTCGTCGGCCGCAACGAGGCCGTCCGGGTCGAGTTCAAGCTCGAAGGCCACCACCCCTACCGGCGCGTCTTCGCCACCTCCATCGGCTCGGCCACCTTCGCCCCGGCCCTGGAGGCGATCCGCAACGAGCCCGGGAAGCTCACCCTCAAGATCAACCCCCGCACCACCAAGGTCTACCTCGGCTCCAACGAGTACGAATCCAATGAAATCAACAACCTGGAGATGCCCGCTGGCGAGTACACCGTCACCATGGTGACCGAAGCCGGCGCGCGCGGGGAGGTCGTCGTCAACGTCGACCCCGAGGCGTCTCGCACCTACGCGATCGACTTCTCAGGCCCGACCCCCACCGTCAAGTCCGCCGACTGAGCCTCCTGTGATGATCCGACTCTGCGCCGCTCTGCTGGCCTCGCTCGCGGCCGCGTGCTCCCCTTCGCTCGGCGGCGCGGAGCGAGCCCCCGCCGAGCGCGTTCGCGCCGTGCGCGGCGGCATCCCAGCGGTCGCCGCCGACACATCGCGCGCCCCGTTGGCCCTCGACGCCGCGCGCGGCGCCGTCGAGGCCGCC
>SYOX01000086.1 GCA_005804885.1 Pseudomonadota bacterium
AGCAGGCGGCAGAGGGCGACGCGGCGGCGCTCGCCGCCGGAGAGGGTATCGACCTTGGCGTCGCCGGCCGGGACCCGGAGGGCGTCCATGGCGATCTCGATCGTGCGGTCGAGGTCCCAGGCGCCGACGGCCTCGATCTGGTCCTGGACCTTGCCCTGCTCCTCGATCAGCGCGTCCATCTCCTCGGGGGTCATCTCCTCGGCGAACTTGTCGTTGATCGCGTCGTAGCGGGTCAGCAGCGCCTTGACCTCGGCCATGCCGAGCTCGACATTGCCGCGCACGTCCAGGGTCGGGTCCAGCGTCGGCTCCTGGGAGAGGAAGCCGACCGTGGCCGAAGGGTCGATCCAGGTCTCGCCGTCAACCTCCGTGTCGATGCCCGCCATGATCCGCAGCAAGGTCGACGTGCCGGCGCCGTTGGGGCCGACGACGCCGATCTTCGCGCCCGGGAAGAAGGAGAGCCAGATCCCGTCGAGGATCTTCTTGCCGTCGCCGGTGACCTTCTTCAAACCCTGCATCTGGTAGATGAACTGCTGAGCCACGGCAACCTCCCTATCCGTATGATATTTATCGACATGACCGGCATGGCGCGGCACATCAGGGCGCTCCCCGCCCTCACCTCTCCGGCGCCCGCCTTGCTGGAGCGCCGCGACACTACCGACACCGGCCTGGAGGGTCAATCGGAATCCTCCCTGGCGTCGGCCTGTCCGCGCTTCCGCGAAAGCGCTTGACGGATGACGGGCGTTCAGGTAGCTGTTGTTGCGTTCAGTGGTGGTGGGCTCCCTTCACCGGCATTCAGGAGGAATGATGTTCACGTTTGAAAAGGCCAGCGTCGCGCGGCACAGGGTCCGGGCGCGGGTGGCGCTCTGTGGCCCATCGGGGTCGGGCAAGACCTTCACGGCCCTTCAGATCGCCGCGGGCCTGGGTCAGCGGGTCGCCGTGCTGGACACGGAGCGGGGCTCGGCGGCCATGGCCGCCGATCGCTTCGACTTCCACGTCCTCCAGATGGAGGACGCCTCGCCGCGCGCCACGATCAAGGCCATCGAGGCGGCCGAGGACGCGGGCTTCGAGGTGCTGATCATCGACAGCCTGTCGCACGCCTGGATGGGCAAGGGCGGCGCCCTGGAGATGGTGGACGTGGCCCAGCGGCGCTTCGGGGGCAACACCCTGGCGGCGTGGCGGGAGGTGACGCCGCTTCACAACGCCATGATGGACGCGATCTTGCGCTCCAGGTGCCACGTGATCGCCACGCTGCGCACCAGGACCGAGGTCGTCCTGCAGGATCAGGGCGGCACCGCGATCCCGGTCAAGGTCGGGCTGGAGCCCTTGCAATGCGAGGGGATCGAGTACGAGTTCGACATCGTCGGCGAGCTCGATCACGAGCACACGCTGCGGGTGACCAAGGCCCGCTGCGCGCTGCTGGACAACGCCGTCATCCGCACCCCGGGGCCGGTCGTGGGCCAGGCGATCAAGGCGTGGCTGGAGGGCACCGAGCCGCCCGAGCTGCCGATCGTCCCGCGCGCGGCGACCGTGCATTGAGGTCTTGAGCGGGCCTGTCCAGGCCGTCTATCGGCGCGCGGCGGTCTGGTGGACGGCCTGGGGCTGGCCGACGAGCGCGCGCCTCGCCGAGGCCCGCCTGGAGGGGGCGCCCTCCAGATCGTGGCGCAGCACCCGATCCCCCTCGGCCTCGATCAGGCCGTGGGTCAGCGCCTTCATCGCCCCCAGGATCTCCTCAAGCTGTCGAGGGTCGGTCAGATCATCGTTCAGCGACCACCCTATCCCTCCTCGGTCGACGATCACGTCGGGGCAATGGCTCGCCAGCGCCAGCAGCGCCACGCGGACCTCGTGGGTCAGCAGGAGCGAGACCTCCAGGGGGCTATCCCCGATCACGAGGAAGGCCTCGTCGAAGATCGCGTCGCCCGTCAGGACCTTGGGGATGAAGGGATCGCCGCGCAGGATCTCGACGTGGAGGTTGAGGTCGAGCGGGGGGACGAGGTCGATCCGGGCCCGCGTTGGCGGCAGGCCCCGGTCGATGCGCTGGACGCGGACCTGGGCTCCGCGCCAGAGCCCGACGAGCTGGCGCTCGACGCGGGCGATCCCGGCCAGCCCCTCGTCGCCGATCTCGCCGTTGACGAACTCCAGCCCCGCTTCCAAGGCCGCGCGCCGCCAGAGGGCCTCGCGCTCGGCCTCCTCGCGCTCGGCGGCGCGCTGCAGGTTCCACACGACGACGGCGTAGCCCAGCACGATCGCGGTCAGCGTGAAGACCAGTTGGAAGACGAAGAGGAGATCCATGGGGCCGTCTCGCGAGCACGGGTCGAGCCGCTGCCCCCTTCAACAGCCTTCGCCGCCCGATCGTTCCTGAGGTGCTCGATCTCGACGAGGTGGGTGGCCTCGCCAGGTCCGGCCCCTCCTTCCCGGGGGGGCGCTGAGTCGCGTGTCGGGCGGGGTCAGGGCGAGGGGCGCAGATCAGCCTCGGCGGCGACTGGAGGTCACCTCGGCGGCTTCGACCTCGGCGGCTTCGACCTCGGCCGCTCCTTCGCGCTCGGGCGCCGAGCGGCGCCGCGCGCCCTCTGTCGGTGAGGTGAGCCCCGCGGGCAGGGTGTGGCGGCGCTGGTCAGGAGGATCGAGCTCGTCGAGGGGTCGCCCGCGCAGGACGGCCTGGAGGACCGCGTTGGCCGCCACGGTGGCCTGGGCGACGCGCGCGACCTGTCCGTCCTTGATCAGGGAGGAGGTCGTCTGCCAGCGCAGGCCCTTGTCGTCCAGCTCGACCGAGTCGACGAGCAGGAGCAGCTCAAGGAGGGCGGTGCGGACAGGGGGCGACAGAGCTGAGAGGTCGACCCTGTCGCCCCCTGATTGGGTCATGAAGCGCTCGTCGAAGCGCTCGTCGCCGGTCTTGAGGTGGCCGCCGAAGCTGAGCAGGCCGCGCGAGGCGAGGGAGAGGCCGAGGGCGGCGGGGGCCTCGAAGTCGACGCGGCCGTGGGTGAAGTGCTTGCGGTGTCCGGTCGGGTTGTGGATCCGGCAGATCCTCATGTGCCCCCCAGGCAGCGGGGCGTGGATCTCGGACTCGACCGAGGCGGCGTAGAGGCCGAAGCCTTCGATCTCGCCGCCGCCCTCGCGGAAGGAGAGCCCGGCGGCCTCGGCCTCCTGGCGCCAGATCCGGTGGCGCCGCTCGTTGTTCTTGTTGTGCGCCCAGAAGATCAGGACGAGGACAGAGAGGAGGACGGCGATCGGGCCAAGCAGGAACAGGACCTGGGTGATGGGATCTGCCATGGGCGGCTCCGGATCTCGGCGCTTCGTGGAGGGCCTCAGCGGACGTGGGCGGTCAGGAGTCGGCCCATGCGGGCGCGGCCGAGGTCGTCGGAGGGGGCGCCGCGCTGCCAGGCGACCTTGCCGCCGATGAGGACGAGGGGGACGACGCCGTCGGAGCGGTTGACGAGCTGCTCGTGGCCGATGGCCTCGCGGGTGACGCGGGTGACGTTGGCCTCGGCGTCGTAGGCGGCCAGCGCGGCGGGGTCGATGAGGGTCAGGTCTGCGGTGGCGCCGACATCGACGGTGCCGGCGTCGAGGTTGAAGAAGCGGGCGGGGTCGAGGGTCAGGCGCCGGACCATGAAGGAGACGGCGTCGGTGGACTCGGCGGCGGCGATCTGCAGGGCGCGCAGGTTGGCGTCGTAGAAGGCCAGGTTGGTCAGGTGGGCGCCGCTGTCGGAGAAGCCGGGCAAGAATCGCGTGTCGAAGAGCAGGCGCTTGACGACGGCGGGGTCCTTGTTGGCCGAGATGGTGGACCAGACCATGTCGGTGTCCCACTGGCGCAGCAGGTGGAGGAAGAAGTCGGCCTCGTCGCCAGCGGGGTCGGGGAAGGTGGCGAAGGCCTGGGCCTCCTGCGGGTCGCGGGCGCCCTGTCTGCCGGATCGCTGCCACCCCAGGAGGCGAGCGCGGACGGCCGCCATGGTCTCGCCTTGCCAGGGGGCGACGGGGCACCGCTCGATGGTCATGTCGTCGAGCTGGCGGCTCAGGGCGTGGTCCTCGACGCGCAGGCGGCGCTTGAGGTGCGCGGCGCCGGTGCCTGGGCGGCCCGATCGCCACATGCGCTTGAAGTCGGCGATCCAGTCCGGGTCGTTGAGCAGGGCGAGCCGGGCGGGGCGGTCTTCGAGGTCGGGCTCGTTGAGCATGCGCAGGACCTTGATCTCCTCGGCCAGGGGTGTGATGGGGCCCTCGGCCCAGACCTTGAAGCGGGCGGCGAGGGACTGGAGGGCGAATTGGCCCTGGAGCAGCGGCGAGTTGAGCAGGTCGGTCAGGACGCGGCCGAGCGCGAGCAGGGTGCGGTTGGTCTGGATGTCGAGGGCGGCCACGGCGGTCAGCTTCAGGGGTCGGCCGTAGAGTCGGCCGCTGGAGAGCATGAAGGTGCGAAGGACGTCGATGGGGTTGTCCTTCGGGGGGGTGGCCTGCCAGACGCGGCCGTAGCGTCGGACGACGTCGGTCAGCAGGCGCAGCTCTTTGAAGTCGCAGTACTGCCCGGGGATCTTCTTGCGGCGGTTGGGGTCGTTGGCCAGATAGTGGAAGGGCAGCGCGTCGGTGGAGAAGCCGATGTAGCCGAGCTTCATGCCCTCGTCGAGGAGGTCGGCCATCTGGGCCAGTTCGGCCTCGGTGGGGTCGCGCTGGGTGCTGCCCTCCATGCCCATGACCTCGATCCGGAGCATGGAGTGGGGGATCATCGGGGCGATGTTGGGGCCGAGGGGGATCTGGCGCAGGTGGTCGAGGTAGTCGGCGGGGTTGTCCCAGGTGACGCGGTCGGCGACGGCGCTCAGGACCTCCTTGGGGACGTTCTCGACGCGGGCGAAG